>NZ_JAXCIC010000003.1:0-472694 GCF_035985055.1 Arthrobacter sp. PL16
ACGACGTCACATTCACCGCAGGAAACGCAAAACCGCCCGCCTTCGCACGATCAATCATCTCGGCATAAACATCAGGGCTGGCAATAGGCATACTGGGGACTCCTTAGTGGTGGTGAGTGCTTTGCTCCTCATCCTAGCGAGCGGACCTCCCGGACGCAGGGGACGTCGGTGCTCATGACGACGGCGCACGCCGGCGGTCTTCGATCAGGCGCCGACGGCCTTCGATCAGGCGTGCTGGCCGAACACGTGCCGCCGCACCCAGCCGTGCATCGCGATGGCAGCGGCAGCCGAGGCGTTGATGGAGCGCGTCGAGCCGAACTGAGCGATCGAGAGGGTCGCCTCGGCCGCCTCGTGCACCTCGGGCGTGAGGCCGGGTCCCTCCTGCCCGAACACCAGCACGCACTTCTCGGGCAGCTCGAAGGTCTCGAGGGGTACGGAATCGGGGAAGTTGTCGATCCCGATCACGGCCAGGCCCTCAGCTGCGGCCCAGGCGGTGAAGTCGGCGACGGTGGGGTGGTGACGCACGTGCTGGTAGCGGTCGGTGACCATGGCGCCGCGCCGGTTCCACCGCCGTCGCCCGATGATGTGGACCTCCCTCGCCAGGAAGGCGTTCGCCGTCCGCACCACGGAGCCGATATTGAGGTCGTGCTGCCAGTTCTCGATGGCCACGTGGAAACCGTGGCGCCGTTCGTCGAGGTCCGCGACGATCGCCTCGTGCGTCCAGTAGCGGTAGGCATCGACGACGTTCCGGGTGTCACCGGAGGCCAGCAA
The DNA here is from genome assembly GCF_035985055.1 of Arthrobacter sp. PL16. Lineage (NCBI taxonomy): Bacteria > Bacillati > Actinomycetota > Actinomycetes > Micrococcales > Micrococcaceae > Arthrobacter > Arthrobacter sp. PL16. The sequence goes on from NZ_JAXCIC010000003.1 coordinate 772, forward strand.
GCCCCGGTCCCAGTGATCGCCGTCGGGCCACTCACCCTCCCAGGGTCCGACGCCGACGGCGGGTGTCCCGGGCGCCTCGTCCGGCGCTGCGGCGTCGACGGGTTCCGACAGTGTTTCTCTCACGGTCCCAGCGTAGTCGGCGGCAAAGATGCAAGACTGGCCCACGTAGGTCAGCTCCACCCTCTGAAAGGACATCCATGCGCGAGAACGAACACATCGAGTGCTGGCTCACCGACATGGACGGCGTGCTGGTGCACGAGAATCAGGCCATTCCGGGCGCAGCCGAGCTGATCGAACGGTGGGTGGCCACGTCGAAGCGATTCCTCGTCCTGACCAACAATTCGATCTACACGCCGCGAGACCTCGCCGCGCGCCTGAAGGCGTCCGGGCTGGAGATCCCGGAGGAGAACCTGTGGACATCGGCGCTGGCCACGGCGCAGTTCCTCCGTGACCAGCTGCCGGGAGGCCGCGCCTACGTCATCGGCGAGGCAGGGCTCACGACGGCGCTGCACGAGGCCGGCTTCGTCCTCACGGACACGAATCCCGACTACGTGGTGCTGGGCGAGACCCGCACCTACTCGTTCGAGGCGATCACCAAGGCTGTCCGCCTGATCCTCGAAGGAGCGCGCTTCATCGCGACCAACCCGGACGTCACCGGCCCCTCGAAGGAGGGCCCCCTTCCCGCGACGGGGGCGATCGCCGCCATGATCACTGCGGCGACGAGCCGTGACCCCTACATCGTCGGCAAACCCAACCCCATGATGTTCCGCTCGGCGATGAACCAGATCGACGCGCATTCGGAGACCACAGCCATGATCGGCGACCGCATGGACACCGACATCATCGCGGGCATGGAGGCCGGATTGCACACGGTCCTGGTGCTCAGCGGCATCACCCAGGCGGAGGACATCGATGCCTACCCGTTCCGCCCGGCGCAGATCTGCAACTCGGTGGCGGACCTGATCGATCAGGTGTGAGCCGACCGGTCCGGGCCTAGAAGTAGCGTTTCCAGCCGCCGCCCCGCGGTACCGGGACGAACTCGCGCTGGACCGTCGCCACGACGTCCTGATATATCCCCGGATTCCACTGCGGACTCGCATGGGCAGGCAACGCACCGTCCGTCACGTAGTCGACGGGGACCATGTTGTCGGGCAGTTCCCGCGCCCAGCCGGAACGCGCCCTCGCATAGTCGACGACGCCGTCGTTCGCGTTCCCGGCGAAGACCACCCTCGTATCGCCGAGCGACAGCCGGAAGCGGGTGACGTCGAAGTGGTAGATGTACGAGGATTCCGACTGGATGAGTTCGCTGCTCGGCGCCAACGGCGAGAGTTGCTCGAGCGTCTGATCGACGACCTGGCTCCACGTCCGCTCGTTCTTGTGGACTATCCGTTCACCGAGTTCGTAGGTGCCGCGAACGCTGATCGGCACGCGCACGCCGGCCTCGTACAGCAGCACGACGCCATCGAACATCCGCTGGTCCAGCACGTCGTAACGGCTGGACGGGGACGAGTCGAGCAGGACCAGCTCCACGGGGATGCCGCGGTCACGGAGGCGGGCAGCCACCTCGACCGCGACCATGCCGCCGAAGCTGTGGCCGTAGAAGTACAGCTTCTCGAGCCGGAAGTTGTCCACGTAGCGGTTCATCGTGGCGACGACGTTGTTGATGTCGAGGCCACGGTTCGAGTAGCCCATGACGGCCATCTGCGCACGCTTCGACAGAGCCGGACGCAGCGAGTTGAGAATCCATAGCCCCTCCTCCCAACTGGTCTTGTACCCGGGAAAGAGCACCCAGCGGTCGTTGGGGAACCGGGCGCGGGCGTCGTCGTCATCGAGCGGCAGGATCCGCGTCTGCTCGCGCTGTGACTGGATGACGCGCGTGAAAGCGAGGTCCGTGGTCACCACTGCCGCAGCCGCCGAGCCGATCAGGAAGGACCGGCGGGAGGATTCGCGGAACTCCAGCGCCCGCTGCAGTGTTCGGGCGTCATCGTTCGCCACGCGTCGTTTCGTCCTGCCTGCCCTGCGCTGCGTGCCCGTCAGTCGAGGCCCAGCTCATCCTTGCCGAAGGCGAAGAGGTACGGCACCCCGGCTTCGGACTCGATGCGCTCCTTCGACCCGGTGCTGCGGTCGACGATGACCGCGACGGCCTGGACATCGCCGCCTGCGCGGCGCACGCCCTCGACTGCGGTCAGCGCGGAGCCACCCGTGGTCGAGGTGTCCTCGAGCACGACGACGGGGCGTCCCGAGACGTCCGGCCCCTCGACCTGGCGGCCCATCCCATGGGTTTTCTGCGTCTTGCGGACCACGAAGGCGTCGATGGGGCGTCCAGCCCCGGACGCCGCATGCATGACCGCGGTCCCGACGGGGTCGGCACCCATCGTCAGACCGCCGGCCGCCTCGAAGGCGATACCGGCGTCGTCGAGCAGTTGCAGCATGACGCGTCCCACGAGCACGGAGGCCTCGTGGTGGAGCGTGATGCGGCGGAGGTCGATGTAGTAGTCCGCCTCTACGCCGCTGGAGAGCGTGACGCGCTCGTGCACCACGGCGAGTTCCTTGATGAGCTCGAGGAGCCGGGAGCGGTCGGTGGTCTGCGCGGAGGTCTCGGCGGTCATGCGACCAGCTTAGTAGGGGCGGCAGGGATGCCCGATCCCACAGGGCTGGAGCTGATCAGGCCTGTTCGTGGCAAGAGCCGGGCCCACACACAAGTGCGGGCCCGGCTCTCCTCACGCTGTGGATTTCCTCCGGCTAGTAGCGCAGGGCCCGCAGGTAGTTGTAGCCCACTTCCGCGGTCTGCAGGGGCGTCACGTCCGGCTGATCGTTCTCGACGATGTACTCCTTCGGCTTGTGCGCTTCGAAGATTCGGCCGAAGTCGATCTTTCCGGTACCGAGATCCGCGAAACCGCCGGCAGTGTCACGGTCCTTCACGTGGTACTGCAGGACCTTCTGCGGCGCCTGCTGGATGGTGTCGATGGCGAACTGGATCGGATCCGCCGCGCCGACGCCGACACCGCCGGTCACCGCCCAGTAGAGGTCCACCTCGAGGTGGACGAGCGTCGGGTCGAGCCGGGTCGTGAAGATCTCCCATGGCGTGAGACCGTCCTCGAGGACCGTGGTGAACTCGTGGGCGTGGTTGTGGTAGCCGTACTTCAGGCCGGCATCGCTCGCAGCAGCGGCCTCCACATTCATCTGGTCGGCCCAGAGGCGCCAGTCGTCGCCCTTGGTCGAGGCGAGGTAGGGCACGTTCATGTAGGTCTGGCCCAGGACGGCCGCGTTGGCGATCTTGGTTTGCAGGGCCGCCGGGGTGGCGCTGATCCCGTCGTGGCTGGACGAGGGGGTGATACCCAACGAGTCGAGGGTGGACCGCATCGACTCGGCGGTGCGACCGTACAAACCGGCGAGCTCGACCTTCGTGTAGCCGTAGTCGGCAAGCTTCTGGAACGTGCTGTCCACCCCCGCACCGGACATGATCGAGCGCAGCGTATAGAGCTGGATGCTGATGAGGCCGGGCGGAACCCGCTGCCCGGCAGCCTTGCCGACCGGGGCCGCCATGGCAGCGGTTCCGCCGACACCGGCGAGCCCAGCACCTACGCCTGCCGCGACGGCTCCCCGGAGGAAGTTACGCCGATCGAATCCCTTCTGCTCGAGTGATTGGCGGAGGGCACCTTTGGCATCGAATCCGAAGCACATGTGTTTTGCCTTTCTGGCGAGAATACTGTCGGGACCGTCGTTGGTCCCGGACAGCATGTGGAGCTGCAACGCAGCGGTCATGAGGGAATACGTACGACTCAAGCTGTGGAGACCTGCTTCGGCCATCCTCGACGATCGTGCGCGATGGTCAACGACAGCTTCGTCGTCGGTATCGCGGTTGATCGACCCTGAGCCGACAAGACGGGGTGTCTATAGCGCGGTGTTGCGTTTCTTGTTGCACGAATGGACATTGGCATACGGCTTGGTTGCACTGCGAGCGGGCCCCAGCGTGCCGCCCGCCCCTACCTTCTACGTCCTCCGCGGCAACCCCGCGTTTTTTCAGTATTGGGCGAGACCAGATCCGTGTCTCGAGGCTAGGGCGGGCTTTTGCTGTCTGTCAAGCAAAAGTAGCCAGTTGGCCGCAAAAAGCTCCGGAGAATCTGCTATCCATCAGGAGAGACCGAGGACCATGGCATCAATGCGATGCGGGGACATCGCGTGATGAATAGCAAGCATGCTCGCGCCGAGTACCCCCGCATTCGGCCCTGAACTGGATTGGACGATCTGGAGATGCTGAGTCGCCAGCGGAATGGTCCGTGAGTAGACCATTTCCCGGATACCCGCGATGAACTGCTCCCCGGTCAGCGCCATGGAGCCGCCGATGACGATGACGGAAGGGTTGATGAGACTGACACAGGCGGACAGCACCTCGCCTACGTCCCTCCCCGCCTGGCGCACCGCGTGGATGGCTCCTGTGCTGCCTTCCCCCACCAACCGGACAACGTCCTCACCGGTGCTCGCCTCCAGTCCCAGACCACGTAGCTTGGACGCCACAGCCGGCCCCGAGGCAACTGCTTCAAGGCAGTCCTGGTTCCCGCAGTGACAGGGGACCCCGGTGCCGCCATGCACGCGGATGTGCCCTATATCGCCGGCTACGCCGTCCGCTCCCCGCTGCAACATGCCGCTGGAGACGATGCCCGCGCCGATTCCCGTGGCAACCTTCACGAAGACGAGGTTGTCGACCTTCGGCCAGGCGACATTGCGCTCGCCGAGCGCCATGATGTTGACGTCATTGTCCACCAGTACCGGAACGTGAAAATGGCGCTGTAGGTACCCTGGAACGTCGTAGCCGTTCCAGCCGGGCATGATGGGCGGGTTGATCGGCCTGCCGGTACGGTGTTCCACCGGGCCGGGCACCCCTATCCCGATAGCCAAGAGGTCAGTCAGAACTCGACCGGAGTCTATGAGGAGCTTGCTGCCGAGTTCGACAACGGCTTGAAGCACTACATCCGGACCCTGAGTGATCTCGATGGAGCGCGCACTCTGTTGAAGAATATGCCCCGTGAGGTCGGTGACCGCTACCTGCAAATGGGATGCGCCGATGTCGACACCGAGAACTACCTTGCTTCCAGCCTTGAGCGCGATCCGAGAAGAAGGACGGCCGCCGGTGGACACGGCGTCATTGACGAAGCCCACGAGTCCCAGTTCCATGAGCGCCTCGATGCGAAGGGTGACCGTCGACCGTGCGAGCCCCATCTGCTCGGCGAGTTCGGATCTGGTCCGGGGCCGGCCGTCTCTGAGGATCTGGAACAACTCGCTTGCTCCAGAAGAGGCAAGACCGTCGAAGCTACTTATGTCAGTCACCGTGCAATTAGAGCATATGGATCGACGAAACCGACGACAGTTTTCACAGTCAACAGCGGGAGCGAACTTCGCGGGATCTCGTGCTAATTGCCTCACTCGCGATGGCGGGGGCGCTTCGAAGTAAGAGCGGTGCGGACTTCACATAAGCCCTTCAAGTGTCGACTGAACTGCTCATCGCCGATCCCTAGATATGGCGGTCCGGATGCGGACATCCGTTGTTCGTCGCTATTAGCCGTGTTAGGTTCGTTGTGATCGGCGTCTCACGGGTGACCATGGTGTTCTTCACCAGCTCAGGCGATCAGCCCGCCAGAGACGCGGCATCACTTCAAGGAGGAAGTTTTGATCGAGGTCTCACACTTGCACCCTTTGTTCGCGCGAAGGGGTCGAGCTCCTGCATTTCACATCAGGGTTCCTCGAGGGTGACCCGCGCGTGATCCGGACTGATGTCGGCGAAGGTGAAGTCGACTGGACACCGATCCTTCGGACCGCACGGCTCCGAGCAGCATTTCGCGGTGGATCAGGAGTGCGCCCCTCACCACCTCCGCATCCGTCGAGGACAGCTCCAGCTCCCTGACCTGCACCTCCCGACCGTTCAGCCCTCGGGAGCCGCCCACGTGCCAACCGATGTCCTCTACGCCAGCCGGAGGACCCATCCCAATGCTCCCGACCATGTCTCGAACACTCGTGCGCCAAGCTCCACAGCACATTGAAAGGAAACTGACGTGGCTACAGCAGCCAAAGCGGTACGAAGCGCAACCATGAGCGCAGGTCCGACCTCCCACGACTACGGCAAGACGGGTATCTGGCTCATCGGCGCACGGGGCTCCGTGGCGACGACGGCCACGATGGGACTCGCTGCTATATCAGCCGGCTTCGCTGACGCCACCGGATGCGTCACGGAACAGGCGGTGTTCGACGGGGTCGATCTTCCTCGGTTCGCCGACTTCGTGGTGGGCGGCCATGACATCAGTGATGTCTCGATGGCGAAGCGCGCCGAGGCACTCGTCGAATCGGGCATGCTACCCCTACACCTCTTCGAGTCCGTCCGATCCCAGCTCGTGGAAGCCGACCAGCGCGTTCGGCCCGGTTACGATCCTCGGCAGGAATCAGAATCACAAGCTGAGGCAGCGCGTCGCCTCGCCTCGGACATCTCCGACTTCAGAATCTCCCACGGCCTGAACCGTGTCATCGTCCTCGATGTGGCCTCCACCGAAGCGCCCGTGGAAACCCTCCCTGAATTCACGGACATCGATATGCTCCTGGCCGCGTTGGAAGACCCGTCACGCTCTGTTCTGCCTCCTAGCTCCATCAGCGCCTACGCCGCCGTCCTGGCCGGCTCGCCCTACGTCTGTTTCACTCCCTCCACCGCTCTTAATGTGCCTGCACTGTACGAACTTGCCGTCGGCTCAGGAGTTCCGACCGCGGGGCAGGACGGCAAGACGGGACAAACCTGGCTGCGTTCCGTCGTGGCACCGGCCCTATCCGCGCGCGGGCTCCGCGTCCTGTCCTGGGCGGGAACCAACCTGCTCGGCGGTGGTGATGGCGCCACCCTCGCGGACCCGCGAGCAGTTTCGGGGAAACTTCAGTCCAAGAACCGCGGACTACGGGAGTTGACCGGAGGTGCCGCCACCCCACTGCACATCGACAACGTCCAGGATCTGGGCGAGACGAAAGTCGCGTGGGACCACATCAACATCGAAGGTTTCCTCGGTTCCCGTCTCACCCTCCAGACAACCTGGACAGCCTTCGACTCGATGCTCGCCGCTCCTATGGTGCTCGACCTCTCGCGGCTGATGGCCCTCGCCCACGTCTCCGGCGAGAAGGGCCATGTAAGCGCTCTCGGGTTCTTCTTCAAGGATCCGTGGGGAAGTAATGAGCACTCCTTCTCCCGCCAGACCGACATCCTCGTGGAATGGGCGCAGACCATGAGCTCATCGACGGCAGCCGGCACGGGAATCGTCGATCAGCAATGAGCCACGTCAACGATTATCTTGAACTGGTCCGGGCCCCGGCCATTCTCACCGTCTTCGGCGACACCCTCGCGGGTGGGTCCGCGGCCGGGCACATGCTCAGCGGTCGCCGGATCGCACTCCCTCTTGCGAGTGCCTGCCTCTATGCGGGCGGCATGGCGCTGAACGACTACTCCGACCGCGGCACCGATGCGGACGAGCGCCCGGAACGGCCGATTCCGTCCGGGAGGATCAGCGCCCGTGCCGCCCTCTGTGCGGCCTCGACCCTCACCCTTGCCGGGCTCGCTCTCAGCGCCACCGGTGGAGGCAGGCGGGCGTTCGCACTGGCAATCCCTCTCGCCACCTCGATCTGGACCTACGACCTCCTGGCGAAGAACTACGCAGTGCCCGGCGCGATCACTATGGGGACGTGCCGCGCCCTCGACGTCCTCATGGGCGCCGGCTTCGGGCACCTACGCCCCGCACTCGCCGCCGCAGGCATCATGGGAGGACACACGATTGCCGTCACCCTCCTGTCGCGCGGTGAAGTCGAAGGAACAACGACGGTCATAGCTTCCAGCGCCGCTGCCAGCACCGGGCTCCTTGCCGGAGCAGTCGTAGCCGGCACCCTCGGACCCCGCAGTCGAACGCTTGCCGTACTTGCGGCGGCGGCCACCTACGCGGCGCGGTGCATGCCGGCCCAGGCCCGCGCTGCACGAGAACCGGTGGCTGGCAACGCACTCGAGGCAACGAAGGCAGGAATTCGGGCGATGGTCCCCCTGCAGGCAGCACTCACGCTTCGCCATGGGAATGTTGCCGCTGGAGTAGTGATTGCCTCCATCGATCTGGTCGGTAAGATTCTGCGGTCCCGTCCCAGAGGCTCAAGGATAAGCGAGTCATGACGGTATCAGCCCTCACCTCGACGTCGACGATGCCCTTCAGCCTTGGGTACGGCACCAACGGATTCGCCGACCATCCCCTGCCTGTGGCGCTTGGACTGATAGCCGAGCAGGGATACGACGCCGTGGCACTGACTCTGGGCCACCCACACCTGGACCCTTACGCCGAGGACCTGGGCGACCAGTTGCAGTCATTACGACGCCTGCTCGACGAACTGGGGCTTCGTGTCGTGATCGAGACAGGCACTCGATTCCTGCTCGATCCCCGCCACAAGCACCGGCCTGCACTGGTGGATGACGAGGCAACAACCCGCGTGGTATTCCTCCGCCGTGCTATCGACATCGCAGCAGCCCTGCAGGCAGAATGCGTGTCCTTCTTCTCCGGCGTTCTGCCGGAGGGAACCACCGCGGAAGTGGGGTGGCAGCGGCTCACCTCACGCGTCGCGGAGATCGTCGAATACGCCCGCGACAAGGAGGTTCTCCTCGCCGTCGAACCTGAACCAGGCATGGTGGTGGAAACGGTTTCCGACGTGCTGCGTCTTCGGGCGGAACTGGGGAATCCTCGCAACCTGCGGGTGACGGTGGACATCGGGCACTGTGTCGTGGTCGAGCCGGACGGTGTGCGTGGCGCCCTTCTCTTGGCAGGCCCTCTACTGGCCAACGTGCAACTGGACGATATGCGGCCCCATGCCCACGAACACCTCCCGTTCGGCGAAGGAGATGTGGACCTGCCCCTGGCACTCGCTACCCTGGCCGAATTGGACTACCGCGGCGTGGCCGCTGTAGAGCTACCTCGACACTCGTACGACGCTCCGGGACTGGCGGCACGGAGCATTCATGCCCTTCGCGCCGGCTGGCACGACGCAGGGAGGATCGGGGAGAACGGACGGTGGCTGCAGGAGAGCGCGACGGCGATCGCCACAGGAACCGGCACCCTTTCCACGATTTTCACCTTGGCCCGTCGCCACGTCGGCCGCGGTCCGATACGTCCGGATAACGATCCGACCGGTGTTCTCTTCGGCACCGCATGTGACCACCTGAGGGGCCAGTTGATCGGTCGACTGGGGGATGTCCTCCCGCTAGATGAACTGGCTCAGGCCTTGCTGACGCTCTATGGCGACGGCGACTCAGCGGAACGCCGTGGGGTACTCAGGGGATTAGGAGCGTTGTCCACAGGCTCGCAGGAACTTCCCGACGCCGTCGTGTCCGTAGGCCTGCGCCTGACGAACGAGGCCCTACGGACCAATGAAAGCGGTGTCGTTGCTGCTGCCGTCGGTCCGTTCGCGGCCACCTATCTGGACCAGCACAGCTGGCGCCATGCCGTTCTGAAGCTGGTCTTCATGGGAATCAGTCTCCAGGCCGTCGCCCATCTTACGGAACGGGCCGACGACGAACTCGCCCGGATGGCGAGCGACTTCGCCGCCGAACGCACCGCCGCAGGGAGACCTGTCCCGGATGACGTCCAGCTGATCCTGCAAGCCTCCTCCAGCTACTCGACTTCGTCCTAAGGGAAGCCACCTATGCGCCTCTTCGACCCGCACATCCACATGACAAGCCGCACCACCGATGACTACGCAGCCATGTACGCCAGTGGGGTGCGTGCCCTTGTGGAGCCTGCTTTCTGGTCGGGGCAGCCCCGCACCAACGTGGGTTCCTTCATCGACTACTTCGACTCACTACTGGGTTGGGAGAGGTTTCGTGCCGCCCAGTTCGGTATTCGGCATCACGCCACGATCGCCCTCAACCCCAAGGAGGCGAACGATCCCAGGTGCGTTCCCATTCTGGAAGAGTTGCCCCGCTACCTCATCAAGGAAGGCGTCGTTGCCGTTGGTGAGATCGGCTACGACTCCATGACTGCCGCCGAGGACGAGGCATTCAGCCGGCAGTTGGAACTCGCTCTCGAGTTCTCACTGCCGGTGATGGTGCACACCCCGCACAGGGAGAAGCTCGCCGGCACCTACCGCACCCTCGACGTCGTGCGCGAGTCGGGAGTCGCTCCCGGGATGGTCGTCGTCGACCACCTGAACGAGACGAATGTGGAACTGGTGAAGAACGCGGGAGCCTGGATGGGATTTTCCATCTACCCGGACACGAAGATGGACGAGCAGCGCATGGTTGCCATCCTCGCCCGGTACGGGACCGAAAGGGTGCTGGTCAACTCCGCTGCTGACTGGGGCAGGTCCGACCCGCTGAAGACCTTCAGTACCGCCAATGCCATGCTCGCGGCCGGCTTCACGAGCGACGACGTCGACCAGGTCCTGTGGCGCAACCCTGTGGAGTTCTATGGACAAAGCGGACAGCTGATCCTCGGTCCGATTCCGGGGTTCGATGAGGCTGGGCCGCTGGACGCTACGGCGGGTTTCGAGGGCAATTCGATTCTCAGGGGTGCTCGCGCCTGATGCTGCTCTCCTACTGCACCAACGTCCATCCAGCCGAGGACCTCGACGGCGTGATCCGGCAACTCCACGAGTACTCGGGGCCGATCCGCCGCACCGCAGGCCTGGACACTCTCGGCGTCGGACTGTGGCTACCTGCCGAACTGGCCGCCCAGCTGGCCGGCAGCGCCGAGGACCGGGCCGCTCTCCACGATGTCCTCAGCGCTGAAGGCCTGCAGCTACACACCATCAACGCATTCCCCTTCGGCGGCTTCCACAACGAGGTGGTCAAACTCGAGGTCTATAAACCCACCTGGGCGGAGCGCGAGCGGCTGGACTACACCCTGGACTGCGCCGAGGTGCTCGCGGCGTTGCTGCCGGAGGACACCGCCGGTTCGATCTCCACCCTGCCTCTTGCGTGGCGTGAGCCCTGGACGCGGCAGGACGACGATGACGCCACTGCCGCATTCGCCGAGCTCAGCTCTCGATTGCGGGATCTCCGCGAGCGCACGGGGAGAACTGTCCGCGTCGCCGTCGAACCGGAGCCGGGGTGTGTCCTGGACACGGTCGCTGACGTCGTCGGGTGGCTGGGAGATCGAATCCACCGGGGTATCGATCCCGAATTCATAGGGCTGTGCGTGGACACCTGCCACCTCGCCGTCTCCTTCGCAGACCCTGCCGACGCCGTGAAGGAGATCGACGCGGCAGGCCTGCGGGTAGTGAAGGTGCAGGCCTCAGCCGCCCTGCACGTCACCGACCCCTCCGATCCGGCAGCCCGGGAGGCTCTGGAGGGATTCGTCGAGCCGCGTTATCTCCACCAGGTGCGGGAGCTGCAGCCCACCGGTGTCCTGGCTGCCGACGATCTCCCGGAAGCACTCACCGACCTGCCGGGGGAGAATGCGTGGCGGGTCCACTTCCATGTCCCACTCCACCACGTGCCGTCCGCCCCACTGAGAACCACCGTGGACGTGCTGGTGCGGACCGTGGCCGAGGTCGGCCAGTTGCCCTATGGGCCTGAGGTACACCTTGACATCGAGACCTATACCTGGAGCGTGCTGCCCGGCGCGTCGGTGGGTATCGCTGACGGGATTGCAGCTGAGATCGCGTGGGCAGGGTCGAACCTGTCTCCTACCCAGCCGTCACTCCAGAACTGTTGATGCCGCGCACCACTGACAGCCCGATGCAAGGAAAACCGTGAAACCCGTACTGCTGTTGAACGTCGTCGGCCTGACTGCCAAGGCACTGAGCCGGATGCCTCGTCTCTCCCGGCTGGCCGCACAGGGATGGTCCTCGGAACTGGCCACCGTGCTGCCTGCCGTGACCTGCACCGTCCAGTCCACGATGCTGACCGGCCTGGCCCCGGCGCAGCACGGGATCGTGGGAAACGGGTGGTACTTCAGGGAACTCGGGGATATTTCCTTCTGGCGTCAGCACAACAGGCTCCTCAGCGGTGAGAAGATCTGGGAGACCGCCCGCCGGCAGGATCCGACATACCGTGCTGGAAACATCTGTTGGTGGTACGCCATGGGAATGTCCACCGATCTGACGGTGACACCCCGACCCATCTATCATGCGGACGGCCGCAAGTCTCCCGATGCCTACGTGCGCCCGGCGGAACTGCACGACGAGCTGGTGGCCCACTACGGCGACTTCCCGCTCTTCCAGTACTGGGGTCCTACGGCGTCCATCGCGTCGAGTCAATGGATCGTCAACTCCACCAGGCACGTCATGCGCACACAGGCACCAGAGCTACTGATGGCCTACCTGCCGCACCTGGACTACGACCTGCAACGGTTCGGGCCCGACTCGCCGCAGGCTGCCCATGCAGCTGCCGAGCTCGACAGCGCGCTCGCACCCCTGCTGGACGACGCCGAGGCGCAGAACCACACGGTGATCGCGGTGGCCGAGTACGGGATCGAAGAAGCACACACCCCGGTGGACATCAATCGTGTTCTGCGGCGGGAGGGGTTGCTCGAGGTCTACGTCCAGGGCGGCAGGGAACAACTCGATCCGTGGACCTCCCGCGCCTTTGCTGTCGCCGACCACCAGGTAGCCCACGTCTATGTGTCGGATCCAGCTCACCTCAAGCGGGTCGCCGCTATTCTTCGCGGCATCGACGGCGTGGACGAGGTCCTCGACCGGGAGGCACAGGCACGCCACGGCCTCGATCATGAAAGGTCCGGGGAACTCATCGTCATCGCCGAGCCCGGCGCCTGGTTCACCTACTACTTCTGGCTCGACGATGATCGTGCGCCGGAATACGCGCGAGGCGTTGATATCCACCGCAAGCCCGGCTACGACCCCGCTGAGTTGTTCTTCAATCCAGCGGACAGGTTGGCGAAGGCAAAAGCAGGAATGAATCTGGCCAAGAAAAAAATGGGCCTGCGATACGCCATGAGCACGGTCCCCCTTGATCCGACATGTGTACGCGGAACTCACGGACGACTACCTGAGTCCCCGGACGGCAGGCCACTGATCATCGGTTCGGATCATCGAGTCCCCCCTCTGGTGGAGGCCCTCCTCGGCAGCGGTCGGCAGGTCCCTGCCGCCGCTGTGAAGGGCCTTGTGCTCCAGACACAGGGATTTGAGGTATAGCGCGAACATTCGACCGTGCATCGGATTGATGAGTACGGCGGACCCACCCCTCCTCGTGTGTTTTAGATAATCGCGCAACAAAAGTCTGTGGCAGTGCAAAGGGGACTAGGCCCTTTAAAGCCGGGGGTCGTTTCCTGCTGCCCAAATATCTGAGGCGTAATTGAAGCACTTTGTTTTGTCAGACCACTAGCTAATTAAGTGACCTTCTACTAGCGTTTCAGGTGACTCGAGTCCGGCTGGTCCGGGTCCTCAATGACGAGAAAAGAGTGGATGATGACAGTCAATCGACACGAGGTAGCGAAAGCTCCGGTGCGCCGCAGCAGAGCCACCAGCTTTTCAGAGAGACGCTCAGTCCGAGTAGGCGCCGGGCTGGCGATGGCAGCACTCATGGCAACGTCCTTTGCCGTCACCCCGGCGGTGGCCGAGCCCAGCGCCCCGGCGGAAGCCGCGCCGGCGGACACGAGCTTCCAGAAAGTAACACTCAACGACGGTCCGGGCGAGCCTGTGGATCTCGCGGTACTTCCCAACGAGAATGTTCTGCACACCACACGTGGTGGCGAGGTCTGGCTCAACGATGCAAAGACCGGACTCAATAGCCTTGCCGCAACACTCGATGTCTATCAGCATGACGAAGAGGGCCTGCAGAGCGTCGCGCTCGACCCCGAATTCGGGACCAAGGGCAACAATTGGGTCTACCTGTACTACTCACCGCCACAGGACACTCCGGTCGATGACCCCTCGACCACAGGGGTCAACGAGGGTGATGCACCTACCACGGGCACGGCGGCGGACTTCGAGAAGTTCAAGGGTTCCCTCACTCTTTCCCGCTTCAAGTTCGACGGCACCACCATCGACCTCGCCAGCGAGCAGGAGATCCTCGAGGTTCCCGTGGACCGGGGCATCTGCTGCCATGTCGGCGGTGACATCGTCTTCGACGCCCAGGGCGATCTCTACCTCTCGACCGGTGATGACACCAATCCGTTCTCGTCGGGCGGTTTCACGCCCCTTGATGAACGTCCGAACAGCAACCCGGCATTCGATGCCCAGCGAACCTCCAGCAATACCAATGACTTGCGCGGCAAGGTGCTACGCATCACCCCGAAGGACGGTGGCGGCTACACCGTCCCCGAGGGCAATCTCTTCGAGCCGGGTACAGCGCAGACCCGACCTGAGATCTACGTGATGGGTTTGCGCAATCCATTCCGCATCGAACTGAGCAAGAGCACGGGCGAACTCTTCATTGCTGACTACTCACCCGATGCCAGGACGGCGGATCCCCTCCGTGGACCCTCCGGCACAGGAAAATGGGCTGTTGTCACCGAACCGTCCAACTATGGCTGGCCCTACTGCGCTACCGCAGAACTGCCGTACAACGACTACGACTTCGCCACCTCCACCTCCGGTAAGGCCTTCGACTGCGCGGCACCCGTGAATGAGTCGCCGAACAACACCGGGCTTCGCGAGCTGCCTCCGGTAGCCCAACCAGAAGTCTGGTACAGCTACGGCGCCTCGTCCGAATTCCCTCAGCTCGAAACCGGCGGAATCGGCCCCATGGCCGGCCCAGCCTACGAATTCGACACGAAGGCAACGAGTGGTCAGGCACCCGTCGCCTGGCCTGCCTACTACGACGGTAAATCCTTCCTGTACGAGTGGACCCGCGACTACATCAAGGCCATGACCGTCGACAACGGCGACCTCGCCTCGATCGAGAACGTGGCCCGCTCCTTGGTCGTCGATAATCCCATCGATATGGAATTCGGGCCCAACGGCGCCCTCTACGTCCTTGAATACGGTGACGGCTACTTCGGAGAGAACCCCGATGCGCAGCTGTCCCGCATCGACCACATCGGCGTGAATGGGAACCACAGCCCCGTGGCTGCAGCCTCCGGCACACCGACTGTGGGAGCTTCACCGCTTACCGTCCAGTTCTCGAGCGAAGGCACCACCGACGCGGACGGCGACAAGCTCCGCTACGAGTGGGATTTCAACTCCGATGGCGTCGTGGACTCCGAGGAAGCCAACCCCACCTGGACGTACGAGGAGAACGGAACCTCCACGGCGAGCCTGAAGGTCACCGATCTCGGTGGCAAGCACCGCGGTCGCCACTCCTCCGTCGAGGTGCCGATCGAAGTGGGAAACCAGGCCCCGGTCGTCGAGTTCATCAGTCCCGTCGCGAGCCAGGGCTTCGAATTCGGCGATACCGTCACCTTCGATGTCCGAGTGACGGATGACCAGCCTGTTGACTGCTCGAAGGTCCAGGTGACCTACATCCTGGGTCACCACACCCACGGCCATCCGCAAACCACAACCAGTGGTTGCACGGGTACCATCACCACCACCGTGCCCGAGGGCCACGACCCCGCTGTCGATGATCTCTCCGCCGTCTTCAGCGCAACCTACACCGACGCGGGCGATCAGGCATCAGCTCCGTTGACCGGAACCGCTGAGGTGGTACTCACGGCGACCAACTGATGCGCGACGATCAGCAGGGTGACTAGGCCCTGAAGATCCTCCGCCCAGGGGAAAATAGCAGGCCCTGCTTCAGCTCAGGCTGAAGCAGGGCCTGCTTCGTGCTCTCAGGCCGTCTGCGCCGGCACTGGAATCTCGTTATGGACGGCTTCTACGACGGCGGTACGCAGGCGCAGGAATCCGGCAGGGTCACGGATGAGCGGCTCGAAGGCCAATTCGGCAGCGCCGACCAGAATCGAATCATCCCCTAGGGGCGCGAGCTCGATGGACACATTCTCGCGCGGCCCCCGGGTCGCCGTCGTGCTCAACGCCTCGCTGAGGGCACCAGGGGCGGCCCGGACGAGAATCCTCAGAAAACCACCCAGGACGACCATCGAGGGATTGAGGAGGTTGACCACACTCTTCAGCCCGACAGCCAACACCTGGACCTGCCGGTCGATGACTTCCCGCAGATCAGAGGACTGAACCTGATCCTGGAGGCGCTCCATGATGACTTCTTCGAGGTTCTCCGTCTCGCCGTGAGGAAGATCCACTGCGGCGATCAGCTCTTCGCGGGTGATCTCGGCTTCGAGGCATCCATTGGATCCGCAGGTACACCGCACCCCTCCCGTACGGACGTGCGTGTGGCCCAACTGCCCAGCGAAACCGGTGGAACCGTGGATGAGGCGCCCGCCACTGATCACTCCACCGCCGATGCCGCTGGCGCCGCCGTAGAGATAGATAAGATCGGACACACCGCAACCGGCGCCGAAGGTTGCCTGCGCTCGTGCGCCCGCTACGGCGTCATTCGCTGCAAGCACGGGAAGCTTCAGCGCCTCACTGAGCCTGGCCGCAAGAGGCTCGTCTCGCCAGCCCAGGTGCGGTGCATCGATGACGGTTCCGCCGACGGGATCCACCAAGCCAGGGATCGCAAGACCGACTCCGACAACCCGTTGATGTGCGGGAAGCGAGGTCCGCATGCCCGCGTAGATTGCGGACACGATATTCACCACCTCAGCGGCCGACGGAGCGCGCACGGTGTGAAAGCGAACGGCGTTGACGATATGCCCGCCGAGCGAGACAAGGGCGACCGTGACCACATCGACATCGGGGTTCACGGCCAAGGCCAACGCGCCGGGACTCGGCTGGATCATTATGCTCGGGCGGCCGTACTGCTGCGCCTGGTCCAGGTCGCTTTCTACAACGAGACCCAGCTGAACGAGCTCCGCAACGAGCGCTGCGATCGTCGAGCGGTTGAGCCCGGTCGCCCGGGTGAGTTGCGAGCGGGACACTCCCGATAAGGAATGTACGAGCCCGAGAACGGTGGAGAGATTGTGCTGGCGGGTGGAATCCCGATTATTGCCGAGGTTCGTACCCGTAAGAATTCGCCGACTGCGCTCGGGCGGTAAGGATGTCATCTCGCAGAACCCTCACGTGCAGCAGATTCGCTACTTCGCCCTGAGGCCGAAGCGCTGAGGGAGGATGTGGCCGCAGGCATCACGTCTTCCCTTCTACCCGGGTTCAGATCCTTCCGAGCAGATTGCCTTGGAGCAGGATCAGTTCCTTCATGATAACGGCAGAGGAGGCGCCAAAAGATGTCGGGGATCAACCGGGTGCGACTGATGTTGGACTGTTTCGGGACAGAGCCGCATTCGTGCGGGGCTCGCATGCAGGACCTCAGGCATTACGTCAGCCTGCAGGGGCCTTACTGCGGGACGGGCCTCCTCCTCGACCGTCGTCATGGCCGAGGAGGAGGAGCCGCAGGACCAGCATGATCGGATAAGTCCCGTATCCGGGCGCATCATGTCCGCGAATGCGATCAGCGAGGGGATTGGCGTGAACACACGTACTGAGACAGCGCGCAGTTTCGCGTTCGTGAAGAACTGTCGAAGAGCACCATCGACCAGGTCGAAGTCCGTAGCGCCGCTCAGCTCCTGGTGCAAGCCGTTGGAGTTCAAGTCCCCGCCACCCGCGTCGTCGTCCCTTCCTCGGGAATTTCTGGCAGCCGTCCCGGCGGCGGCCTGTAACTTGACCTAGCTCTTCATTCGGCGCGGACCGCGGGCTGCGAAGCGCTGCTGCAGCAGAACGGCGCCGACGAGGATCAGGCCCCTGGCCAGCGCCTGGATGGAGGTATCCAGGTTGTTCTGGGTGAAGACGTTGACCAGGGTGCTGAAGATCAGCACGCCGAGGACGGTGCCCATGATCGTGCCGCGCCCACCGATGAGCAGCGTCCCACCGACCACGACGGCAGCGATCACGTCGAGTTCGAGGAGCAGGCCATGGGTGGACGTACCGGCCGTGGTGCGGCCGAGGAACATGACGCCGCCGATGCCGGAGGTGAGGCCTGCGAGGACGTACAGGTAGACCAGGTGGCGCTTCACCTTGATGCCCGCCAGGCGCGATGCTTCGAGGTTTCCACCGATGGCGATGGTACGGCGCCCGAACGTGGTGCGGTTCAGGAGGAACCAACCTGCGGCTGCGACGATCACGAAGATCCAGATGAGGATGGGGATGCCCAGGAGCTCGGAGCGCATGACCTGCAGGAAGTCCCTGTTGGAGACGATCTGGGTGCTGCGGCCGGAGATCAGCTCCGCGAGACCTCGTGCTCCCACGAGCATTGCCAATGTGGCGATGAACGCGACGACGTTGCCGTACGCGATCAACACTCCATTGATCAGTCCAGCACCTGCGCCGACGGCGAGCGCCACGATGACCATGAGGATCCAGGACGACTGGGTTGCTGCCAGTTGCACGCTCGTGAGGCTGGCGACCACTGTCGTCAGGCCGATGACCGAGCCCACGGATAGATCGATGCCGCCGGCCGTGATGACGAAGGTGACGCCGATGCTCACCACGCCGATGATCGATGCGTAGCGCAGGATGGTCAGCATGTTCTCGACGTTGAGGAAACGGTCTCCGCTGGTGACCCCACCTACCACGATGAGCAGTGCGAGTGCGATGATCAAGCCCAGGTTCCGCCCCGAAGAGCCCCTCAGGGCGCTTCGGACGGGGTTGGACTTGTGGCTGCTGGGCTCGTCCGTCGCGTCGGTACGCGGTTCAGCCGCCTTGGTTTTCTGCTCGCTCACGCGGCACTTCCCTTCATGACGAGGTCGAGCACGCCGTGCTCGTCGATATCGCTTGCGTTGGTTTGGGTGAGGACCTTGCCGTCGTCGATGACCAGTACCTTGTCGGCAAGGCCGAGTACTTCCTCGATCTCGCTCGAGACCACGATGATGGCTGTACCATCCGCGGCGAGCTTCCGGATGAGCGCGTAGATTTCAGCCCGCGCGCCGACGTCGACCCCGCGGGTGGGTTCGTCCAGCAGAAGCACTGGTGTCCCGTGGACGAGCCAGCGGGCGAGGAGGATCTTCTGCTGGTTGCCGCCGGACAGCGTTCGGGCCGGCCGGTCAGGATCAGCCGGGCGCAGCTCCAGTGCTGTGATCTGCCCCCGTGCTGCATCGCGCTCCGCACGCTCGTTGAGATAGCCGCCACGGGCGAAGCGTTCGAACGTCGACAGCGTGACGTTCTTGAAGATCGGTTCGTCGAGGATGAGTCCCTGGCTCTTGCGCTCTTCCGGCGAGAGGCCGATTCCTGCGTTGACTGCTGAATTCACCGAACCCGCCCGGAGGGGCTTGCCGTTGACCCGGACCCTTCCGGCGGACGCCTTGCGGGCTCCGTAGATGGTCTCGAGGATCTCGGACCTCTTGGAGCCCACGAGTCCGGCGAAGCCGAGGATCTCTCCCGCCCGGACGGTGAAATTCACCCTCTCGAAGTGTCCGTCGAGCTCCAGGTCCTCGACCTCGAGGACGACGGGTGCGTCCACCGGGATGGGGGTGCGTACCGGGAAGACGTTCTCGACGTCCCTGCCCGTCATCAGCCGAATGAGCTGCTCCCTGGGCGTATCCGTCACGCTGAGCCCGTTTGCCGTGCTGCGGCCGTCCTTGATCACGGAGATGCGGTCCCCGATTTGCCGGATCTCCTCGAGCCTGTGCGAGATGTAGACCACGGCGATCCCCTGCGCCGTGAGCTCACGGACCACACGGAAGAGGTTCGCGACTTCCCCGGAGTCCAGGATGGCGCTCGGTTCGTCCATGATGATCATCTTCGTGTCACGCGACAGGGCACGGGCCATGCTCACGATCTGCTTGTTCGCCGCCGACAGCGTACCGACCTCGGTGGAGGGCGGAAGGTCGCCATGTCCGAGCCGTTTCAGCAGCGCGCGGGCCAGGGAATTCGTCTTCTTGACCTGCAGCACTCCACCGCTGGAGCGTTCGTGCCCCAGGAAGATGTTCTCGGCGACGGACAGCCCGTCGACGACGTCGAGCTCCTGGTACATGGTGGCGATGCCAAGATCGAGCGCCGAGGTTGGACCGGCGAGGGATATCTCCTTGCCTTCCCAGCGGATCTCCCCGCTATCGGGCTGATGGACGCCGGAGAGGGTCTTGATAAGGGTGGATTTTCCTGCGCCGTTCTGCCCCATGACGCAATGGACTTCCCCCGGAAGAACCTGCAGGTCTACGCCTTTCAGTGCCTGGACACCAGCAAATTGCTTGGTGATTCCCCGAACTTCGAGCAACGGCCGCGGCTGATCATCTTCGAACATGTGACTAAGCTAACACATTATGTCGACTATCGGCCCAAAGTCGTCGATTTCCCTCGTTCTTCTGTTATTGTGATTCCAGTCACGTAAGGCCGCAGCCATGGATCCACCCACCGCCTCCTTGCGATGACGCACCTAACTCATCGAGGAGATACAGATGCTTGCAGTTCGTACCAGCCGGAAAATGCTCGTCACCACCGGTGCCTTCCTGGCTGTCGGCGCCCTGGTCAGCGGGTGCACGGCGGGCTCGGAAGACACCAACACGCAGCCGACCAACGCTTCGGTCGAAGGCAACCAGGCCGAGGGTGACCAGGTGGTCATCGGGTTCTCCGGACCAGCCGCGGACCACGGCTGGCTGGGTGCAATCAACAGCGCTGCAACTGCAGCGGCCGAGGAGTACCCGGACGTCGATCTGCGCGTGGCCGAGGGAACCAACGACGCCAACCTGCAGATCAGCCAAGTCGAGCAATTTATCAACGACGGCGTCGACGCCATCGTGCTGCTGCCGACCGACGGTGCTGCCCTGACACCGGTCGCCATCCAGGCCATGGAGGCCGGCATCCCCGTCATCAACGTCGACCGTGAGTTCTCGAGCCCCTTCGCAGCACGTACAACCGTGCTGGGCGACAACTACGGAATGGGAGTCAGCGCCGGCACCTATGTCTGCGAGCAGCTGGAAGGCAACGATGAGGCTGTCGTCGCCGAGATAGCCGGCATCGATTCGCTGCCCCTGACACAGGACCGCAGCAAGGGGTTCGCGGACGCACTGGAATCCTGCGGTCTCGACGTCGACAACCGTGTCGCCGCGGACTTCACGGTCCAGGGAGGCGAGGCGACGACGTCGCAACTGCTGTCAGCTGCGCCGAAGATCGACGCCATCTGGAACCACGACGATGACCAGGGCGTCGGCGTCCTGGCCGCCATCGACAATGCGGGCCGCGATGAGTTCTTCATGGTCGGCGGCGCCGGTTCTGCCAACGCCATGCGCGAGATCGAGTCGGGCGAGAGCGTCCTGCAGGCCACGGTCATCTACCCCTCCACCCAGGCGGCGGACGGCATCCGCCTCGCTCGCCTCATCGTCCAGAACAAGGCGATGAGCGACCTCGTGGAAGTAGAGGTCCCGAAGCGCGTCGTGTTGAATGCACCGGTCGTAACGAGCGACAACGTGGATCAGTACCTGCCGACCGCCTTCGAGTCGTAGAAGCATGAACGGCGGGGAGCCCTGTCACTGGCAAGGGCTCCCCGCTTCGATCCAACAGCTACTACAACCGCCGCCGGATAAGAGGAAACATGCTGAACGACGTACCACCCCTGAGGGTTGCCCTGATCGGACACGGATTCATGGGCGCCGCCCATTCACAGGGCTGGCGGGTTGCTCCACGCTTCTATGACCTTCCAGCCCGACCGGAAATGACACTGCTCGTCGGACGCAATGCCCAGGGCGTGAAAGCCGCAGCCAGGAAATGGGGGTGGGAGGAAACTGCCACGGACTGGCGGGAAGCCATTGCCCGTGACGACATCGACGTCGTCGATATCGTCACTCCCGGTGGTTCGCACGCCGAGATCGCCATTGCTGCGCTGGAGGCGGGAAAGCATGTGCTGTGCGAGAAGCCGCTCGCGAATACCCTCGAGGAGGCCGAAGCGATGGCGGAGGCGGCAGAGCGCGCCGGCACGAATGTCTTCGCCATGGTCGGCTTCACCTATCGTCGGGTCCCTGCGACCGCTTTCGCCCGCGACCTGGTCCAGTCCGGAGCCATCGGGGAGGTACGGCAGGTCCGGGCCAATTACCTGCAGGACTGGCTCGTCGATCCCGACGCCCCGCTGACCTGGCGCCTTCAGAAGGACCACGCCGGATCGGGCGCGCTCGGCGACCTGGGCGCCCACGCCGTCGACCTCGCGCAGTTCGTCACCGGCCAGAGGGTGATCGGCGTGAGCGGCATCCTCAACACCTTCGTTCATGAACGCCCCCTGCTGGGAGAGGCATCAGGGTTGGCTGGTACTGCGGTCTCTGAGCGAGGTTCTGTCACCGTGGATGATCTCGCACTGTTCAGTGGCCGGTTCGACGGCGGCGCCGTCGGATCCTTCGAGGCGACACGCATGTCCACCGGCCGCAAGAACGCTTTCCGGCTCGAGGTGGCAGGCTCCACCGGAGCGATCTCCTTCGACCTGGAGAACCTCAACTCCCTCGGTTTCTACGACACGACAGCGCCGGATACGCGCCAGGGGTTCACCAACATCATGGTCACGGAGCCCGCGCACCCCTACATGTCGGCATGGTGGCCGACCGGCCACGCCCTGGGCTACGAACACGGTTTCGTGCACCAGGCGAAGGACTTCGTCGAGGCTGTCATGGAGCAGCGCCAGCCTGAGCCCTCCTTTGCCGACGGTCTGCAGGTACAGAAGGTACTTGACGGCGTCGAGCGCAGCGCCGCCGCAGACAGCGTCTGGACCAAGACGATCTAGGTCCGACCCCCTCAGGCTCGCGCCTCCTCCGTCGGGCTGTCGCCACAGACCGAACGCCTCCAGCTCAGCACTGACTACCCCGCAAGGAGCACTCGAATGCCACGCAACTTCACCCTGTTCACCGGCCAGTGGGCCGATCTCCCCTTCGAGAAGGTGGCCGAACTCGCCGGCCAGTGGGGCTACGACGGACTGGAGATCGCCGTGTCCGGCGACCATCTCGACGCGTGGCGATGGGACGACGACGCCTACATCCAGGACCGGCTCGACATCCTGGAACGCAACGGCCTCAAGGTATGGACGATCTCGAACCACCTGAAGGGCCAGGCCGTCTGCGACAGCCCGATCGACTTCCGCCACCAGGCGATCGTCGGGCCGAAGGTCTGGGGTGACGGCGACCCCGAAGGCGTGAGGCAGCGTGCGGCGGAGGAGATGAAACTGACCGCGAGGCTCGCGAAGAAGCTAGGCGTGGACACCGTCGTCGGCTTCACCGGATCCTCCATCTGGCAGTACGTGGCCATGTTCCCGCCCGTCCCGGCGTCGGTCATCGATGCCGGATACCAGGACTTCGCCGACCGCTGGAACCCCATCCTCGACGTCTTCGACGAGTGCGGTGTCCGCTTCGCACACGAGGTGCACCCCTCCGAGATCGCCTACGACTACTGGTCCACGCAGCGCACGCTCGAGGCCATCGGTCACCGCCCCGCGTTCGGCCTCAACTGGGATCCGAGCCACTTCATGTGGCAGCAGATCGACCCCGTGGCGTTCATCTCGGACTTCCAGGACCGGATCTACCACGTGGACTGCAAGGACACGAAGATGCGCATGGGTGGCGGCCGCAACGGCATCATGTCCTCGCACCTGCCCTGGGGGGATCCCCGCCGAGGGTGGGACTTCGTCTCCACCGGTCGCGGCGACGTTCCCTGGGAGGACAGCTTCCGGGCCCTGACAGCTATCGGCTACTCCGGCCCCATCTCCGTGGAATGGGAGGACGCCGGCATGGACCGCCTGCAGGGTGCACCCGAGGCCCTCGCCTTCCTGAAGGGATTCGACTTCGCCCCGTCGGAGACGTCGTTCGACGCCGCCTTCAACCAGTAGCTCCTCGACCAGCAGGTCGCCGCCCCGGGCCGTCGCGGCACGCCCCGGCGCGGCGGCCCCGCTCCCTCTGCTCGCTCGTCGTTCGTAACGTCGTAGAAATCGAAGCGGAGTAGCCTGTGTTCATGCGCGAACTTCAGGCCCGGATCATTGAGGAGATGGGCGTCAAGCCCACCATCGAACCTGCTGCAGAGGTGCGCAGCCGCGTGGGATTCCTGAAGGACTATGTGCGGTCCACAGGCACTCGTGGCTTCGTCCTCGGCATCAGCGGAGGGCTCGACTCCACCCTTGCCGGGAAGCTCGCCCAACTCGCCGTCGACGAGCTTCGCGCCGAGGGGGTGGACGCCGACTTCATCGCGGTGCGGCTTCCCTACAAGGTGCAGAAGGACGAGGAGGACGCCCAGGCGGCCCTCGCCTTCATCCAGCCCCGCACCTCGAAGGTGTTCAACGTGGCGCCCGCCGTCGATGGCATCCAGCAGGAGTACGCGCGCACCACGGGCGAGCACATCTCCGACTTCACCAAGGGCAACACCAAGGCCCGGGCCCGCATGGTCGCCCAGTACGCAATGGCCGGACAGCACAACCTCCTCGTCGTCGGTACGGACCACGGCGCCGAATCCGTCACGGGCTTCTTCACCAAGTTCGGCGATGGCGGAGCGGACATCCTCCCCCTCTTCGGCCTCAACAAGCGCCAGAACCGCGCGCTGCTCCAGGAGCTCGGCGCCCCTGCCTCCCTGTTCGACAAGATCCCGACGGCGGACCTGCTGGACGATCTGCCGGGCCGGGCCGACGAGCACGAGCTCGGTCTCACCTACGAGCAGATCGATGACTACCTCGAGGGACGCGAAGTCGATGCCGACGCCGCGAAAGCCATCGAACACCGCTACTGGATCACACGGCACAAGCGGACGGTGCCCGTGACGATCTTCGATTCATGGTGGCGGGGCTGAACACCGCCGTTGGTAACGTAGAGACCGTGAAGATCGCCACCTGGAACGTCAATTCCCTCCGTGCCCGCGCCGACCGCGTCGAAGCCTGGCTCAACCGCTCCGACGTCGACGTCCTGGCCATCCAGGAAACGAAGTGCAAGGACGACAACTTTCCTTGGGACCTGTTCGAGAACAGCGGCTTCGAGGTGGCGCACTTCGGCCTCGGTCAGTGGAACGGTGTCGCCATCGCGTCCCGGGTAGGGCTCGACGACGTCGAGCGCACCTTTCCTGACCAGCCCACCTTCGGCAAGCCTGGAACAGAGCCCGTTCAGGAGGCCCGTGCCATCGCCGCAACGTGCGGGGGTGTCAGGGTCTGGAGCCTGTATGTCCCGAACGGGCGCGCCCTGGACGACCCGCACATGCCCTACAAGATCGATTGGCTCGATACCCTCCGCGGCCACGCCCAGCAGTGGATTACCGAGGACCCCGAGGCGCAGATTGCCCTGATGGGTGACTGGAACATCGCGCCCCAGGACGAGGACGTGTGGGATATCGACCTCTTCGTCGACGGCGGATACACCCATGTAAGCCCGCCCGAGCGCGCCGCCTTCCAGTCCTTCCTCGATTCCGGCTTCACGGACATGGCACGCCCGTACACGCCGGGCCCCGGCCTCTACACCTACTGGGACTACAAGCAGCTGCGATTCCCCAAGAAGGAGGGCATGCGCATCGACTTCGTCCTCGGCTCACCCGCCCTGGCCAGGCGCGCGACCAACGCCTTCGTGGACCGCGAGGAGCGCAAGGGCAAAGGTGCCTCTGACCACGCTCCCGTCATCGTGGAACTCAGCGGGCCGTGAGCCGGATGGGCGACCCGACCCGGCCGTTCCCCTACGTCTCCTACCTCCGCGTCTACGAGCCCCTCGACGCCTTCTCGGACGCCCAGCAACTGGCTATTCTGGAGCAGCGTGCGCGTGAGCGGGAGCTGACCGAGTCGATCGAGCACGACCAGTCCCTGCGGCGCGTGCTGCGCTCCGTCTCCGATCCGTTCCCGCACCACGAGCCGGACCTCGTGCGGGTGACGCAGTTCCCCACCGCCAGCGGAAGGACGGCGCCCTACTACTGCCCGAACCAGCTCGCCGTCAGGACGACACTTGCTGCGGAATCCCTCGACCACAGCCTCCGTGGGCCACTGATCGACGTCCTCGTGCCCGACGTCGCTCGTGAGGCCCACCAAGCGAGGCTCGATCCGGACACCTTCGCCGACTCCGTCGCCAAGTTGCACACGCGGTCCGCCACCTGGGGTGTGCCGTTCGCCTGGTTCGCGCTGATCCATGAGGACGACCTCACGGAGGTCGTCGAGGATGACGGCCGGGTCACCACCGTGCGCGTCACCGCGAGGATCGGAGACTGCATCGACCGCGGCAGGCGCTGCGTCGCCCAGCTCGCCATCGGCGCTCCTGAGATGGACCTCCTCGACGAACTCACGGAGATCGTGGAATGGCTCGAGATCTTCCGTCGTGATGCCGTGGTGGAAGTGGACTACGGCCCGGTGGCAGATCGCGTCTTCCCCGATGACTCCCCCATGGATGTCCGCCTGGGGATCGAGAGCCTCGCGGAGGCGGACATGATGGGTGCGGCGGCGTCCTACCGGCGCCTCGCCTCGCGATGGATTCCTATCCGACAGCTTGCGCGCGCATCCTGAACAGACCGGTTGCGGAAACCGTAGCGCGCCCAGGAACGAGGACGGCGTGGTGAGAGCCGAGCCCGGCCACCACACAAACGATCCGTCGGTGCAACCTGCGGAGCCGCACGTAGGCGACGCCCGGCGCTCAGGCTCCGACCGGTCCCGTCGACTGCCGCTCGACCAGAAGGTGTGGCCGCGACGGAGGATATTCGGACGGCTCATGGCGCAATAGCTCACCCAGGAGGAGGTCCGCTGCGAATGCGCCCTGATCCGCGGGATCCTGGCGGATGGTCGTCAGACCCATCGGCTCGGCGAACTCGTGGTCGTCGATGCCGATGACCGACAGCTGGCCTGGAACCGCGATCCCGAGTTCCGCGGCGGCTTTGAGGACGCCGAATGCCATCTCGTCCGAGGAGCAGAACACCGCCGTCGGACGATGCAGCGGATCGGCGAGCAGCTTCAGCGCAGAGGACCGGGACGTCGAGAACCTGAAGTCACCGAAGGCCGACCAGTCCTCACGCACGGGAAGGCCGTGGTCTGCCATTGTCTGCCGGAACGCCTGCTCGCGGAGGCGCGGCACCTCGAAGTCGATGTCGAAGGACCCGCCCCCGCGCATGTGGGCGATCTGAGTATGGCCGAGCCCGATCAGGTACTCCACAGCATCACGGGCCGCCCTTGCATCATCGATCCCGACGTGGCGTACACCCTCGACGGCACCACCGATCACGATGTTCGGGTACTCGAGCTCCTGGACCGCTGTCCGCTCCTCCTCCGTCAGATGCATGCACATCACCAGTAGCGCATCGATGCGCTTGCGGAGGATGGAGCGATGGAATACGCGGTCCCGGTTCACGCCGTCGCCGCCGAGGCTGAACACGATGAGATCGTAGCCGGCAGCACGCAACTGGCGGTCCACTCCTTCGAGTACGGCGGAGAAGTACCAGCGATCGATCACCGGGACGAGGACACCCATGGCCATGGTGCGGCCGGAAGCAAGACCGGACGCCGACGACGACGGCACGTAGCCGAGTTTGTTCGCGGTCGCGGTGACCCTTGCGCGTGTCTCCTCGGCTACGCCCGGCAGCCCGCGCAGTGCGCGGGACACCGTCGCCGTCGACACCCCGAGGGAGGCCGCGACGTCGTCGATACTGGTCATGCCCTAACCCTTCAGGCCACCGGCCAGCAAGCCTCGCACGAAGTAGCGCTGAAGCCCGAAGAACACCGCGAGCGGAACGATTATGGACACGAAGGCGCCGGCCGTCAGGCGTTGCCACTCACCACCGCGCGACCCTTGGATTTCCGCGAGGCGCTGGGTGATCGGGGCGACGTCGGCCCCTCCGCCCGAGAACACGAGGGCCACCAAAAGGTCGTTCCACAGCCAGAGGAACTGGAAGATTCCGAAGGAGGCGAGGGCTGGAGTGGCGAGGGGGACGACGATGCGCCAGAAGATCGTGCTGTGTCCGGCGCCGTCGACGCGGGCTGCCTCGATGACCTCTCCCGGGATCTCCGCGATGAAGTTGTGCAGCAGGAAGATCGCCAGCGGAAGTCCGAAGATGGTGTGGGCCACCCACAACTGGGCGTACGTCCCGCTCGGCAGCAGCTGGAACTCACCGATCTTCAGGACCTGCGTGAACAGCTGCAGGAGCGGGATGAGTGCCATCTGCAGCGGGACGATCTGGAGCGCGAAGACGAAGATGAACAGGCTGTCCTTGCCCTTGAACCGCCCCCACGCGAACATGTAGGCGGCCATCGCGCCGAGGACCAGCGTGAAGATGGTTCCCGGTATCACGATCGCGAGCGAGTTCACGAAATAGGACAGCAGGTTGGGCGACTGGCTGCCACCCGGGCTCAGCACATCGGCGTAGTTCTCGAGTGTCAGCTGCCGGTCCGTGAAGACGTTCCACCAGCCGTTGCCCTTGATGTTGGCTTCCGGCCGGAACGACGAGATGAGCAGGCCGAGGGTGGGGATCGTCCAGATCACGGCAATGATGATCGCCGCCGCTGTGGCCCGGCGCGAGGTCAGCCGCTGTCTCACGCGCTTCTGCATGGTGGAGCGGTCCCGGGAGGCGTCGTCGACCTCCGGCAGGAGATCCTTCTTGTTCTCGAGGGGGACAGTGCTCATCGGATTTCCTTCTGCTTGCGGAGCAGCCTGGCGTTGTAGATGACGACCGGCAGCACCATCAGGAACAGGATCAGGGCCAGGGCGGCGCCCCGTCCGGGCTCACCCGCCCTGAAGGCCTGGGTGTACATCTCGTTGGCGACCACAGAGGTCTCGTACTGTCCCGCGGTCATCGTACGGACGATGTCGAAGACCTTGAGAGTCCCGATCGTGATGGTCGTGACCACCACGATGAGGGAGCCGCGAATGGTCGGGATGGTGACATTCTGGAATTGCTGCCAGGCGCCGGCACCGTCGAGTCTTGCCGCTTCGACGATCTCGGTGGGGATGCCCTTGATCGCCGCGGAGAGAACCACCATCGCGAATCCCGTCTGGATCCAGATCATCACCGCGATCAGGAAGAACGTGTTCTCGGGGGCATCGAGCAGGAATTGCTTCGGCTCCTGCCCGAACCAGACCAGCAGTTGGTTCAGCAGTCCGATCTGGTCCTGCTCGGCGCCCTTGTAGGCGTAGACGAAGCGCCAGATGACACCGGCTCCGACGAAGGAGATGGCCATGGGCATGAACACCAGCGCCTTCAGTGCCTTCTCGCCACGGGCGCGATCGATGAACACGGCGTAGGCGAGTCCGACGGACGTGGCGAGCAGTGGAACGAGGACCACCCAGATGAGGGTGTTCCTCAGGGTGATGAGTGCCTCCGGCTGCGTGAACATCCAGACGAAATTATCGAGTCCTACGAACGCTCCGTTGCGGTCCGTGAAGGACAGGTAGGACGTCTGCAGAGCGGGAAACACCAGCCCTACTGCAAGCAGGACCAGTGCCGGAGCCAGGAATCCCGCAATCTGGACCTTGTCTCGCGCCGACTTCGGCGCCCGGTCCACGATGAGCATGATGAGGCCGATGACGGCTGCGAACACAGCAAGGCCCACCACCACCTGTAAACCTTTGTCTGCAATATCTTCCACAGCCCAGCCTCCTTGGTGTGCGTTATGAAAAGAATTGGGAGGGGCGGCAGGGTAGGGCGAATTCCACTGTGCAATCCGCCCTGCCCTGCCGGGTACAGCAGGGCGCCCCGACCATTCGGTGGGGCGCCCTGCTGCTAGTGGCCTAGGACGAGGGCCAGCTGTCCTCGACCGACTTCGTTACTTCCTCGGTGGAGGAGCCGTTGATCCAGTTCACGATGCCACTCCAGAAGGAGTTGGAACCGACCGCACCCGGCATCAGGTCGGAACCATCGAAGCGGAACACGGTGTTGGGATCCTGCAGCAACTCGATCGACTGACGGTCGAGGTCCGATCCGGCGAGCTCCGGATCCAGTCCCTTGTTGGCGCTGATCGCACCACCCTGGGATACGCGGGCGTTGGCGAATTCAGCCGTGGCCATGTACGTCTGCAGTGCAACGACCTCGGGACGGTCGGCGTAGGCGCCGACCATCTCGCCGCCACCGGTGATCGCCGTTCCAGCGGCAGGATCGACGGGAGGAGTCATGAAGGCCCATACATCGCCGTCTTCGGCGACGTTGGTCCCTTCGGGCCAGTTGGCAGCCTGGAAGGATGCCTGGTGGTGCATGGCGCACTGTCCGTCGAGGACGGGCTGGCCGGCTTCCGCGAAGGCGGTCGAGAGAATCGAACGCGAGTCGCCGAACCCTCCATTGACGAAGTCGTCGTTCTTGAGGATGTCACCGACGCGGTCGAAGGACTCGACGATCCGCGGGTCGTCGAACGGGATCTCGTGGGCTACCCACTGGTCGTAGACGTCGGGGCCGTGCTCGCGGAGCACGGCGTCCTCGATCCAGTCGGTTCCGGGCCAGCCGGTTGCTTCGCCGGATTCGAAACCTGCACACCAGGGCTTGATTTCTTCTTCCTCGCCGGCGATCTTCTCCGTCAGCTCGGTCATCTCGTCCCAGGTGGTGGGAACTTCCCAGCCCTTCTCTTCGAAAGTCGCGGGGACGTACCAGACGTAGCCCTTGATATTCGCGAGCATCGGAGCCCCGTAGAAAGTGCCGTCAACGGTGCCGTACTTCTTCCAGTCAGGGCTCCAGCCCTCATCGACGAGGTCCGAAACCGCCTGCGGAGCCGGCTTCAGGTTGCCCGCCTGGGCGGCGAGCAGGCCCGGCTGGGGGAAGATGGCGAGGTCGGGAGCAGTCCCACCCTGGGCGCGGACGCCGACCTGGGTCTCGAATTCCTTGGAGCCCTCGAACGCCACCTCGATACCGGTGCACTCCGAGAAATCGGCCCAGGAGTTCTCAAGGTATTCCGCTTCGAGATCGACGATGGATGAGTAGACGCTGACCTCGGCGCCGTCGAACGTCCCGTAGGACTCGTAGGCGGCACAGTCCACGTCTCCGGAACCTCCTGCACCGTCGGATCCCTCCGACCCGCACCCGGCGAGAGCCAGGAGGGAAACGCTGAGTGCTGCAACGGGCAGCGTTAATTTCCGTGAGCGAATATTCGCCATTGAAACAGACTCCTTTGTCTTGCGGCCCGTGTTCGTCAGGCTCGCGGCGTCGCTGCCGCCCAGCCCAGGAATGCGCCGCCTTCCTGATTGATATCGCAAGAGTAAGCGCTTACATCCCCGAGTGACAACCCGGCGGAGCAGCATCACCCTGCTGATACCGAATCGTAACTGGAATCAGGATTCAGCTGACGCGGTCTGCGCGCGTCCAACGGACACGGGTGCCCGAGCTGATACTGATCAGCACCGGAGTACGGTATCCCGTGACTCGGTCCAGCGCCTCGACGAGTCTGGAGACCTCGGCGGCGACGGCATAGGGCGCCGCACCCTTGCGAGGGAAGACCCTCACCCATAGGCCCGGCACGCCCCGGACCTGCCACGTGCTGACCGAAGCGCCGACCAGCTCGGAGCGTTCCAGCAGCGCAGCCTTCAGGGCCTGCTCCGCGGCCGCGGCCGTAATGGTCACCGACCCAGGCGTCCCTTCATCCTCCGACTGCACGCCCCTCGACCCCGTTCCGGAGGACCGACCACCGGCTGATCCTCCGGCCGGCGGCCCCACGTGCCGGCCGTGCGGTGCGGGATACCGGGCATCTACGGACGCGAAGAGCCCTGTTCGGCCCCTCCCCTGCGCCGCGATCCAGAGCACGAGCAGCACGATCAGGACGAGCAGCACCGCCGCGAGTGCAATCCAGAGCCAGGTATCGGCCTGCCCTTCGAGCGTGGTGGCGGTGCGGACGTCACCGATCGCCTGGGCCACCCGCGGCGCAGCGCCGCCCCACCAGACGGCAACCGCGGGCAGTGTCAGGAGGACGAGCCCGGCGGCACCGGTCGCGAGCAGGAGTATCCCCACGACGGCGAGCACGATCCGGTTGAGTAAGCGCGGCGTGGTGTTCATTGTCCGATGACCCCCGATTCCGCCACGACGACGGTGATGCGGGGCTCGGGCTCCACGCTCGAGCGCCGGAGGTCATCGGCAACGGCTGCGCGGACGGCCTCCGCGTCGACGGGAATCCCGGACGTGGGCCGGATCTGGACCGTGACCGACGAGCGGCCGACGGTGACGAGCACCTGCTCGGGCGCAACTCCCGCCTCCGCGCGTGCCCGACGGGCGAGCGAGGACGCCACGACCTCGGCGTCGACCACGACGGCGGCCCGCTCATTCGGAATCGTGTAGCGGGCGCGGCGTCCGGGAAGGAGTGCGAGGAGGAGCAGGAGCACACCGAGGACGAGCAGAAGGAAGGAGCTTGTGCCGAGCAACGATGCAGGCACCCCACTCGGCAACGCCCCGATCCATGCGGCAACCGCCTCGACGTCGACGAGGAACGGGTTGTCCCCCAACGCCTTGAGCGCGGCCTCGAACAGCAGGACGAGGCAGACGATGATCAGGAGGATCGCGGTCAGGACCGAGGGGACGGCACGCGAAGCGTGCAGTTCCCGGCGCACGAGACGGGCGGTCGACGCCGGCGCGGAGCGGTCGAGCGGGGTCGGACTCACAATACCCTCGCCCCCTTGGTGACGGTGCTGCCGATGATACGGATGTCGACTCGGCTCAGCCGCGCGCCGGTCAGCTGCTGCACGCGGTCGAGGATCGGTGTCCGGGCGGCGGCTGCGCGGGACCACAGGGGACCCCCGAAGGAGTCGACGATGCTGGGATCATCCGCCACGCGGGTCAGGGCCGGCACGGGCAGAGGCAGGGCGAGGAGGAGGGCAAGGAGACCCTTGTCATCGGAGAAGGACGCCTTCACCTGCGCCGGCGCGACACCGAGCACCTCCGCTGCAGCTGCCCGCGCAGTACTGGTCAACGCCTGCGTGGTAATGCGGTTGTGCCCAGCGAGGGCAGCCACGCCCATGGATACCGCTTCGGTGCTCACGAGGGTCGTCACGGAGTTCGTCACGGTCCGGGGGCGATCGGGGTCGAGCTCGGGACCGGGCTCGCCGGTCACGAGGACGAGCGTCGGCCGGCCAGGGCGTCGATGACGCCTCGGAGGTCGAGCTTCCCCTCGACGATGCGCCCGACGACGGCACCACAGAGCACCAGGACCAGGGTCAGGAGGAATCCCCAGAAGCCGAAGATCAGGGCCGCGAGGGCAAGGACCGCGCCGGCGGCCATGCCGATTGTGGTGGGAGTCATCGCGGGGCTCATTCCACCGGCTGCTTGAGCTGGGTCGCACCGGTGGCACCAACGCGCTCGACAATCTTCGGCTCCGCCGGCGGCGGGAGGTGTACGTCGAGGATCTCGACGTTGACCTCGATCACCTCGAGCCCCACAAGTTCCGTGAGAGCCTCGTAGACCGCGATGCGGACGGCGTCCGCGAGGGCGTTGAGAGCGAAGCCATAGTCCGCGACGAGGCTGATATCGACCGCGAGCTGGGTCTGACCGACCTCGACCTTCACGCCTTGCGAGAGGTCGCTGGCGCCGACGGCGTCACGAATGGCTCCGAGCGCACGCCCGGCACCCGGCCCGAGGGAATGCACACCAGGGACGGCCCGGGCCGCAATGGCAGCGATCTTGACGGCAGCCGGGTCTCCGATCACGGTTCGTCCGGCTGGTGTGCCCTGAAGGACGGGCAGGGGCCGCCCCATGGCTTGCTCGATCATCGAGGACTCCCTTTCATGTGTGCCCAGCCTAAGCCACGGTACTGCCGCACGGTGGCCGTCCGGGGCTATTCGCGGAAGGCGTCGGGGACAAGGGCGGAGTGGAACAGGGTGGAGGGCGTCAGGAGGTAGTGCAATGCTGACCGAGCCAATCCTGCACCGGCACCATTGCACGACGGAAGGCCTTCTCGTCGAAGGTGCCCGAACCCTCGGGCGGCGCCTCCACGGAAGATGCCAGCATGGTGAAATCGTCCTGCAGATCGGCGGGCACCTTCGCGCGAAGGTCGAGGATCTGCTGCTCGAGCACCACGAGGTCGTGCGGATCTGTGGAGGAGCGAAGACTCAGCGGGGCGAGCATGGCTGTGGTCATGCCGGCAGCGACGATCACACAGTGCTTCGAGGGATCCTCGCCGGACTGGACGTCCGGTTGCTCCGAGTCGGGAGATGCGCCGTCCGGACGTGCGGACGGGGATGGGTCCGGCGACGCACGTGTGCTCGGCACTGCTGGAGGGCTCGCGGGCATGGTGAGCATCGTCTCGGCAGGTGAGGGCGCTTCGAAGCTGCACCCGGTCAGGCCAACGGTAAGGGCACAGAGTCCGACTGCGGAATGCAGGAATCTCACGGGGTGCCCTTTCGTCTCGGTTCATGCCGGGGGTTCAACGCGTGAAACCTCCACTACTATCCCAGGCGGTTCCCCCAGGCAACCGACTGGACGCCTGCTCGGGGTCGAGGACTCACGCCTGGGGACCTGCGGGGCCGCACCCGGTGATGCTACGGCGCGAACCCCCGTGTTGGCTGGGAGCACCGAGGGCACTGTCGGTGAAGAACGTGGTGAGCCGCTTTCGGACATAAGAAAAACCCCGCGTTCCGTGGGGAACTGCGGGGTTTTCAGCAGTGGCTCCGACCGGCGTCGATCCGGTGACCTCTCGATTTTCAGTCGAACGCTCTACCAACTGAGCTACAGAGCCATGCGACCATCTTCCGATGATCACCGTATCCAGCCCGGCCTGGCTCCCCGAGGGGATCCAGCCGCCTGAGCGACCCTGACGGGACTTGAACCCGCGACCTCCGCCGTGACAGGGCGGCGCGCTAACCAACTGCGCTACAGGGCCTTACTAACTTCACTTGCAATTTTTGCAAGAGCTCCAGCTTACCAGCACTTTTCATTCCGGTTGACCGCCCGTGAGAGCTGCCCCTGCGTACCCCCAACGGGATTCGAACCCGTGCCGCCGCCGTGAAAGGGCGGTGTCCTAGGCCGCTAGACGATGGGGGCCTGGACCACGGATCGGGTTCCTGCAACCTTCCGGAAGGCAAGCATTTCCGGCGGATCTTTCCCTGTCGTGGACCTATAAAACTATAGGGGCACGTCGTCGATTACACAAAATCCCTGGTCTGCGCCAGAGAGCTCGCACTCGTGGCCTTCGCTGCCGAGGCATGGAGGCAGGCGGACGGTCTGTACGATCGGGGCGTGCCATTCGAGATCTCCCGGGAAGAGTTCGAGGAAGCCGTCGATGACGCCATCGACCGCATTCCCGATGACCTCGCCCGCGCCATGAACAATGTCGCGATCATCGTGGTCGAAGAGTACGAGCCGTTACCAGGCGAGCCGTCCGACACCGAGCTGCTGGGTCTGTACGAGGGAACCCCGCTCACCGAGCGGGACTCCTGGTGGGAAGCAGGCTCCCTGCCTGATCGCATCAGCATCTTCCGTGGGCCACTCATGCGCCTGTGCGAGTCCCAGGAGGAGCTCGTGGAGGAGATCCTCGTGACCGTCGTCCACGAAATCGCCCACCACTTCGGGATCGACGACGATCGGCTCCACGAGCTCGGCTGGAGCTGACGCGACACGCCGCGTGAATCCTCGTAAATGACACCGTTGTTGTTTACGATACTGAAGTTACTCATGTTGCCAATGTGGTTATTGGCACCTATGGTCGGGACTGTTGCGTGATCCACCAACGGCAGTTTCGGGCGAGAGAGCGGCACAACGTGCAGTCAATATGTAGAACAAGGGACTCCGTGCGCCGCAGTGTTGCCACCCTCGCTGCCACTGTCCTCATCGGGTGCTCCGCAGTCTCACCAGCGCTGGCAGCCTCCCAGGTCATCGCCCCGCGAGTTACCGAGCTCCCCTCGCCGGCCGACATCAGGCGTGCGCAGAATGACGCTGCAGCAACGGCCGGGCTCGTGACGGACATCGAGGGCATCATCGCGACCGCCGGGACGCAGCTACAGGAGGCTCAACTCGACGCCTTCAAGATGCAGGACACCTACACGACCGCCCTGGCCGTCCTGCAGGAGCGCCGTGCTGCATCGGACCAGGCGGATCACCGCGCGGCGGAGGCGGCACGCACACACACCGCTGCCGAGGTGCAGGTCGGAGAGCTCGCAGGCGACCTCTACAGGTCCGGCGGTATGAACCCAGGTATCGAGAGCATCCTCGACGGGAGCGACCTCGACGACGTCATGTACCGGGCCTCCACCCTCTACGGGCTGTCGAGCAGCAGCACGCGCACGCTGGATGACGCCAAGGCGGCGACCGAGGCGTGGATCTCCCTGACCGAAGATGCCGCGGAGGCACGCAAGGCGGCCCAGGCGGCCGCCGATGCCGCAGAGGACGCGGGCGAGGAGGCCCGGACTGCGGCGGCCGGCGCGCAACGCCTCGTGACCGAGAAGGAGGAGGAGCGGACCACCCTGGTGGGGCAGCTCGCCACCCTCCGTCATACGACCGCCGAACTCGAGGACAAGCGCATCGCCGGCCTCGAGCAGGCCCAGCGTGAGCGCGACCTCGCCCGCATCATCGCGGAGTCGGCAGCAGCCGCAGCACCCGTCGCACCAGAGCAGGGTCGGTTCGTTGCAAGCACACCGCCACTGCGCGATCCTGCGCTCATCAGGACAGAGGCACAGGTCCCGCCGGTCGCTGCTCCGGTTCAGGGCGCGCCTGCGCCCGCAGCTGCGCCGGCGCCCGGACCGACGGCGGCACCTGCACCCGTACCTACCGCTGCCCCTGCCCAACCGGCGCCCGTACAACCTGCTCCGGTGCAGCCGGCGCCCGTACAACCTGCTCCGGTGCAGCCGGCGCCCGTACAACCTGCTCCGGTGCAGCCGGCGCCCGTACAACCTGCTCCTGTCCAGCCGGCACCCGTACGACCCGCCCCCGTCCAGCCTGCACCCACACCGCCGTCGAGTAGTGGCGCCGGAGCCGTAGCCATGAGCTACGCGATGTCCAAGAGGGGTAATCCCTACTACTACGCCTGGGGCGGCAACGGACCCCTCGGCTACGACTGCTCAGGCCTCACCCAACAGGCATTCGCCTCGGCCGGGGTGTCACTGCCGAGGACCGCTGCCCAGCAGTTCTTCGCGGTGCAGCACGTTCCGCTGTCACAGATGCAGCCGGGCGATCTGGTCTTCTGGGGCAGCGGCGGCGACATCTGGCACGTTGCCATCTATATCGGCGGCAATCAGGTCGTGAACGCCCTGAACCCCACCGACGGCATCGTCATCACCGATCTCGCAGCCATGGGCGGCATGGGCCCGCTGAACCCCTCGGCCGGACGCGCCTGAACCAGCAGAAGTATCCGGACTAGCGGCCCGGAGCGATCATCGGTCCGAACGAACGCCGGTCCTCGAGCCGCGGGTCTGCCCTGTCCGGAACCACCAGCACCGGCCCTCGCGCATGGTGCAGGACGCCCTGGCTCGTTGATCCCATCAGCATGCCGGCGAATCCGCCGCGACCCCGCGTTCCCACGACCAGCAACTCCGACGTCGCTGACGCTGCGATGAGCACCTCCGCAGGCGGTCCGTCGACGAGGTCGACGGTGATGTCCAGGTCGGGGTAGTGGCTCTGCAGCCAGTCACGCCCGGCCGCCAGCTGGACAGCGAGGTCGGCGTGCAGGGCCTCCCGGTCGACAGGTGCCGGGACCCACGCCAGCGAGCCGTTGAACGGTGCGACCGAGCAGATGACCCGGAGTGCGAGTCCCCTCGTGCGAGCCTCCTCCGCAGCGGCGAGCGACGCCATCCGGGCCTGCTCCGAACCGTCCACGCCGACCACCACGACGGGTTCGACGACAGCCGCCGGCTTGTCCCTGTCCTTGTCCTTGTCCCTGCCCTGCTTGCGCCCGAGTTCCGGGTGCCCCAGCCGTGCCCCCGTGCAGACGGGGATGATCGCCGTCGGGCACTTGGCATGGGCCGGCAGGGCGCTGCTGACGGAACCGAGCAGGCGGCCTACGAAGCCGCCGCGGCCGCGGGAGCCGACGACCATGAGTTCGGCTTCCTCGGAGAGATCGAGGAGCACCCCTGCGGCGTCGCCCGTCTCGATCCTGGGATGCACGTCCACCCGTAGTCCCTCGAGGTGTGTGAGGGACTCCTGCAGGACGGCCTGCGCGCTCTCACGGATGACGTCGTCGTCCACGGTGGCATAACCGGCGTCCATGCTCGATGCCGCGAAGACCGGCACGGTGTAGGCCGTCACCACGTAGAGCGGGGCCTTTCGGCGCTCGGCCTCCTGCGCTGCCCAGAGAAGGGCGCACGTGCTCTGGTCCGAGCCGTCGACACCTACGACGATCCCGTGTTGCTCCAACCCCTGCGACAAACCCTCTGCGTGCTCGCTGCCCACGGCAGGCCTCCCTCGGTCGCATGTCCCGCCGCCAAAAGCGGCCGGTCCACCATTTGTAGCGCACTGTGGGGGATCGGTCTATTCACGGTCTGAAAAGTTATATAGTCTTCGATGACCCGTTGCGGGGGCTCCCTCCTGGGCGGCCTCCCTGCGTAATGCTCTTGGATGACCCGTTCGCAACCAAGAGTCCCGTACGGCCCGGAAGAGGCGCCGGGCCGTACGGGACCAATGCTTCGTGTGGAGGTAACTCATTGGATTCCTTGCCGCTTGATCCGGTCCGCTCTGCGTCCGCGGTTCCCTCATCGGCAGAGCATACGAGCACCGTGGTCATCGGTTCGGGGCTCTCGGGTCTGGCCGTCGCCAGTGAACTGAGCCGCCGCGGAATCGACTCCATCGTCGTCGAGAGCCTCGAATGCTTCGACTCCGGCGCCATGCGCACCGTCATGACGGACTCCGTGTCCTTATCCGAGCGCACCGAACTGATGCGACTCCTCCGCGGCTACGCTGCCGCCCACCAGCTCGACGTCCGGCAGAGCACGGTGGCGGAGCATCTCAGCATCATCGGTCACCCCAAGCTCATCACCGCTTCCGTAGGGCCCAAGAAGTGGGCGGTCCAGACAGCCGACGGCGTCCTCCTCGCCGACCATGTGGTCCTTACGAAGTACCCCCAGAACGAGCTGCGCAAGTTCCTGCGCTCGATGGGCATCGCGATCGGCCGGGACTTCAAGGCCGCACTGCGGGCAATCGGACTGCATCTCGTCGGGGTCGGCGAACTGCTGACGCCCACCACGCGGGAGATCGTGCGCCAGGCCAAGCTCGTCAGCGACATCATCCAGTCCCAGGGGCCCGCGGCGCTCAATCGACTGGCACCGCCCCGCGCAGCGATCTCACCGCTCGGCGCCTGACACGGCCTGATCGGACCCGGCTCCTACCTGTCGGCTCCGAGCTTCTTCCGCGCCGTGAACGCGAGCGCGACGGCGATGGCCACCAGTGCTGCGATCATCAGCACGATGCTCCACGGGAAATCGCTCACCCCGGCTGTCTGCGTCTCATTGGCCGGGGCATCCTGCGTCTCGACAGGACCGGGCGTCGTCACCGAATCCGGCACCGTCGACGAGCCCTGAAGCGTGGTGAAGGCGAACGTGCCCTCGATGGGGTGCGAGTCCGAGCTCGCCACGCGCCAGTTGACGGTGTACTCCCCCGCAGGGGCCCCTGAGCGTAGCGGCTGCGTAGCGGTGCGGTCGACGATCGACACGGGGCCGTCAGCCCAGTCCGCTCCCGCCTCATCGAGGACCTGCACCTGCGCCCCGATCCCTGACGGCACGTTCGAGAAGCCCAGTTCGAGGCTCGGAGGCAACACGTCGACAGTGGCACCCTCGGCCGGATTGGTCCCGGTCAGCTCGTCATGCGCGCCGGCCGGGCCACCCGCGCCAAGGAGTAGGGCGAGAGCGAGGAGGACGGCGGGAACAAGGGCGCCGAAGGACAGCGCGCGACGACGGCGTCCGCGCAGTCGAGTCGCCGGAAGCAGAGTGGACGGGAGTGGAATGGCAGCCATGGTTCAACCCTACGCGGAGTGCCTGACGGGGTGCTGGGATGCGTTCGGGGGTGATGCCTGGCCCCCGGAGGGTCGTCATGAACCTCATGCCGGCGGTACGCCGGGATAGAATCTTCGCGATTGCTCCCCGACCCTTCCGCCCTAGGATCCCCTCTTGCTCAAAACTGGTTCCGTGCTGGATCGCTACTTCGACATCACGCAGCGGGGGTCGACGTTCTCCCGCGAGATCCGTGGCGGCCTCGCCACGTTCTTCGCCATGAGCTACATCGTGGTCCTCAATCCCCTCATCCTCGCCGGCGCCGATTCGTCGGGCACCGAGCTCGGCTTCGAGCGCGTCGCGGCCGTGACCGCACTGGTAGCGGGCATCCTGACGATCGTCATGGGCGCCTGGGCGAAGTACCCCTTCGCCCTGGCCACCGGCCTCGGCGTCAACGCGTTCGTGGCCATCACCGTGGCGACCAACCCCGGGCTCACCTGGCCGGACATCATGGGGCTCGTCATGCTCGCGGGCCTGACGATGCTCGTCCTGGTGCTGACAGGCTTCCGGACGGCGGTCTTCAATGCGGTGCCCGAGAGCCTCAAGACGGCGATCGTAGTCGGGATCGGCCTGTTCATCGCCCTGATCGGCCTGGTCAACGCCGGTTTCGTACGCCGCGTGCCCGACGTCGCCAACACCACCGTCCCCGTGGGTCTCGGCTTCGGCGGCGTGCTGATCGGCTGGCCCACACTGATCTTCGTCTTCGGCCTCATCCTGACCATCGCCCTCGTGGTGCGTAGAGTGCGCGGCGCCATCCTCATCGGCGTCCTCGCCGCGACAGTGCTCGCCGTCGTGGTCGAGGCCATCGTGAACGTGGGTCCCAGTTTCATCCCCGGCCAGGACCCGAACCCCGCGGGTTGGTCGCTCGTGGTGCCCGAACTGCCCAGCGGCGCCTGGGTGGGAATCCCCGATCTCAGCCTGGTGGGTAACGTGAGCCTGTTCGGCGCGTTCGGTCATCTCGGCGGAACAGCTGCGCTCCTGCTGACCTTCACCATTCTCCTCAGCATCTTCTTCGACGCCATGGGCACCATGGTGGGGCTCGCGAACGAGGCCAAGCTCGTCGACGAGAAGGGCAACATCCCCGGCGTCGACCGCGTCCTCGTGATCGACGCCCTCGGTGCGGTGGCAGGCGGTGTCGGTTCGGTGTCCTCGAACCAGATCTACGTCGAGTCCGGCGCCGGTATCGGCGAGGGCGCCCGGACAGGCCTCGCGAACGTCGTGACCGGCCTGCTGTTCCTGCTCGCGATGTTCTTCACACCGCTCATCAGCCTCGTGCCGTTCGAGGCCGTGGCCCCCGCGCTCGTGGTGGTCGGCTTCATGATGGTGGCGCAGGTGGGCCGCATCGACTTCGACGACTGGGGCATCGCCATCCCGGCCTTCCTCACCTTCACCCTCATGCCGTTCACCTATTCGATCGCGAACGGGCTCGGCGCAGGCTTCATCGCCTTCGTGCTGATCCGCGCGATCCAGGGTCGGGGCCGTGAGGTGCACCCCCTGATGTGGGCCGTGGCCGCCGCCTTCGTGGTGTTCTTCGGCATCGGCCCCATCGAGGAGCTGCTCGGTATCTGACCGAGGAAAAGCGACGACGGCGGATGGGGGACCGCCGTCGTCGCCGGCTTTGTGGGGCAGACCCGGGGTCAGCGGGCGGACCAGCCGCCGTCCATGACGTAGGACGAGCCGGTGACCATCCCGGCGTCGTCGCCCGCGAGCCACGCGATGAGGGAGGCGACCTCCCCCGGCTCGACGAGGCGCTTGATGGCGGACTCGGTGAGCATGATCTTCGAGAGCACTTCGTCCTCGGTGATGCCGTGGAGGCGGGCCTGATCGGTGAGCTGGTTCTCGACGAGGGGCGTCCGTACGTAGCCCGGGTTCACGCA
The DNA here is from genome assembly GCF_035985055.1 of Arthrobacter sp. PL16. Taxonomy (NCBI): domain Bacteria; kingdom Bacillati; phylum Actinomycetota; class Actinomycetes; order Micrococcales; family Micrococcaceae; genus Arthrobacter; species Arthrobacter sp. PL16. The sequence goes on from NZ_JAXCIC010000003.1 coordinate 42,383, forward strand.
GTTGCTCGTGACTCCGTGCTCGCCGCCCTCCAGGGCCGTCACCTTGGACAGTCCCTCGAGCCCGTGCTTCGCCGTGACGTAGGCCGACTTGAACGGTGACGCGCGCAGTCCGTGCACCGAGGAGATGTTGATGATCCGGCCGAAGCCGCGCGCGTACATGCCCGGCAATGCTGCTCGGATGAGGAGGAAAGGCGCCTCGACCATGAGCTTCTGGATCCGGCGAAAGTCGTCCGGGCTGAACTGCTCGATGGGGCTGACCACCTGGATCCCGGCATTGTTCACGAGGATGTCCGTCTCGAGTGTAAGCTCCTCCAGAGCCCGGGTGTCGAGCAGGTCGACGGCCCACGCTTCCCCGCCCAACTCGCCCGCGAGTGCGGTTGCACCGTCCCCGTCACGATCGGCGACGACGACATCCGCGCCGAGTGCTGCGAGGGCGTGCGCGCAGGCCGCGCCGATACCACTGGCGCCGCCCGTGATGACGGCTCGTCGCCCGCTGAGGACTCCTTCCCCCTGACGGGCCGGGCCGGGACCGGTCCGACCGGAGTGCGCCGCCGCTTCATCGAGGCTCATGGCTGTCCTTCCGCGCTGGGGAGCGGGGCGAGCCCCCGCACTCCCCTGAGTATTCCTGCAGCGTACGGCGGGACCAATGACCACTTCGGCACGCCTACTCTGCGATACTGCAGAGATGCCCACTCCCAATGCACAGGACCTGCTTGTGCTCCGGGCGGTCGCGCAGACCGGCCGGTTCACCACGGCCGCCGAGACCCTGGGCCTCAACCACACCACGGTGTCGCGCCGGATCACCGCCTTGGAGAAGGCCCTCGGCGGTCACGTCCTGTCCCGCAGTGCCGGTGGGTGGGAACTGACAGACCTCGGCAGGAGGGCCGCCGACGCCGCAGCGAGTGTCGCGGCCGCCGTCGCGCACCTGCGTGACGACGACGGCGGTGCCCTCGCCGGCGTCGTGCGCATGAGTGCGACGGACGGCTTCAGCGCCTTCATCGCCGCTCCGGCATTCGCCCGGCTCCGGAACGAGAACCCGCGGCTCAGTATCGAGATCGTGGCGGCGACGCGTCGCGCGTCCCAGACCCGCACCGGGCTCGATTTCGAGGTGGTGGTCGGGGAACCCCAGGTGCATCGCGCCGAAGCGACGCGCCTCGGCGCCTACGTCCTCGGGTTGTACGCCTCGCGGGACTACCTCACGTCGGCCGGCACGCCGTCGGACCTGGCCGAAGTGGTCACGCATCCGCTCGTCTACTTCATCGACTCGATGCTGCAGGTGGACAGCCTCGACGCACCACGGCGGCTGCTGCCGGCGATGAGGGATGCCCTGAGCTCCACCAATGTCTTCGTGCACGTCGAGGCGACGCGTGCCGGCGCAGGCCTCGGCCTCCTGCCGTGCTTCATGGCAGATCGCCACGCGGACCTCGTCCGCATCCTTCCCGATCTCGTCGCCGAGAAACTGGACTACTGGCTCGTGGTGCGGCCCGACTCGCTGCGGCAACCTGCCGTCGCCGCGGTCGTCCAGGCCCTGCGCGAAGGAACGCTCGCGCTCGAGTCGGAACTCCTCGGGCGGGACCGCGCCGGTCGGACGGGACCGTAGGACCAGACGCGTACCCATGGAGGGATGCACCGCCCCTGCGACGTCCGCGGCCGGGAGCGTCCGTCCTTCTGACCTGCGCCCCGGACGAACCTGCTCACCCGACGATGTCCCTCAGGATGAGCTGCCGCGTGGACGCAGCCGGGTCTCCTCCACATCGAGGATGCGCTGCGCCCTGGCGAGGACGCGTGAGGAATAGGTTCCGCGGGCACGGGCTGCCAGCAGTGCCTGCCGCTCGGCCTCGAGGACTGCCAGCCGGAGGTCACGGTACTGGCGGTGCGGCGAGCGCACCAGCTTCTGATCGGGCAGCCGCGCCTTCTCCCATTCGAACTCGCTCCGCATGCCCGTGTCGAGGCGCACGCGGTCCAGCACGTCCTCGTCCACCTCGATACCTTCGCCGATGACCACCTGCGGATCGTCGAGGACCCGAAGGCCCTCGACGCGCAACTCGTCGAAGAGGGTCGCCGATTCCTCCCGGTCGGTGTCGGCGTCGACCCCCTGGACCTTCAGCACCCGGATGAGCGCCGGCAGCGTGCTGCCCTGCACCAGGAGGGTGGTGACGGCGACCGTGAACGCGATCAGGACGAGCTGTTCCCGGTAGGCGAAGGCTTCCGGCAGGGACTGTGCCGCCGCGAGCGTCACCACTCCGCGCATCCCCGACCAGCCGAGCACGGTGGCACCCTTCCAGCCGAAGCCCTCACGCCGCTCGAGCTCGAGGTCCGCCTGCCGCCGCTCGAACATGCGCGTGAGCGCCCTCTTCCGCCGCTCCTGCCTCGGATCGAGGGTGGGCAGTTTCTTGAGCCGGCCGAGCCCACGTCGCAGCTGGATGGAACGGCGCGCGGCCCTGCTCGGCAGCCTCCGCATGAGCAGGACGAGGGGGAACACCCACAGGAAGCGCAGCACGATCAGCGCGAGCGTCGCGACGAGGCCGATCAGCACCGTCTCCCCCACCGTCAACAATGACTCGTCGATGTTCTGCAGCAGGCCCCGGACCTCGAGGCCGATCAGCAGGAAGACTCCGTTCTCGAGCAGGAACTGCACCGTCCGCCAGTTCACGTTGTCGCTGATGCGTGCGCGGGCGTCGAGGTGGCTGGCACTCCGGTGGCCCGTATACACACCGGCGACGACGACGGCCAGCACTCCCGACGCCCCGAGCTCCTCGGCGGGGATGAAGGCGATGAAGGGGACCGCGAAGGAGAGGGCGGTGTCCAGCACCGGGTCATCGAGCGTGGAGCGGATGAAAACGGTCACCACCCCGACCGCATACCCGACGATCACGGCGACGACGACGGCGAACGCGAAGTCTGCGACGGCGGCCCCGAACCCGCTCAGCGCTCCGGCCGATGCCGCGATGGCACTGCGCAGGAGCACGAGGGCCGTGGCGTCATTGACCAGCCCCTCACCCTCGAGCACGGTCAGGAGCCGGGGCGGCAGGCCCAGCCGGCGGCCGATCGACGTGGCCGCGACGGCGTCGGGCGGGCTGATGACGGCGCCGAGCGCGATAGCCGCCGCCAGACCGAGATCAGGGAGCAGCGCGTGGAGGAGGAGTCCGGTGACGAACGAGGAGACGACGACAAGCGCCACGGACAGGCTCGCGATGGGTGTGAGGTTCCGCCGGAAGTCCATCACGGGCGTCTTGATCGCGGCCGCATAGAGCAGGGGTGGCAGGATTCCGGTGAGGATCCACTCGTCCGGGATGCTGAAGCTCGGCACACCGGGAACGAAGGACAGACCGATACCGACGACGACCAGGAGCAGCGGTGCTGCGACGCCCACGCGTTTCGAGAGGACCGCGACCGCCACGAGGACGGCGATGACGATGATGCCCAGCAGTCCCAGTTCCACCCTGCCAGCCTAGTGCGGCACGCTTTTCGGGTTCCGGTGGGTGACCGACGCCGCGACCCTTCACGCGGGCCGACGTACACGCTATGGCGGGGCGATGCGCCCCCCGTTAAAGTGCGGCGTCCTACCGTCCCAGTCCGCGAGGACTTGCGCTCTCAGTCCGCGAGGACCTGCGCTCCGGCCGCGAAAGCGCGGACGCGGGCGTCCTGCCAGAGGTGCGCCGGCACTCCCCCGCCGAGCAGCCCGCGCACCAACCCCGGATCCCCGCCGAGCGGCGCATCGCTGCCCGCGATGATCACATTGCCGTAGCGCCGCCCCTTGAGCATCGCGGGATCGGCGATGATCACCGTGTGCTCGAACTCCGCCCCTATGGTCGCGGCCTCGCGCTTGGCCATCGCGAGGTTCGGACTGTCGCCGCAATTGACCATGTACACCCCGTCGGCCGCGAGGACGCGCTTCGCCGCCCGCGTGAACTCGCGCGTGATCAGAGGCTCAGGCGTCACGGCTCCGGCGAAGACGTCGCGGATCACGAGATCTCGGCTGTTCTCGCTCAGCGACTCCGTCACAGCCCTTGCCTCGCCGACACGGATCCTCACGAGCGGCGCGCGCGGCAGGTCGAACCATTCGCGCACCAGGTCGGCCAGTCGGCCGTCGAGCTCGACGACGACCTGACGGGCCTGCGGATGCGAGGCGGCGAAGCGGCGGGCGAGCGAGCAGGCACCCCCTCCGAGGTGCAATGCGCGAAGCCTCTCCGTCGACGTCCAGCGCGAGTCCACGAGCGAGGCGATCCAGCGCATGTACTCGAAGTCGAGGTGCAGCGGATCGGCCAGGTCGATATGCGAACTGGGCACGCCGTTGATGCGCAGGACCCAGCCGTCGGCGTTGTACGGATCGGGTTCGAGCTCACACGTCCCCGTGTCGATGGGGAACTCGCCGATCTCGGGGCGCGGCCCGGTGGGTTTCGCCATCAGGGTCGGCTCGTCCGGGGGACGTCCGGACAGACGGAGAAGGGCATGGCTCCCATGCTAGCCGCGGGCCGGCGCCGTCCCCGCCGGGCCCCGGTCGGGGCGGTGCATCCGGAACATCGGCCTGTGATGCCAGGTAGGGCCGCAGAGCATGGAGGTACCGTCCGGCTCGAAGCCGTTGCGGACGTAGAAGCGCTCGGCCCGCGGGTTGCCATTCAGGATCCACAGGTAGGCGGCCCTGGTCCCGATCGCGATGTCGAGCAGGCGCTGCCCGAGACCGGTTCCATGTGTGCTCCGCAGCGTGTAGATGTGGTGCAGTTCGAAGTCGGGGCGGTCGTCGTCGCGCCCCGGACCGGACGTGGCGATCGCGACCGGCTCGCCGTCGTCGAACGCCAGCCAGCTCCGCGCACTACCGGGGGTCCGCGAAGCCTCCTCGAAAGCCGCGCGCCGCCGTTCGATGATCGCGGGCAGCTGGGCGTCGTAGTAGGCGTGGTACTCCGGCGGCATGATGTGCTCGTACGTCTCGTGCAGCCCGGCGACGTGGGTGCGGGCGTACGCCTCGGCGTCATCGATTGTGGCCGACCGGATCACGTAGGGCAGCGTCGATAGATGCTGTGTCACCCCCTCAGTTTAGTGTCCTGGGGCTACCGAGTGGTGACCGGATGTGTCAGGAGTGGCCCTCGAACTGCTCCTGCTCCGCGAGCGCCGCCTCGAGCCGGTCGAGCTTGCCCGTCAACTCGCCCGTGTGGCCCGGACGGATGTCCGCCTTCAGCACGAGCGAGACGCGGGTGCCGTAGCGCCCGACGGCCTCGGTGGCGTGCTTGACCACGGCCATCACCTCGTCCCACTCACCCTCGATCGTGGTGAACATGGAGTCGGTGTGGTTGGGCAGGCCGGATTCACGCACGACGGCGACCGCGGCGGCGACGGCGTCGTGCACCGACCCGTCGGGGTTCTCCCGGGAGAGATCGGAGGATCCGGACGGGGCGACGCTGAAGGCTACGAGCATGGTCCCAGTCTGGCACGCGGTCACTGTCCGCGGGAGGGTCGGCCGCCACTGATGGTGACGAGGTCGGTTGCGCAGACCCCCGGCACGACGACGATGGTTCCCCCGGTGACGGAGCGGAGGCCCGGACGATGATCGTCCGGGCCTCCGTCCGTCAGCAGCGTCAGGGGCCGGTGACCCTGAGCGCCTCCCACCCGAGAAGCGTGCCGTCGCCGGTGAAGACGACCACCTTGTTGTCACCGGGCCGGGTGCCGGACGGCGTGGTCACGCTGACCTCGCCGTCGTCGGACGCCTGCCGCCAGCCGAGGCCGGTGCCGTTGAGGTAGACGTAGAACCAGTCCTCGGCCTCGAGGTTCTCCAGCGTCACCTCACTGGAGCCATGGCCGAACTTCTCCCCCGCGAGGCCGAGATCCACGCGCGTGGACTCCCTGAGCTCCCTGGCCCTGGCAGGACCCGGGGTGAAGGACGGCTCAGGGTTGACCAGCTCGCCCGGTCCGCTGTCCTCTCCCGTATAGGTGATGCTCGGTGCCGCCGGGGCCTGCATGTCCGCACCCAGGAAATACGAGGTGTGCGGGGGCTGGTTGTAGGCGGTGTTCTGCCACGCGACGCCGAGCCGGTACACGGGGTCCGACTGCAGCGTCCGCAGCCGGTGGTCGGTGACGTCGACGGTCGTCGCGATGCGCAGCGCGGACGAGTCCTCCGTCCGGGTCACGATCTCCTCGCGCCAGTCGCCGAACAGGTCGGCCTGCAGGGCGGGGTTCGCCTTGGTGGTGTTGTTGCTCAGGGTCCCGCCGGCCCGGTACAGCTCCTCGGCCGCCTGCGTCTCCGGGTTCCACTTCGAGATGGTCGGAACGCCTGCAGCCACTACCGCGTCGTAGTCGTTGTCCGTGATCTCGCGGAGCAGGTCTCCATCCCACCAGGTGACGAAGTTCGCAGCCGGGATCTTCTCCGACAGGAGTTCGCCTGCAGAGGAGCGGAGCTGCCCGACCGGCGAGTTGTAGGCTGCATCCCCACCGATGGCCCAGCCCTCAGCGCCGGCGTGGTTCGGGTCGATGTCCGCCATGGCTGCCCGTCCGGTGTCACGTGCCGCCGGAATCGACCAGATGATCTCTCCCGTCGCAGCGTCACGATAGGTGGCCCCGCGACTGCTGGATGCTCCCATGTCCTCGTGCGCCGCGAAGACCTCGAGGCCGGGATTGGTCGGATCGAAGTCCGAGACGTGCAGGGCGTCGCCGTGGCCGAGGCCCGTGGTGTAGAGCGCCTCGCCGTCGTCGTCGATGGTCATGGAGCCGAAGACGATCTCGTCCTTCTGGTCGCCGTCGACATCAGCGACGGAGAACTCGTGGTTGCCCTGGCTCCGGTACTGGCTGCCCGACTCGTCGGAGTCGAACGTCCAGCGTGAGGTGAGGTGGGTGCCGTCGAAATCGAAGGCGGCGACCACCGCGCGCGTGTAGTAGCCACGGCTGAAGATGACACTCGGCTTCTCGCCGTCGAGGTAGGCCACACCGGCCAGGAAGCGGTCCACGCGATTGCCGTAGGTATCGCCCCAGGCTCCTACGTCCCCGCGGGCCGGCACGTAGTCGATCGTGTCGATGGCCGCGCCCGTCGCACCGTCGAACACTGTGAGGTATTCGGGACCGCTCAGGACGTAGCCGGAAGAGTTCCGGTAGTCGGCCGCGGCATCACCGATCACGGTGCCCGCGCCGTCCACGGTGCCGTCGGCGGTCTTCAGTGTCACCTCCGCCGTGCCGTTCCCGTCGAGGTCGAAGACCTGGAACTGGGTGTAGTGCGCGCCGGCCCGGATGTTCTTCCCGAGGTCGATCCGCCACAGGCGGGTGCCGTCCAGCTTGTAGGCGTCGATGTAGACGGTCCCCGTGTAGCCGGCCTGTGAGTTGTCGCGGCTGTTCGTCGGGTCCCATTTGAGGATCACCTCGTACTCGCCGTCACCGTCGACGTCGCCCACCGAGGAGTCGCCCGCCTTGTAGGAGTACGGCTGGCCGTCCTTGGTGACGGCGTCGGCGGGCTTCTCGATCGGGACGTCGAGGAACTGCTGGTCCCAGACGGTGAAGTCCTCGGTGACCCAGCGCTCGACGCCGTCGACCACGGAACTCACGCGGTACACGGACTCCGCCGCGCCGTCGGCGTCGAGCAGGTTGGTGCTCGTGGTGACGGGTTCGTCGGTGATGCGCTCGCCGTCGCGGTAGACGTGGAAGGCGATGCCGTCGTCATCCAGTCCGAGCATGCGCCAACCGATATAGGTGCCGCCCTCGCGCTGCACCGCGACCGGAGCGCGGTCCAGGCGCTCGGCCTGCCGTTGGAGGGTGGTGGCGGCCGGTGAGGTGATCGTCGACGAACGCTCGGACGCGCCGCCCGCGTTCACCGCCGTGACCGCGTAGGTGTACTCGATGGTCGTCAGGACCTCCGTGTCGGTGAAGGATGCGCTGTCCGCCCGCCCGACCAGCTCGGGGTCGCTGAGTGATCCATCCGCCTTCGGCTCCGCCCGGTACACCTGGTAGAAGAGGGCGCCGTCCGACGGCGTCCAGCTGATCGTCACGTCGTTCTTGTTGACGGCGCCGAGGGTGAGTCCGGTCGGCACTGCTGCGGTGGGTACGTCAGGATCCACCGTGGTGAGGACCAGTGCGTTCGACGCGACGGATTCGGTGCCGCCCGCGGTGAGCGCCACGACCGTATAGGTGTATTCGAGTCCGACGTCGGCGGTGGTATCGGTGAACGCGGCATCCTTCGTGTCCCCGATCGCGGCACGCTCGGTCGAACCGGCAGCCGTCCGGTACACGCGGTAGCCCGCGGCTCCCTCGGGTGCCTGCCAGGTGAGGGACACGGCAACGCCTGCCCCATCGATGCTGAGGTCCTTCAGTGCGAGGCCCGACGGCGCCAGCTGCAGCGGCGTGATCTCGATACCGTTGAGGCGCGACGACGTCCCGGTCATCACCAGGTTGAGCTGGCCGTCGGTGACGAGCACGGGCTCGCTGGTCTTCTGCGCGACGGCGGCACGGCCGGCGTTGGCCGAACCGAAGTCCTTGCCCTCGAGCTGCACATTGGAGCGGCTCGTGCCGATCCAGTCACCGCTGTACGTCTTGACGGCGTAGGAGCCGTTCGGCACGTCGACGGCGAAGTCGTGGCTCGGTGTCGGCAGCAGGAAGTCACGCTCGAGGTCCGTGGGCGGCGGCGTGAAGGCGATGCCGCGGTCACGCCCGGCCAGGCCCGCAGTGTTCAGGAAGCCCCAGCCGCGTTGCGCCGAGTAGGCGCTCGTCTGGTTCACCTCCGTGTAGCCCGGCATGACCGGCGATCCGGCCTGCTGGACGTCGAAGCGGTACAGGGGCGATTTCGTGGCGATCCGCACGGCGCTGGAAGGTGCGGATTCTCCGCGACCGTTGACGGCGACGACGCGGACATCGTACTCCCGGCCCTCCGCGAGGCCCGGGACAGCGGACTGCGGGAGGGTGGAGGTGGCCACGAGGGCGTAGGCGTCCTCGCCCGCGCCGGCGTCCTTCTGGAACACGCGGTAGATGTCCGCGCCCTCGACTGCGCCCCAGGTGAGCTGCGCGGTCGAGTTGGAGACGCTGGCGACGACGACACCCGTCGGAGCCGCCGGCACTGCTGCCGGTGGCTCGGCCTCCTCGACCTCGCCGGCCAGCGGGATGTCGAGGCCCGCGACATCCTCGGCCACGAGCCGGGCCATCTGGATTGCGCCGTACTCCTGGAAATGGGTGTCGTCCACGGTGCCGGCGGGGCGGCTCGGGTAGACCCCGGCAGGCACGTGGAGGTAGACCGACTTCGCGGCCTCAGCGCCGATCTCGTCGAGGTGGGCACGACTCGATGCCGCGAGGTCGACGACCGGCGTGCCGGTCTCTGCAGCCAGCTTCTGTACGGCCTCGACGTAGGCGGGGAAGGACACCACGGCCTTGCCGTCGGCCCCGAAGGCCCGCCGGGAGACCGGGGTCACGAGCACCGGCGTCGCGCCGCGCTGTTTCGCGCCGTCCACATACGTCCGGAGGTACTCGTAGTAGTCGGCGGGAGCAGCGAAGCGATCATCCACGCCGTAGCTGTTGTCGTTGTGGCCGAACTGCACGAAGAGGTAGTCGCCGGGCTTGATGCCGCGGAGCACCTCGTCGAGGCGCCCCTGGCTGATGAAGTTTTTGGAGCTCCGCCCACCGATCGCCCTGTTGTCCACCGCGATGTCGTCGGACAGGAAGCGGTCGATCATCTGCCCCCACCCCGCCTGCGGTGCCACGTCGGAGCGGTACGTCTGGACGGTCGAGTCACCTGTGAGCCAGACCGTCGGCTCGGAAGCCTGCGCCCGGTCGGCCTGCCGGGTGATGGTCAGGCCGTTCAGGTTGGCGGCGGTTCCCGCGACGTCGAGGTTGAGCTGCCCGTCGACGACGGCGATGTCGAAGGACATCTCCAGGTACTGGCCCGCCGCCCGGGTGGTGGGCTGTACCTTGGTCATCTGCTCGGCGATGAGTGCGAGGTCGGTGGGGCCCGCGGCATCACCGGCGATGAGGCCGATGGTGTAGTCGCCGTTCGGCAGGTCCACCACGAGCTCCGTGTCGCCGATGGTCACGAAGTCGGACCGGGTGGCGTCCGGCGTGCTGCGATCGGTCGCCGTGACCTTCGACGGGTCGATGAAGCCGGCTCGCGTTCCCGCACCGTAGGCCGTCGTGGCGCTGATGGCCGTCGCGCCGGGCGCTGCGGCACCCGGACCGAGATCGAAGGTGAGGACGCCGTCGGGCAGTGCCGGTGGGTTGGCGAAGACGCTCGACGCCGTAGCGGGCGAGGGTGCGGTGATGCCGTCCGCGCCGCGAGCCTGGACGCGGTAGAAGCGCGGCGAGGACGTATCCACGGACCCATCCGTCGCGAAGACGTCGCCCGCGGTTTCCGCGACCTGGACGTACTCGCCGTCGACGGTGTCCGCACGGGTCACGACGTAGCCGGTTGCGCCCGGCACCTCGTTCCAGCGGAGCATGACGGCGGTTGCGGTGACGCGCGCCAGACGCACGTTGAGCGGTGCGGGGAGCGACGACGTCGCCTCCGCTGCGATGGATGGAGGATCGGCTGTGACGGATGGGGCATCGACGGCGAGCGCCGGAGCCCCGGCGAGGCAGACGCCGAGGACTGTTGCCCCGGCAAGGAGCGGAGAGCGCAGGAGGGCGCGGTTGAGACCGGTGGGTGGCATGGAGAGGTACCTTCTCGTTTCGTCATTGAAAACGGTGTGCGGCGTCGATCGCCCTTCCAGGAAGCCGGGTACGGCGGCATCCTGGAGCGGTTCAGCGGAAGACGTGCCGTCAGCCTAACGGCGGCACGGACGCCGATCAAGGGTTTTGGGAAAAGGCTTTCCGAATAGCGCTCGGGTCGGGCGGAGACCATCGCTCCACCGGTGGAGGCGCGCCACCAGGTGCGGGGGCAGGACGATCGCCGCAGGGTCCTCGCCCCGGCTGACGCCGAGCAGGATCCGGAGCCGCGCAGCATTCCGTAGCACCGTGCTCTCCACGGTCCTGGCGCGTCCTCCGCCCGGCGGAGGACGCACTAGGTTTCTAGGGGGCGCCCGTGGAGGGCCGTCCGGGAGGAGGAAACATGCTGGGAGTGCTGGGAGGATTCGCCGTCGTCGGTGCCGTGATCCTCGTGGGCTACGTCGCCGGGCGGCTCGTCATCGGTGGCACGCAGGCGGGCTTCGCGCTCAACCAGGTGGCGTTCTTCGTGACCAACCCGGCACTGCTGTTCACCGTGCTGGCGGATGCGGACCTCCGATCGGTGTTCTCCGAATACCTGCCGATCGCCCTCCTCTCATCGCTGGCCATTGCGGCCCTCTACGTGCTGGTCAGCAGGTTCCTTTTCCGACGGGCCGCTGCCGAGACGGCGATCGGCGCCATGGCGAGCTCGTACGTCAACGCGAACAACATCGGCATCCCCATCACCGTCTATGCCCTCGGTGACGCCACCCTGATCGCGCCGGTCCTGCTGGTCCAACTCCTGCTGCTGGCACCGCTCTACCTGACGATCCTCGACCTGACATCGAGCAGGAGGCCCTCCGTCCGGGCCGTCCTGACCCAGCCGTTCCGCAACCCGATGATCATCGCCTCTCTCCTGGGCGTCGCGGTCTCCGCCACCGGGTACGGGCCGCCGGCTCCGGTGTGGGATTCGCTTGCCCTGATCGGCGGCGCAGCCGTTCCCATGGTCCTGATCTCGTTCGGGATGTCCCTTCCGGGAAGCCGCCCGCTCAGGGCGGGTCCGGACCGCCTGCAGGTCCTGACGGCCACCCTTTTCAAGAGCGCGTTGATGCCGGTGGCCGCCTATCTCGTGGCTCATCATCTCTTCGGGCTCGACGGCGAGAGACTGCTCGGCGCCGTCGTCGTCTCCGCGCTGCCCACCGCCCAGAACGTCTTCATGTTCGCCGCCCGCTACGACCGCGGCATCCCCCTGGCTCGGGACACCGTCCTGCTGTCCTCCGTGCTGGCCATCCCTGCGCTGATCGTCGTCGCCACCCTTCTCGCGTGAGTTCGGTTCCACGCACCGGCACGGGCCATCGGCGTCGGGCGGGCCGTTGTGCGAGGATGCGAAGCAGTCTGCTTGTCGCCACCCCCGGCGGCCCTTAGCATTCAAGCGGTCGCCGTGCGCTTCACGGCCTGCAGATGGGATGGGCATGAAGAGCAGGATCTCCCCGGAAGAGCCGTTCCCCGCGAACCTCGAGCGGCTCAGGGACCAGGACGTCGAAGTCCTCAACAGCAAGGTGCACCGGGAGATCGAGCACGAGTTCGCGACCGAAGGCGAGGTCGACGCCGAGACAGCTTTCCGCAAGGACGAGCTCGACGAGGAACTCGACGGTCGCGAGGCCGGCCCCCGCCTCAGCCTCGTTCCGCAGCAGGAGGACGACGGCGGAATGGCGAGCGGCTACGCCGTCGGGGAGCGCGAGGACATCGTCGAGGCCTCCGGCGGACAAGCCGGCGGCGCGCACGGCCGGTTGCGGTCGGACACCGGGCGTCAGTAGAGAACCCGGCAGTAGGAGTATTCGATGACACAGCCTCGTATCCGCGATTTCCACCCCGAGGACCTGGACGGAATCCTTCATCTCTGGGAGGAGATGCGGACGACGCAGGTGGAGCCCGTCTACGGGCTGTCGGAGGTCCTTGCCTCCAGCCAGCAGGACTATGCCGTCGTCGCCGTCCAGGATGATGTCATCGTCGGCGCGGCCGTTGGCCGTGCCGCACACGCGCAGGGTTGGATCGTCTTCCTGTCGACCGCATCGAGCCATCGGCGCCAGGGCATCGGAGGCCGCATGCTCGCCGCCCTGGAGAAGCGGATGGCGCCGCTGGGCCTGTCCAAGCTCTCTGTCCTCCTGCCCGAGACGGGTCTTCGCATAGACGCATTCGCCGAGCAGGGTTTCACGGCGAAGAAGAACCTCCGCTACTTCGAGCGCCAGATCCCGATCCAGCGCAACGAGCTCAGTGCCCTCACCGAACTAGGGGGCCGGCTGCTTCCCCGCGGGCTGTGGGACTCGATCGGCGGAATGCAGCGGGAGAAGGAACTGCTCGAGCGTCGCCTGGTGATGCCACTGGCCAAAGCCGACCTGGCTGAGCAGTTCGGTGTCGTAGCTCCCAGCGCGGTGGTGCTGTTCGGCCCTCCCGGGACCGGGAAGACGACCTTCGCACGCGCCATCGCGTCGCGCCTGGAATGGTCCTTCGTCGAGGTGTTCCCGTCCCGGCTCGCTTCGGATCCCGCCGGCTTGGCGGGCGCCCTTCGGGAGACGTTCGTCAAGATCGCCGACCTGGAGCATGCAGTGGTCTTCATCGACGAGGTGGAGGAGATTGCGGTGCAGCGCGGCGGAGAGCCGCCGTCGGCCATGCAGGGGGTGACCAATGAGCTCCTCAAGATCATCCCCACCTTCCGGGATCAGCCGAACCGCCTCCTGGTCTGCGCGACCAACTTCATCCGCTCGCTCGACTCCGCGTTCCTCCGGCACGGCCGCTTCGACTACGTGATCCCGATCGGGCTGCCGGACGACGAGGCGCGACGGTCCATCTGGTCCAAATACATCCCCGGACAGGTCCTCGCCAGTGTCGATGTCCCGGCCCTCGTCATGGAGACGGACGGATTCTCTCCTGCTGACATCGAGTACGCCGCCCAGAAGGCATCCCAGGGCGCCCTCGAGAAGGCCCTCTACTCGGAGGACCAGGCGGATGCTCCCACCGGACCCCGAACAGAGGACTACCTCGCTGCGATCGCTGAAACGCGGGCAACCGTGTCACGCGAAGTCGCTGAGGCGTTCCTGGAGGACATAGAGTCGATCGCCCGTCTCTAGGCGCATCGTGGCAGGGACGGAATGTCATCCTCCTTCCCGGTGTTAGGCCAAGGGTCGGGGTCGTAGCTAGCCTTGACTTCAGCATGCCCTTCGGCCTTCAACGGTGCAGCCGAGGCAAAGCCCACCGGAAGTTCCCATGATTGGTGTCCCTTGTCTGTTTCCTCCCCGCCCGTGACGGCCACCGCGCCCTTTCCCTACGTGGGTCTCCTGTCCCTCGCCGGTGCCATCTTCGTCTCCGTGACCAGCGAATTCCTGCCCACGGGCCTCCTACCCGCCATGGCACGCGACCTCGGCGTCGGCATCTCGACGGCCGGCTACCTCGTGACGATCTTCGCGGGCACCGTCGTCGTCGCGACCACCCCACTCGCCGCCGTGACCCAGCGGTTCTCGCGCAAGTCGCTGATCGTCGTCGTGCTTCTGGTGATCGCCGTTGCGAACGTCCTCGCGGCCGTCGCGCCGACCTACGGCGTGCTGGTCGCCGCGCGCATCATGGGCGGACTGGCGCACGGCCTCTTCTGGGCCGTGGTGGCTGCCTACGCGGCCCACCTCGTTCCTGCCCACCAGCTCGGCAAGGCGGTCGCCATCACCGCCGGCGGCGGAACGGCCGCCTTTGTCCTCGGCGTCCCGGTGGGAACGGCGATCGGCAACGCGCTCGGCTGGCGCGCGGCCTTCACCATCATCGGAGTGGTCGTCGCGATCCTGGCCCTCGTGATCGTGAAGTTCCTCCCACCCGTCAACCACCACGTGGCGCGAAAGGCCGGCGAGGAGCGTGTACCCCTCACGCGCGACCCCAGCTTCCGCGCCGTGATCCTGCTGTGCATCGTCATCCTGATCATCCTGACCGGCCAGAACACCTTCTACACCTATATCGCCCCCTGGTTGACGGACGTCTCATCCTTCGAGCCCGGGTCCATCGCCCTGGTCCTGTTCCTCTACGGCGGCGCAGGGATCATCGGCCTCATCGGTGCAGGCTATGCCGCCGACCGCTTCCCGAAGAAGGCGTTCGCCAGTGTCGTCCTGGTCGTCATGGCCGCCGTGCTCACGCTGGCCCTCGTGACCACGAACACCGTGCTGGTGCTGATCGCGGTCATCGTCTGGGGTGCGGCCTTCGGCGGCATCCCCGCGATGCTGCAGACCCGCATGCTGCGGACAGCATCCTTCCGCACGCGCGACCTGTCCGCGGCCCTTCAGACGACGGCGTTCAACGTGGGCATCGGCGGCGGAGCGCTCCTCGGCGGGCTCCTGCTCGACGGCATCGGACTCGAGGTCCTGCCGTTCGTGATGATCCTCCTTGTCGCGACAGGACTCGGCCTGAGCCTTGCGACCGACACCGCCAAGGACCGGCGGGAACGGCGTCGGCTCCGGCAGGAATGACCTCGCGGGGGCATATTCGCACGTAGAACAGGCCTCTGGATGGGTGCTTGGTCACAATCGGTGATCGGATAGAATACCGATCCGGCCGGCGGGCGGGCGCGTCGGCGCTCCTGCAGGCGGTCACCCGATGCGCCGCACGGCGTGCGCGTCGATTCGACTCTATCCGGGGCGCACGCTGGGAAGCGAGAGGCCTGCGGTGAGCAGGTTGACGGCGTGGAACGGCAGGAAGCGGACGACGTCGGGAGCACGGGAAAAGTGCCCAGCAAGCGTTATTTCACCCTTCGCACACTGGGACCAGGCCATCATCACGGCGTAACGTAAGGCGCATGTCTAATTCCACCGAGCCCATCCAAGGATCACCGCCCAGTGAGGCCACGCCTTTCGAGGCCCCTCCCGGAGAGACCCCCGCGAAGGCTGCGCTGGACCGACCGGTGCTTTTCGTCTCCCTCTCGATCGTCATCCTGCTCATGCTGGCAGCGGTCGTCTTCCCCACCCAGTTCTCTGCGGTCACCACCTCGGTGCTCAACGGCCTCGTCTCGAACTTCGGGTGGGCCTTCGTGCTCACGGCCAGCGGATTCGTCATCTTCGCGCTGTTTCTCGCGTTCAGCAAGTACGGCCGGATCCCCCTCGGCAAGGACGGCGAGAAGCCCGAGTTCTCGAGGGTCTCCTGGATCGCGATGATGTTCAGCGCGGGCATGGGCATCGGACTCATGTTCTACGGGGTCACCGAGCCCATCTCCCACTACCTCACGCCGCCCGTCGAGGGCATTGAGCCCGGTAGCGCCGAAGCGGCCCGTGAGGCCATGAACTACACCCTCTTCCACTGGGCCATCCACCCCTGGGCGATCTACGCCGTCGTCGGCCTCGCCCTCGCCTACTCCGGCTTCCGCAAGGGCCGGGGCACCGGCTTCAGCGCCGCCTTCTCGCCCCTCTTCCGCGGCCGCTCCATCCCGAAGTCGATGCGCGCCATCGACGTCTTCGCGATCTTCGCTACCCTCTTCGGTTCCGCCACATCCCTGGGCCTCGGCGTCCTGCAGATCAACGGCGGCCTGACCGAGGTATTCGGCGTAGGCAGCAGCCTGCCCCTGCAGATCACCCTGATCGCAGTGCTGACCGTCTGCTTCGTCATCTCCGCCGTCAGCGGAGTCAGCCGTGGCATCAAGTGGCTGTCCAACGGCAACATGATTCTGGCCCTTGCCCTGCTGTTCTTCCTGTTCGTCGTGGGCCCCACCGTGTTCATCCTCGAACTCATCCCGGCCTCGGCCGGCAACTACCTCGTCAGCCTGCCGCAGATGTCGTCGCGCACGGGTGCCTTCGGTGGCCACGAGTGGCTGGCCGCATGGACCATCTTCTACTGGGCCTGGTGGGTCTCGTGGACGCCCTTCGTCGGCTCCTTCCTCGCCAAGATCTCGCGGGGACGCACCATCCGTGAGTTCGTCATCGGCGTCGTCGCCGTGCCGAGCGTCATCAGCGTCCTCTGGTTCGGCGTGTGGGGCGGCTCCGCGCTGAACCTGCAGGACAACGGCGTGGACATCGCGGCGGCCAACGCCGAGAGCCAGGAGTCGGCGATGTTCGCCCTCCTCGCCGAGTACCCGCTGGCTTCCGTGACCTCGATCCTCGTGGTCATCCTCGTAGCCATCTTCTTCATCTCCGGAGCCGACGCCTCGTCGATCGTGCTCGGCTCGCTGTCCTCCTTCGGCGCTGCGGTGCCTCGGAAGTGGCTGACCATCATGTGGGGCGCGCTCACCGGTGGAGTGGCCGCCGTCCTGCTCTCCGTGGGAAGCCTGGGGGCACTGCAGACGCTGACGATCATCGCGGCCGCACCGTTCCTGCTCGTCATGATCGGGCTGTGCGTGGCCCTCATGATGGACCTCCGCAAGGATCCGATGATCCTTGCTGCACGCAGGACCGGTGCCCGCGCGGCCCGGAAGGTGACACAGCAGGCGTCCTGACCTCCATCAGGGCGATGCACCGGGCGGGGAACGCGCGGGGCAGAATGGTGCGATGCGCGCTGTCTGCTTCGACGGGTTCTCCGCCCGCCCTGTCCTCCGGGATGTCCCGGAACCCGCCCCCTCGGCTCGCGGCGTCGTCGTCCGCGTCCAAGCCACCGGTCTGTGCCGCAGCGACGTGCACGGCTGGTTGGGGCACGACGACGGCATCACACTCCCGCACGTCCCCGGCCACGAACTGGTGGGGACGATCGAGGAAGTCGGTGACGACGTTCACCGCTTCGCTGTCGGCGACCGCGTCACGACGCCCTTCGTCTGCGCCTGCGGCCACTGCCCCGAGTGCGCCTCCGGCAACGGCCAGGTGTGCCGGAACCAGACCCAGCCCGGCTTCACCCACTGGGGCTCCTTCGCGGAACTCGTGGCACTCCACGACGCCGACACGAACCTCATCGCGGTGCCTGCCACGCTCGACGCCGGTGCTGCCGCCCTCCTCGGGTGCCGCTTCGCGACGTCCTACCGCGGCCTCGTCCACCAGGCCCGCCTCGAGGGCGGCGAGTCACTCGTGGTGGTCGGTTGTGGCGGCGTAGGACTCAGCGCCGTAATGATCGGTACGGCGCTGGGTGCGCGGGTCGTCGCCGTCGACATCGACGACGACGCGCTGGCCCGGGCCGGCCGCTTCGGCGCCGCAGTCACCATCAACTCGCGTGGACTGTCGCGGGAGGAGGTGCTTGCGGCCGTGCGCGCAGCCGTGCCGAACGGTATCGATGTGTCCGTCGACGCGCTCGGTCGGGAGGAGACCGCCTCCGTCGGCATCCTCTCGCTCCGTCCCCGTGGCCGGCACGTGCAGATCGGCCTTTTCCCCTCCGATCCGGTTCTGCCCATGGGAGCAGTCATCGGCAGGGAACTCTCCGTCCTCGGGAGCCACGGCATGCCCGCGCAGGACTACCCCGGGCTGCTGGCCCTCGTCGCCGAGAACCGGTTGCGCCCCCAGGACCTCATCGAGCGCAGGATCACCCTCGAGGAGGTCCCCGATGCGCTCGTGGCGATGGCCGGTGACCGATCCACCGGCGGAGTGACCGTCATCGATCTCGGGCCCTGACGCCCCGGCTACCGGTTCCCCCCGCGCCGTGGTGATACTGGTGCATGACCGCACCCTCGTCCGCCGTCGACACTCCCCTCGAGAATTCCGTCACCCTCCGCTTCCTCGCGTCGCCGACCGACCTCGGTCACAGCGGCTCCGTGGACGCCGGGACCGTGCTGGAGTGGGTGGACAAGGCCGCCTATGCCGCAGCCGTGGGCTGGGCCAAGACCTACTGCGTGACGGCCTATGTGGGAAACATCCATTTCGCGGATCCGGTGGTGGTGGGCGATCTCGTGGAGGTCGAGGCGACGATCGTCCACACGGGCACGTCCTCCATGCACATCCGGACGGTGGTCTCCTCCGGCTCGGTCTCAGGGGACGACGGCGGGAAGCGCAGCGAATGCCTCGTGATCTTCGTGGCCGTCGGTCCTGACGGCAAGCCCGTCCCCGTCCCCGCGTTCGAGCCACGCACGGACGCCGAACGGCTGGACAGTGACCACGCGGTGGCGCGCATCGCGGTCCGCAAGGACATCGTCGAGGAGATGCGCCGCCAGGAGTACACCGACGCAGGCACCGCTGAGCGCACGGTGCTGCGCTTCCTCGCTGCCCCCACCGACGTCAACTGGGGCGGGAAGGTGCACGGCGGGACGGTCATGGACTGGATCGATGAAGCCGCGTACGTCTGCTCCGCCCGGTATTGCGGTCTTGATACCGTGGCTGTCTTCTCGGGTGGCGTCCGGTTCCTCAAGCCGCTGCGGATCGGCGACGTCGTCGAGGTGGAGGCGCGCCTCGTCTACACCGGACACAAGGGCATGCACGTCGCCGTGCATGTGCGGTCCGGCAGCCCGAGGTCACGCGAGATGGACCTGACCACCACCTGCCTCACCGTCATGGTGGCGCGCGACGACGAGGGTACGGCTGTCCCCGTGCCGCCCTGGGCGCCGCAGTCGGAAGAGGACCGCCGGCTCCACGAGCACGCGCGGAACCTCCTGCTCATCCGCAGCCGTGCGCCGGGGAGCGTGCTGCCCACCCACCTGCGCCCGGGCTCCGGCGGGAACGGGTAGGACCCGCCGCACCCGGCCCGCAGCAGCGATACCGCTCAGGTACGGGAGCGCACGGCATTGGCGATCCGGTAGGACTCGTCGATGAGCTCCGCCAGTTCCTCGGCGTCGACCCGGCCGAGCCGCACGAGCACCAGGGTCCTGTACTCCTCATGGTGCGGGTGGACGAAGAACGCTCCGGGCTGCGTGGCGAGCAGGGCGTCGCGCTCGTTCGTCTTGACGGTCAGCACGGTGTCGTCCCACATGCGGGCGAAGAGGGTCCTGGCGAACCACGCGGGCCGGTTCCAGCTCAACCGCTCGGATGCCCCGGGCAGGGCCAGGCACAGGGACCGTACGTCGTCTTCACCGACCATGCACCAACGATGGCACCGGACCTCTGAGGGGTCCAGCGGTTTCTTTCAGCTCCTGAAGAGGTTCTCGAGCAGGTCGACGGCGATGACGATGGCATTTTCGTCGACATCGAACCGGCGGTGGTGGTGCGGTGCCGGGTTGGATGCGCCGACGAAGACGTAGGTGCCGAGTCCGCCTGCCTCCTGCACGGCGCGGATGAGCAGGTGCGCGTCATCGCTGCCGCCTCCGGAGGCTCCCTTCGGTGTGAAGGTGGTGACGGCGGGGACATTATCGGCCGCCCGGGCGAGGCCCTCGAGCAGGTCGTCGTCGGGCTGCGACACCGCGGCGCTGCCGTAGGTCTTCGATATCACCGTCACCCCGTACATCTGCGCGGCGCCCTGCACGACCGCCTCGGCGCGCCGGTTCAGGTCGTCCAGGACGTCGTTGGAGGTGGAGCGCGTTTCGTAGGTGATCGTTGCGACGGCGGGGATGATGTTGGCGCTGCCGTCGGCGTGGAACGTACCGACATTGACCCTCGTGTCCGCCGCCGCGAACCGGGTGAGCCCGAGGATCGCGAGTGTCGCCTGCGCGGCCGCGGCGAGTGCGTGGCGCCCCAGCTCGGGAGCTGCTGCGGCGTGGGACGCCTCTCCTTCGAACCGCGCCGTCCACTTGGTGGTGGCCATCGCGTCCGTGACGCCGCCGACCACGCTCCCCGTCGGCAGGTTCCCCCCGAGGTGCACCGCGAGCATGCGATCCACCCCGCGCGTCACCCCGGCGTCGATCATCGGCTGGGCGCCACGAACACCCTCCTCGGCGGGCTGGAACAGGATGCGGACCCGGCCCGGGAAGTCGCCGTCGTGCAGCCGGTCGGCGAGCGCGAGGCCGATCGCGGCGTGCCCGTCGTGTCCGCAGGCGTGCATGTAAGGGGTGACGGAGCGGTAGCCGCCCGCGGCAGGGGCGTGGTCGTCCGCCGACTCCTCCTCGACGGGAAGGGCGTCGATGTCGACGCGGAGGCCCCAGGTAGGCCCCGGCCTGTTCCCCTGCAGCTCGGCGATGATCGCCGTCCCGTGCTGTCGGAAGTAGGCGACGTCGTCGGCCGGTGTACCCGCCTCGACGGCACGGCGCCCCCACTCGTCCTGCTCGGCCTGCGTGGGTGGCAGTGCGATGCGGGCGACGTCGATCGCACCGGCACCGGTGGTCACCGGGATGTCGCGCGAGCGGAGCTCTGCGAGGATCACGGATGCTGTCCGGTACTCGAGGAAGCCCGGCTCGGCGTGGGCGTGGAACTGGCGGCGGAGGGCGATGATCCTGTCGGGCTGCATCCTCCGACCCTACGCACCGCCCGCACGCTGATGCCATCGGCTCAGGTGCCGGAGGCGCGCGGCTTCCCGAAGAAGTAGCCCTGACCCTGGTCGCACCCGAGTCCGTGAAGGATCATCGACTGCGTCTGCGTTTCGATGCCCTCGGCCACCACGGTCAGCCCCAGCGAGTGCGCGAGACTGATCACGGCCGTGATGACGGCGAAGGACTCCCTGCGGCGGGCAGGGCTGTCGAGGCCCGCGATGAACGAGCTGTTGATCTTTATGGTGTCCACCGGGAACTGTCCGATGTAGGACAGGGACGAATACCCGGTCCCGAAATCGTCGATGGCGAGCTGAACACCGAGCGACCGCAGCAGGGCGAGATTACCCCGTGCCCGGCCGAGGTTGGTCATGAGGACACTCTCAGTGATCTCGAAACCGAGGACACTCCCGGGGACGCCGTGCTGTGACAGTGCCTTCTCGACACCGACCGCGAAGTCGGGATCGTCCAGCTCGGAGGCGGAGGTATTCATCCAGATGACACCGGGAGCGCCGACGCCCCGGCGTCCCTTCAGTGCCACCCTGCGCATGACCTCGCCGAGCACCCAGCGGCCCAGATGGCGCATCAACCCGGCTTCCTCCGCGAGCTCGATGAACTCGCCCGGCATGAGTATGCCCAGCGTCGGGTGGTGCCACCGCACCAGTGCCTCGCTGCCCACCTGCTCCTCCGTGTTGAGGTCGATCTGCGGCTGGTAGTGCAGGCTCAGCTCGCCCTTGAGGATGGCGTCCGGCAATGCGGCCTTGAGCTGGAGGCGGCGCCGGATGCTCTCGCTGTGCGCCTCGTCGTGCAGGGTGTACCGGTTCCGTCCAGAGCCCTTCGCCGCGTACATCGCATCGTCGCTGTCACGCAGCAGTTGTTCCGCAGTACTCCTCCCCGGCGCGGACAGGGCGATCCCCATGGACAGGGTCACCGGGATCTGCGCCTCGTTGATCGTGACCGGCTCGGCAAGCGCTGCGCGGATACGGTCCGCAGTGTCCTGCGCCTTCGCCGCACTCGAGGATGTGCAGAGGACAGTGAGTTCGTCCCCGCCGAGCCGGGCTGCCGTGTCCGTGGGACGGAGCACCGACTGGATGCGCTGGGCGATCGACGTCAGGACGAGGTCGCCGACGTGGTGGCCGAACGTGTCGTTGATGGTCTTGAACCTGTCGATGTCGCAGAACAGCACGGCGACCCGGGCCGAACCGCTCCCGTCCTCCGATGCGAGCGCTCGCTCGAGGCGGTCCATGAACAGTGCACGGTTCGGCAGGCCCGTCAGGGTGTCGTGAAGGGCTTGGTGCTGGAGCCTGGCTTCGAGGTTCTGGCGGTCCGTGATGTCCTCGACGTGGTCGATCAGCAGAGTGGGCACGCCCTGCGCATCACGCACCACCGATGAGGAATGCAGGATTCCGACGACGGTCCCGTCCGAATGAAGGAAGCGCGTCTCGTGCTGATGGGTGTCCTGCGCACCGCGCGTGAGCGCCCTTCGCTGGCGCTCGGAGTGCAGGACGTCATCCGGGTGGGTCACATCCTGCACGGAGTGCGCCAGCATCATCGACGGGCTGCGTCCGAGCAGATCACACAGTGCGTTGTTGACCTGGAGGAACTGCCCGGTCAGCGACGTGATGGCCATCCCGATGGGGGCGTCGTCGAAGGCGCTGCGGAAGCGCCCGTTGGTGACCTCGAGTTCCTCCTCGACCCGCACCCGGTCCGTGACATCGGTGCAGGCCACGACGACGCCGGTGAGTCCGTCCTCGTCCTTCGTCAGCTGCGAGGCCTGCAGCTCGAGCCAACGCCAGGTCCCGTCCCGGTGCTTCACGCGCACGGTCGCGGGTGCCCGGGTGCCGAGGGGCGGGACGGCGGCCCCCGCCAGGATCGACCGGGCGGGCGCCACGTCGCCAGGATGGACGAGCTCCTCGAAAGACCGGCCCTGCACCTGCTCGGGCTCGAACCCGAGGATCGCCCGGGACGCGGTGCTGGCTGCGGAGACGCGGCCGTCGTCGAGTACGAGGAGGAGGTCGGAGGTGCTGTCCAGCATGGTCTTGATACCCAGTTCGCGGCGCTTACGCTCGGTGATCTCCCGCTGGATGGCGATCCAGTGGGTGAAGTGCCCCGCCCGGTCCGCGACCGGCGTGATGCTGATCTGCGCCCAGAACTCGCTACCGTCCTTGCGCACGTTGAGGAGCTCGACCTCGATGGGTCGCCAGGCCAGCAACGCGGCCCGCAGCCGGTCGAGCTCCCGGCGGTCCGTCGCCGGGGACTGCATGATCCGGGGCGTCCGGCCGAGGATCTCGTGGGCTTCGTACCCGGTCATGCGGGTGAAGGCCGGGTTGACGTACACGACCTTCGGTCCGCCGGACGCCGCGTCGATCGGTTCTGCCTCCGTCACGAGGACGACGTCACCGGCATGGGTGACGACGGACTCGAAGAGGGCGTGCCTGTCGAGGACTACGCCGTCACTCAACTCCTGCGGAGTGATGGCTGTGCCGTTCGTGCCGGTATCGACCATGCTGCTACTCCGAAGCTCGGTGGACGGTGCGCTGCTGGACTTCCGTCCCCATAGCCGAACGCTAACCCTGCGGAGCCTGCTGGGGGAACCACTTCTTCCCCATCAGCGTGCCAGGACCACCGGTCGACTCCCGGGCGGACCGGGAAGGAGGAACGCGGAGATGGCTGCCGCGATCTTCCTGCCGCCTTGCACGGAGGGCTCGATGGGGTTGGCGTAGTCTCCGTCGTCATCACACACGAGGCGCAGGTCGACGACGGACACGTCGCGCGCGAACGCAGCCCGCGTGATGCAGTCATTGAAGAAGGCGAGCGCCGTGCGGACCACGGCGTAGCCCGGTTCCGAGGCGGGGGTGTCGTAGATGGTGCAGACGGCGACGGGCAGACCCCGCGCGGTGACACCGTCGAGCATCGATCCGTAGGCGCGGCCGACGTCGCGCTGGACGTCGTGGAAGGCGAGGAGCGCCTCGGGCACGCTGTCCACCGGCCGTTGCAACAGGTGGCGGTATCCCAGGGCGTCGTTCCCTCCGACGCTGACCACGAGGTGGGTGGCGCCGGGCGGCACGGACCGCAGTTGCCGGGCGACGCCACCGATGACATCGCCGTCGACGGCCAGCAGGGTGGCTCTCCAATCCTCCGGCAGGGCGTCGCGGACCTGCGCGACGACGTCGGGGCCACCGTCCACGTACCGCCCATTGTCGAAGATCGAATCTCCGAGCAGCACCACATGCCCCATGCTTCCTCCTGGATCGTCGATCCCCCATGGTGAACCGCTGGCGCCCGTGGCCACCAGTACGCGCAGCACTGGCGTCCCGGTTCCGTCCGGGGTACAAGAGATGCACACCGGTGACCAGCCCGATCCGGGAGGAGGTGCCGTGGAGGATGTCCGGCAGCCCGCTGAACTCCGCTAGTCGCCCAGGAACCAGTCCCGCGCCGGGTTCTCCACCCCGGGGGCGGAGCGTACGGAGCCGGGCCGCGCCACCCAGTCGACGCCGTTCGCGAGCACCCGCTGGATCTGCGGGTGGTGGTAGACGGGGTACTCCTGGTCACCGGGGCTGAAGTAGAAGATCCGGCCCTTTCCGCGCGAGAAGGTCACGCCCGAGCGGAACACCTCGCCGCCCTCGAAGGAGCTGATGAAGATGAGGTCGTCCGGCTCGGGGATGTCGAACAGTTCGCCGTACATCTCCTGCTCGGGAATGACGATCGGGCTCTCGATACCAGCTGCGATCGGGTGGGACGGCTTGACCGTCCAGACCAGTTCGCGTTCGCCGTCGTTCCGCCACTTCAGCGAGCAGGTGGTGCCGAGCAGACGGGTGAGGATCTTCGAGAGGTGGCCGGAGTGCAGCACCACGAGACCCATGCCTGCCAGCACGTGGCGGTGCACCCGGTCCACGACGTCGTCGGACACCTCGCCGTGCGCGATGTGCCCCCACCACACCAGCACGTCGGTTCCAGCCAGGCGCTCCTCCGTCAGGCCGTGCTCGGGGTCCGCGAGGGTCGCCGTCGTGATGTCCGATCCGGGGAAGTACCCGGCGAGGAACTCCGCGATGGCACCGTGGATGCCCCGCGGGTAGGTTGTCCCGATGGTCGCCGGTTGATTGCGGGCCTCGTGGACGCCCTCGTTCCAGACGAGGACGGTGGGCTCGGTCGAGAATGTGTCGGCTCCCATCAGAGCTGTACCTCCCGGTGCTGGGCTGCGGATGCGTAGCAGGCGTCGACGATGCGGGCGCGGTGCAGGGCGACGCCGCCGTCGTGCCGGGTCCACTGCGCCTCCCCCGCGCGGACGGCCGCGAGGAAGTCGTCGACGACGCCCTGGTGGCCTGGTGACGGACCCACCTCCGGGTCGAAGTCGCCCTCCTCCGTGTAGACGTGGAGGCTCTCGACGGCACTGTTCGCCGTGCCGACCCTCCTCATCTCGGCTCCGCCGTCGGTGCCGTAGACGCGGAAGTCCATCACGTCGTCCTCGTCGCGGTAGGCCGCCCAGCCGGCCTCGACCAGCAGGGTCGCCCCGCCGTCGAGCCGGATGAACGCGGACGCGAAGTCCTCGACCTCGAAGGCCGAGCCGGCGGCCTGTGCGCCGTACACACCCCCGCCGCGGCCCTTCGGACCGAGTTCGGAGTAGGTCGACGCCGAGACCGAGAGGACCTTCGGTTCGCCGAGCAGGTGCAGGGCGTAATCGATAATGTGCACGCCGATGTCCGCCAGCGGTCCGCCGCCGGCCATCTCCCGGTTCGTGAACCAGCTGCCGAGCGACGGGATGCCGGACCGGCGCAGCCACGAGGCCTTGGCGTAGTAGGGGCGGCCGAGGACGCCGTCGTCGAGCACGCGTTTAAGGGCGGCGATGTCGCCGCGGCGGCGGTGGTTGAATGCGACCTCGAGGACGCGGCCGGCCCTTCGGGCGGCGTCGACCATGAGCTGGCCCTCGTCGCCGTTCCGGGCGATGGGCTTCTCGCTCAGCACATGGAGTCCGTGCTCCAGGGCTGCGACGGTGATGGGCGCGTGCAGAAAGGTGGGGACGGCGACGCTGACGGCGTCGAGCCCCTCCAGGGCGATGAGGTCCTCCCACCGCTCGACGGCGTGCGGGATGCCGTACCGGGCCTGAAGTTCCGCGAGGAGGTCCGGCTCCATGCCGGCCAGGCCGATGATCTCGACGTCGTCGCTGTTCGCGTACGCCTCGAGGTGCTGGCGGCCGGCCCAGCCGATCCCCACCACCCCTACCCTGAGGCGGCGTTGCCCGTGCAATGCGTGCTCGTCCAAGAATGTCGTCCTTCGCCGTCGGATCGGGCGGGTTCGGTACGCGTCCCTCCAGCAGTCCTACCGGCTCGCCGGGCCCGGTGTCCACGGCCTCCTGGTTCCCGTCGATCAGCGACACCAGCTATAAGCACGTTCTTTCGGGAAGCCTTTTCGGCCGAACCCGGTTATTGCCTGTAGTCGCACCGCACGGGTGCCTGAGCAGGAGGACATCCATGACCATCGTCATCACCGGAGCCACCGGCCACCTCGGCCACCAGGTCGTCGAGCAGCTGCTGGCGCGCGGCGTCGACCCGTCGACCGTCGTCGCCGGCGGCCGCAACGAGGACGCGCTGGCCGAACTCGCCGAGCGCGGCGTCCGCACCGCCCGTATCGACTACTCCGACCCCTCCACGCTCGACGACGCCTTCGTGGGGGCCGACCGGATCCTGCTCATCTCGGGCAACGAGGTGGGCAAGCGCTCGGTGCAGCACAAGGCCGTCATCGATGCCGCCCGCAGGGTCGACGCCACACTCGTCTACACGAGCGCCCCGAAGGCCTCCACCTCGGCCCTCGTCCTCGCACCCGAACACAAGGCCACCGAGGGACTGCTCGAAGGCTCCGGACTCACCTACACGGTGCTACGCAACAACTGGTACACGGAGAACTATGACGACACCATCCGTCAGGCCGCCTCGACCGGGACCATCCTGACCAGCGCGGGCACCGGCAGGGTCGCCAGCGCCACCCGTCGTGACTTCGCGGAAGCAGCCGCCGTCGTCCTGCTGTCGGAGGACTACGCGGGCGAAATTCTCGAACTCGGTGGCGACGAGCCCTGGAACGTCGACGAGCTCGCTTCGGCCGTGGCCGAGGTCGCAGGCCATGAGGTCACGGTCGACCAGGTCTCCACGGACGAGCACGTCGCCGCGCTGCAGGGCTTCGGGCTCGACGACGGCACGGCCGGCTTCGTCGCCGCCGTCGACGCCAATATCGCCGACGGGCTCCTCGCAGAGAGCGACGGCACCCTGTCGCGGATCATCGGCCGCCCGACGACGCCGCTGAAGCAGTACGTCGGTGAGCTCCTGGGCGGGTAGGGACGCGGCGTGCGGAACGACCAGGACCTGTCGGTAGGACAACTTGCCGCGCGTAGCGGCATGAGCGTCTCGGCCCTGCACTTCTACGAGCGGCAGGGCCTCATCAGGAGCCGCCGTACCTCGGGCAACCAGCGCCGGTATGACCGCTCGATCCTCCGCCGGGTCGCAGTCATCCGCGCGGCGCAGCGAGCGGGCATCCCGCTCGCCACCGTCGCCACCGCCTTCGACGCGCTGCCGCAGGACGGGGTGCCGGACCAGGAGGACTGGCAACGGTTATCGGGTGTGTGGCGGCAGGAGATCGAGCAGCGCATCGCCCAGTTGGAGCACTTGAGGGATCGGTTGGGCGGTTGCATCGGTTGCGGCTGCCTCTCGCTGGCCTCGTGCGGCTTCGTCAACCCGAACGACGATGCGGGCCGCCGCGGCATCCCGTCCACCCTCCTCGAACCGTGATCCCCGATTTGACCTCAACCTCTGTTGAGGTTCTAGCGTTTAACCCATGACTGCCCCGATGGAGTGTGCCATCCCCACCACCGATCTTTTCAAGGACGCTTTCCGCGCCCATCCCGCGGGCATCGCGGTCATCACGGCGCAGGGGCCGGCCGGTCCGGTCGGCCTGACGGCGTCGTCGGTGTCCTCGGTCTCAGCGGAACCGCCCGTCCTCGCCTTCTCGGTCTCGACGGCGTCGTCGTCTGCCGCCGTCCTGGTGCAGGCTGACACGCTGATCGTGCATCTCCTCGGAGCGGACCAGCTCGACATCGCCCGCCTCTTCGCGACCCGCGGGGCCGATCGCTTCGGCGAAGCAACCCAGTGGCGCGCACTTCCTTCGGGCGAGCCGCTTCTGACCGAGGCGCCCTGGGCCCTGCGGTGCCGCCTCCTGCACCGCCTGGCGGTCGGGGGATCGATGATCCTCGCCGCAGAGGTCCTCTCCATCGAGCAGGGCGGGAACGACGACGTCGCGCCGCTCGTCTACCACAACCGCTCCTACCATCGGCTGGGCGACCACTCTCTGCTGGGCTGACCACTGCAGGCACCACGCCACCGTCGTCGACGTCGGACTACCGTCGACGTCGGACCACTGCCCGTGGACGGCGGCAGCCGAAGTGCCACCCAGCCTCCGGGACGATGGGTGGCCCTTGGCGGATGAACTACTCGGCGAGGAAAGCGAGCAGGTGCCGGTTCCACTCGTCACGGTGGGACACCGTCAGCCCGTGCGGGGCGCCCTCGATCAGGACGGTCTCGCTGCCGGCAATGGCCGCCGCCGTCCTCTTGCCGCTGACCTCGAAGGGCACGATCGTGTCCGAATCACCGTGGATCACGAGGGTGGGCACCGTCACCTTGTCCAGATCACTCCTGAAATCCGTCGTCGCGAAGGCCGCAGTGGCATCGAGGGTGCCCTTCGGCGAGGCTGCGAGCGCGATCGACAGGTTGTAGGCGATCTGCTCGTCGCTCACCATCGGCCGGTTCAGCAGCGTGGGCTTGCCTGCCGTGAAAAACATGTTCAGGAACTCGTGGAGGAAGGCCGCCCGGTCACCGGTGATCCCGGTCGAGAACCAGTCAGCCAGGTCCTGGTCCACGCCGCCGTCAGGATTGTCCTCCGACTTCCACAGGTACGGCGTCACCGCACTGGCGAAGACGAGCTTCGCGACGCGCTCCTCCCCGTAGGTGCCGACATACCGGGCGAGTTCGCCACCGCCCATGGAGAAGCCGACGAGGACGACGTCGCGCAGGTCCAGTCCGTCGAGCAACGCTTCGAGGTCTGCGGCGAACGTGTCGTAGTCGTAGCCTGACCACGGCTGCGACGACTGGCCGAAGCCACGGCGGTCATAGGTGATGACGCGATAGCCGGCCGCCACGAGGGCGGGGACCTGCCCCTCCCAGGAACGGCCGCTGAGGGGCCAGCCATGGATCAGGACGATCGGCTTCCCGACGCCATAGTCCTCGTAGTGGAGGTCCACCGGGGTGGTCGAATGCGCTGCTGGGATGGTGAGGAAGGGCATGCTGTACCTTTCACGCTCAGGAGCGGACCGGATCCGGTCCGCTGTGGTGCGTTGATAACCCTTTGTCTTCGGAGTGGCCGAGCTGCCGGATGGACGAGCGGCAGGGACGGTCCGGTGGGCTGCCTCCAGCTTCCGCCGCCCGGAAGTACCCGTCAACAGTCGAAGCTGGTGGGCCGCCGGAGCCCCTCACGGCGGTGCCGCACCTCCTCCCGGCAATCAGGACAGGGGCCGGCGCATCATCGTCGAGGAACAATGCAGGCACCCGTGGTGGAGCGGTCGCGTCTCCCCAGCACTGCTTGGATGACCGCGTCAAGCACCGGACGTGCGGCCCGCAGGAGTGGGTCCAGGCGTGGTTTCGGCGTAGAATTCTGTGAGCTCTCAGCATGCTTCGGATCAGAAGAATCCGGTCCCGTCCCCCGAAAGACCCCGCCATGCGCTTCTCCCGCGCCCTTGCAACCCTCGTGCTCACTAGCGGATTCCTGCTGGCCGTTCCCGGCGTCTCCGTCGCGCACCCGACGATCGCAGGGCAGGTGGGCCCGGTGGTGCCCTCGCCCCCGATGGAGGAGGTCATCGCTCCGCCGACGGATGCCCCGGGCCCTCCCACTCGGTCGCCAGGACCACCGCCAAGTCCCGCACCGGCAAGTCCACCCGTCGAGCCGTCCGATGCTCCTCCCTCGACGCCGCCGAGCGCGATCCCGTCCGGGCCTGCGGCCGATACGCCGGATCCCAGCGCTTCGCCCGGCGTCGTGCCCGAGCCGGCCCCGGCTCCGTCGGTATCCTCGTCTGCCGCCCCCACAGTGTCGACATCACCATCCCCCTCGATGTCCCCATCCGCATCGGTTGCGGCGCCTCCCGACGCTCCGGCGTCGGCCTCCGCTGCGCCGGCTCTCCCTCGGCCGGCCAATAACGCCGTCGGTGTGGGAGGTGCCGAGGTTCCAGCTCCAGCAGTCCCTTCCTCGAACCCCTCGGGGTCCGTCCAGACCGCACCGGCCGATTCCACCGCGGCGCAGCCGCCGGCCGACGAGGCCTTCGCGGCGCCGGCGGCCCAGGTGGAAACCGGACCACCGCTGCGCTACGTGGCCGCCGGGATCCTCAGTATCGTGGCCGTCGCCCTTGCCCTCGGCGTCGCCGTCGTGTCGCAACCGCGGCGTACGCGACGCACCCACTAGGGCCGGGCACAGAAGGAGCCGGGAGTCACCTCCCGGCTCCTTCGGCGTGCACATCTCGAGCGTCAGCGGACCTGTAGGGTCAGCTTCCCGGTCGCGTTGGACTGGACGACCTCGATCTTCGTTCCAGTGCCTGCGACCACGACCGAGCCCTGCGGGTTCGCGGCGTCGTAGTAGGCGTTCGGGTTGGTGTCGTCGAACACGGCGACGCCGGGCTGCGACGGCGCCGTCAGCGTGGTCATGCCCGAGGGAACCTCGCGGTGCAGGCTCAGTGCGTCGGTGGCCTGCTTGCCGAATGTCGCGTCGAAACTCTGGATGCGGTTGCGGACGATCGTGCCGTCGGACCAGGTGAGGGCCTTCGGGTGTGCGTCCACTGGCAGGGCCAAGCCGGAGCCCGGGTGCTGGCGCGTGTTGTTGTTGCGCTGCGCCGTGTTCCAGTACGTGATGCTCAGGCCGTCCTGGTACGCGTAGTGCTCCACGGTGTCAGGCGCCGTGACGCCCCAGCCGAAGTTGTACGGACCCGAGGCGAGCGTCGCGTCGTACCCCGCGTACACGCGGTTCTCGGCGATGTAGAAGCGGTTGTTGCCCGCGGCGTCCTTCGGCAGGTTCACGACGACGGCCTCCGGCGCCTTCGTGGCGTGGAACGAAGGGCCGATCTCGTGCGTCGACTTCACGCCGGCAGTGGCGACGTCGTAATCCAGCCAGCCGAGCTGCAGCTTTTCCCAGGCACCCATGTGGTTGGGCGTGGTGCCGATGGAGCCGTCACCATGGCCGAGCCAGGATCCGGAACTCATAAGGGTCCAGAAGCCTGTGCCGTTCTCGCCACCACTCGTGTCATAGAGATCCGGCAGTCCGAGGTCGTGTCCGTATTCGTGGGCGAACACACCGAGGCCACCGTTCTCGGGTTCCGTGGTGTAGTCGCGGATCCAGACGTCCGAATTGCCGATCTTGATGCCGCCGAAGGGGTTGGCTGCCGGCCCGGAGGTACCGCGTCCTGCCTGGCCGACGGACCAGCGGTGCGACCAGATGGCGGACGAGGCAGCACCCGCCTCCTCACCCTCCCCGGCGTGGATCGCCTGGAAGTGGTCGATGTAGCCGTCGGCCTCGTCGAAGTCGCCGTCCTTGTCGAAGTCGTAGCGGTCCCACTGGTCGAACGTCGCGAGGTACGCGTCGATCTCTGGAGCCGTCTTTCCGGCGGCGACCTGCGATTCGTACCAGGCATCGGCGGTGTCCTGCACGAAGCGGGTCATGTCCGCCTGGCTTTCCGTCTCGCCGTAGCTGGCGGAGGAGTTGGGCACGGTCACCCAGTCGCTGACGTCACCGTCGACCGTATAACGGCCGCTCGACATCTCCTCGTAGACGCCCTTCAGCGATTCGCCCTCCTCGCTGAAGAACATGTCGAGGTAGTGCTCGCGGTCGAAGGTGCCGGACCAGTACGTGGAATTGTCCACGACCCGGTCCGGTTCCTTGATGGTGTTGCGGATGGGGCCCGGAGCGGCTGTGGGGTACCGCGGATCCGTCGCATCGCCGAAGTCGACGAGGAAGGACAGGATCTGGTCGCTGTCCTCCAGTCCGTACTGCGCCCACTGACCCGGAGCAACCTTCACCGACTTCGAGCCGCCGCGGTTCTCGACCTTCGCTTCGCCGGAGATCACCATCTCCACGGCCTGCTGGTTGAGGTCGCGGCGTTCGTCCGCCGCGGGATCGGAGCGGTCGTCGAGCTTCTCCGCCGCACCAGCGGGGCCGTCAGCCCCGGGTGAGGCCGTGAACGACGACGCTGTCGGCGCATCCGCCGCGGTGCCGGTGGTGGCCTGCGCGCTCACGGGAGCGAGCACGACGGCGGTGGTCACGGCGAGCGCCATCGCGCACCGTAGCCCCCGGGTACGAGTAGTGGAATTCAAGGGTTCTCCTTCTTGTGGCAATGTCCCAGCCGATGTAGACCACGCTCAGGGTAAGTGCCTGAGGTTACGAACATGTTGCCTAGGTCACACGTTCTGGACGGGACGCTAGCACTGCGCTCGGACATTGTGGAGATGATCCTTGATCCGCCGGGCGACAACAGCACGAGCTCTGGCGCAGGGGCGGGCTGCCGTCTATAGTGCGCCACTCAGGCGAACGCCGACAGCACCCTTGCTGCCTCCTCGAACACCTCGGAACGGGTTGTGGCGTGGACGGAGAGCCGGATGCGGTCCTCCCCGTGCTGCGTGGTGGAGATGCCTGCTCCCGCGAGGGCCAGCTGCGCCTCGGCCGCCCGTCCGGGAAGACCCACGGCCACGATGCCCGCCCGTTCGCCGCGGTCACGCGGTGAGAGGACCGGCACGCCGGCATCGTCGAGCCTTTCGACGAGAGCCTGTGCGTGAGTGGCGATGATGCCCTCGATGGCCGGCACTCCCACCGACTCGATCAGCTCGAGGGCCTCGGCGAACGCACCCGTCGCGTAGGGCGAAAGGTTCGAGATCGAGAAGCGCTCTGCCCCCGGCAGGGGCGGATGCTCGTCGCCGTCGTACCGTTTGGAGTCGGTGACGCCGGTCCACCCGGTGAGCAGCGGCTCGATCCGCTCGACGCCCTGCGGCGATACCGCGATAGCGGCCACGCCCCAGGAACCGCGCACCCACTTCTGGGCACCTGCGACCAGCACGTCGGCCAGCGTCCACTCGTTGTCGACGACGCCGAACCCCTGGATGCCGTCCACCACGAGAAGACGGTCCGGTCCGATCACCTCCCGGATACCGGCGAGGTCCGCGCGGTAGCCCGTGCGGAAGTCGACCGCGCTCACGCTGACCGCGACGGTATCGTCGGTGAGTCCACGGGCGACGACGTCGGGCGTCACGTGGGTGCCGGGGCCGCCGATCAGTTCCACGCGGGCCCGGCCTGCACCGCTCGTCCGCAGCCACGGGTAGGTATTGGCCGGGAACTCGCCGGCGCTAACCAGCACGGTTCCACCGGCGAGGCCGAACGCCACCTGGAACAACCCCAGCGACGTGCTGGCGGTCAGGCCGACCTGGTCCAGGGGGAAGCCCGTCAGCCGGGAGAACGCCGACCGCGCGCGAAGATCCTCACCGTGGAGGTGGTCCATACCGCCGACTTCGCCGTTGCCGGCCGTGTCCAGGAGATGGGCCACGCGGTCGCGGACATTGCTCGACGGCGGGCCGTAGCTCGCGAAATTCAGGTAGCCGGGTTCCTCGGAGAAGGCGGACTGGTAGGACGCAAACGCTTCGGCATCGTCGTTCTCGGTGGGTGCCATCAGGCCCACGATACTTTCCCGTGCTTCCTGCCTCCTGGTCAGCGCCGCTTCTTCTTCCCCTTGATCAGCGCATTGGGGCTGTTCGTCGCGACCCTCGAGGACCGGTCCACGTCATCGTGGCCTGCGGAGGTCTTCCCGGAGGCTCGTCCGGTTGCGGACGAGCGACGTCCCTTCCGGGTGCCACCTGCGGCTTCACCCTCGACGCTGCTCTCAATGCGCTCTTTCCGAACCTGCTCCCTGACCGTCGTCCTCCCGGTGACCGTTGCCTTGTTCAGCCGGACGCGTTCGACGGCCACGGTCTCCTTCCGCACCACGGCAACTTCCTCGTGCCCGACCATCTCCACGGAGTCCTCCTGGAACAGCGAATCGTCGGGCACGAAGTCGAGGGTTCCCGGGCCGATCGGTTCCCGCTCGACCCGAAGTTCGTCCCTGCGCAGCGGCACCGCTTTCGTCTCTTCCTCGGTGACGACGTACTTCCTCAGGCGGACGCGAGCGGCCTCATACTGCTCCGTGCCCACCCGGAGCCGTTCCTCCGAGCGGATCATCCACCGTTTGCCGGAGTCAGCCCCATCAGCCACCAGCCCACCGAGGGTCTCGTCGCGAGCCACGGGTTCGTCGCTCCTGGCCGGAACGTCCGGGCTGACCGGTACGTCCGCGGTGATCGACTCGTCGTGACCGACCGGCACCTCCGGCTGAGCCGACGAGACCGCCGCAACCTGCCCGGCCGGCGCATTCTGCCTGATCGATGCCTGTCCGCCGGTGGAGGCATCCTGCTGAGCCGGCGCAGCCGGGTCCACCAGGTCGTAGTGCTGGTACAGCCCGTTCTCATCGCCCGGACCCAGCTGTCCGTCGCGCTCCGTGGAGGGGGCGCGCCTGATCAGGTCCCGCGGGTAGGCCACGACGACGTGGCCGCCCTGCACCGTGGCACCGTGAAGTGGGACGAAGGATTCCTTTGTGCCGAACAGGCCCGTGTGGACCGTGATCCAGGTGGGGTCCTCGGTGACATCGCTGAGGTACACCTCCCCCAGCGATCCCACCTTGTCGCCCTGCTCGGTGACGACGGCGCTGCGACGGCCGAGAAGGGGCGAGAGATCTTTCATGGAGAGCATGGCATTCCTGTCATCGGATCCGGCCGCCGGGAATCGGGCGGCGATCGTCAGAGTAGAACGACCGGAGGCGAAAAAACAAGCATGCTTACTGTTTTGATCCGGCTGGACAGGACGATCGATCCGCGTCCGGTCCCGATCCACGAGGGCGAGCGCCGCGACAATCCCCTGCTGCAGACATCGCCGTCGTGAGCGAAGGGGAGAAGGACGTCCGGGGCACTGCCTGTGATGCATCTGACAGCCTCCTTATTTTGAGTCATTCAAAACAAGACGTAGGCTTGACGCATGACGCAATCACCTGAATCCGGCTCCCGGACGGACACGCTCCGGCGGTCCATCCGCGCTGCCGGGTTACGGGTGACCGTCCCACGCGTCGCCGTCCTCGAGGCACTGCAGGACAATCCGCACTCGAGTGCGGAGAAGGTCACGGACAAGGTTCGTCCCGTACTGAAGGGCACGTCGAGCCAGGCCGTCTACGGAATCCTGGCAGCCTTCACGGGAGCGGGACTCGTTCGTCGTTTCGACCCGGCGGGTTCACCTGCCCTGTTCGAATGCCGTGTCGGGGACAACCACCATCATCTGGTGTGTATCCGCTGCGGAGCGATCAAGGACGTCGATTGCGTCATCGGAGCGGCGCCTTGCCTCACTCCATCCGATGCGTCCGGCTTCGCTGTTTTCGCAGCAGAAGTCACGTTCAACGGCCTGTGCCGGGAGTGCCAGGACTCTTCCACTCCAGAGCACATCGACTGACACCGCATCTCCCCTCGTGGTCCTGACCGACCACCCGCGATCAAGCACGCCCACAACAAGCCGCCGGCGCTTCACGCGACCGCACCGACCGAAGGAACCAGCCATGACTCTCATCGAGCGCCCGAACCTCACCCGCCGCCCCACCGTAACCTCCTCGCCGGTCGTCGAATCCACCTCGCCAGTACGTGAGGGTGGCAGGTACGTGACCAGCACCACGCCCCAGCCGGCTACTCAAGGCCAGTACGTGACCCGCTCCACGCAGACCTCCTCGATCGGGCGCGGCACCTACGTCACGACCTCGATGCCGAAGGACCTGCGCGGCGGCAGCTACACCTACTCCAGCTGACCGCCTGCTGGGGACAACCACCCCGTCATGCCTGGGCCCGAGCCGCGACTGCCCGTCACGGCCGGGCCTGAGCTGCGACCAGCCCCACCAGCATCTCGTCCGAGCGCTCCAGGGCTTCCAGATCGAACGCTCCGCCGCTGACGAGGAACTCGTCCGCGCCGGTCCGCGCGTGGAGATCGGCGAGCTGCCGCGTCACTTCAGCAGGCGTTCCGTAGATCGCGGAGCCGAGTGACTCCTCCACGAGCCCGGTCTCCCTTGCGTTCAGCTGATGGCCGGTCACCGCCTCCAACGCAGGGAAGAAGCCTTTCGTCCGTGAGACGGCGAGCGCCCGGGCCTCCGGCAGGAGCAGGTGGCGGGCGTCCGCCGTCGTTTCGGCGACCGCCACATTGAGTGAGGCGACGATGTACGGCCGGTCCCACCAGGGTGAGGGCCGGAACGAGTCCCGGTAGCGTTCCAGCACGCTGGCGCGGTCCCGGAAAAGGGCAGGACCGCCCAGCACGACGGCGAGACCGGCCTGCGCCGCGATGTCCACTCCCTGCCCGGTGGCGAGTACGAACACGGGTGTCCGCCCGCCGTCCTGCGGCCGCGCGGTGACGGCCGAGGAGCCGCCGAGGAACGCGAGCAGCTCTGCGATGTCCGCTCCGAAGCGTTCCGAGTCCTTCTTGTCCGCCCGCAGTGCCGCACGTACAGCCTGCGTGAAGCCGAGCGAACGGCCCACACCCAGGTCGAACCGTCCCGCGGACAGCGCGCGCAGGGTGGCCGCCTGCTCGGCAACGACCAGCGGCTGATGGTTGGGGAGCATGATCCCACCCGTGCCCACGCGGATCGTCGTCGTGGCCGACGCCACCGCTGCGGCCAGGACGGCGGGGGCTGATCCCGCGATACCCGGCACCCCATGATGTTCCGCAACCCAGAACCTCCGGTAGCCGAGCCGCTCCGCACGCCGTGCGCGCCTGATGACCTGCTGCAGTGTGGCCTCCTCGGAGGACCCGGAACGGGACCGCGCACGATCGAGGATGGACACGGCGGGAAAGCGAAGGGGCATACCTCCGGAAACCCCTGATGTGCGGAAGTCATTCCGGCGGCCGGAATTCTGGGCCGGCACCAAGCGGAGACCGGTGCCGCGTGTCCGACCTCGTCGGTCATCCCGGGAAATGACGGTGGCACACGACAGGATGGGACCCTTCCGCCGGTTGCGATCCTGCAGTCCGGCCCGGTCTCACCGAGAGGACATCCCGCCATGATGGGCGCCCACCATGCTGCCTGCGGCGCCGCCGCCTGGGTCGCAGCGACCACCCGGATCGAGGTGCATCCGGCACTGCTGATCCCCGGTCTTCCGGAGTCCGTGACCCTCGGCCTCGGAATGCTCGACGTCAGCCCGGTCGGCGTCGTCACCGGGGCCCTCGTCACGGCGGGCGCAGCCCTGCTGCCGGACGCCGACCACCACAACGCCACGATCGCGCATTCCCTGCCACCGCTGTCCAACCTGCTGTGCGCCGGGATCGGCACCATCTCCGGCGGCCACCGACGCGGCACGCATTCGCTGCTCGGCGTCGCCTGCTTCGTCGCCGTCGCCTTCATCGCCGGACTGTGGACCGTGGACACCGTCGATTTCGGGACGGTATACCCGGGTGCGGGGGTGCTGACCGTGTTGCTGGTCTCCTTTGCGGCGAAGGCGCTGAAGATCATCCCCGATGGCATGCGCCGCTCTCCGTGGGCTGTCGGGCTCACAGCAGGAGCCTTCGTCACAGCCTTCGCGCCGGAGGAGCAGTTCTGGTTCCCGCTCGCGGTGGGCATCGGCGTCGTCGTCCACATCCTCGGCGACATGCTGACCACCGGCGGGTGCAATCCCGTCTATCCCTTCCGCCTCCGGCGTCCGCGCAATCTTGCGAAGCTGCCGGTGGTCGCGCAGGTCTGGCGTCCCAACGGGAACATCGCGGTGCCCGTCCTCGGCAACGCCGGGTCCGTCCGTGAGTGGTGCCTCCTGGTGCCCGTCTCGCTCTACGCGATCGGCGGTATCGGCTGGGCCGTGTCACGGATCAACGACGGCGGCACTGTCGTCGCGCACGCCTCAGGTCTCGGCTGACCGTGCACGAAAACAGCCGGAAACACGGGAAGGCTAACCTCGGAGGAAGATACCGGACGCTGGAGGAGAGCTGATGCATCGCGACGGATTGTTCTTCGATCCCTTGAATGACGAGAAGACCGTGCACGAGGACGGCGCTCCGGAGGATGACGGGGAGGCGTCATCCGCTGCCGCCTCCGAGCCGAGGCGGCACCACCGGCCGGACGCCCAGGAACTCAAGGCCCAGCGACAACGCGAACTGGCCCGGGTCCAGGACGATCTGAAGAAGATGGCACAGTGTCCCCCCACGAGCGGGGTGCCACCCCGCCGTCGTCCCGTCACGGGAACGGCCCGCTAGCAGCCGTCAGGTCCGCACGCCGGACCATCGGCGGACTGCGTCAGTGACACCAGCGGATGCGCTTCCTGCCACGCCTGGTCGAGTGCCTGCCGGAACAGTTCGGCAGGCTGGGCTCCGGAAATGCCGTACTTACGGTCGATGACGAAGAATGGCACGCCCTGGACCCCGAGGGTCTGCGCCTCCTCGATGTCGCGACGCACATCGTCGGCGAAACGGTCGCCGGTCACGGTTTCACGGATTTCGTCCTCGCGGAGACCGATCCCGGTGCCCAGGGAGACGAGGGTGTCGACGTCAGAGGTATCCAGGCCCTGCTCGAAATGGGCCGACATGATCGCTTCCTTGGCGGCGTCACCCAGATCGTGCGACTTCGCGAGGTGCAGGAAGCGGTGGGCCGTGAAACTGTTGCCGACGACAATGCGGTCGAAGTCGAAATCGAGCCCCTCACCCGAGGCCTGCTCAGCGAGGTGTTGCCACATCTGACGGACCTGGTCGGGGTCGATCCCCTTGCGCTCCGCGAGGTACTGCTGCTCGGTACCCGCGTAGTGATCGGGAAGGCTCGGGTCCAGCTGGTAGCTCTTCCACGTCACCTCGACGCCATCACGGTGGGGGAAGTCCGCCAGGGCCTTCTCGAAACGGCGCTTACCCACGAAACACCACGGGCACTTCACATCTGACCAAATCTCTATCTGCATACTCTGTTCAACCGCGGGGTGCTCGGGCCCTATTCCCCGCGGAACGGGCCCGAGCAGTCTTCCCTAGCGGCGGTTGAGCAGGTTGCGCAGGATTCCGCCGACCTTGCCCGAAGGAACGGGGCTGCCGCTTCGGCCGCGACCGACGCCACCGACGCCACCCCTACCGGCTCCACCCGCGGGCCGTCCCGTCGTCGTTCCGGTGCCACTCCTGCCGAGGTAGCGTCCGGCAGCATTCTTGACCATGTTGCTGATACCCATTGGATCTCCTTCGATCGTCCGCCTCGTCACCTGAAACATCAGGTGGCTGATGAGTTTACGCGGAAAAGCCTGCGAGATACAGGAATCACGAGGCGGTCGGGGGTTCCACCGCCAGTCCGGACCGCTTGAGCAGCGCATAGGTCTTCGCGTTCTTCGGCCTGAAGAACACCTCGTCCGGCGTTCCCTTCTCGACGATGATGCCGTGGTCCATCACCACGATCACGTCCGCGATATCGCGTGCGAACTGCATCTCGTGGGTGACGATCACCATCGTGGTTCCCTGCGCGGCGATGGCCTTGATGACGGCGAGCACCTCCTCCACCAACTCCGGGTCCAGGGCCGATGTCGGCTCGTCGAACAGCATCACGCTCGGGTCCATGGCCAGCGCACGGGCGATGGCCACGCGCTGCTTCTGGCCGCCGGACAGCTTGGACGGGTAGTTGTCCTTGCGGTCCAGCAGCCCGACACGCTTGAGGTTCTGGAGGGCGAGCTCCTCCGCCGCCTCCCGCGGCATCTTCTTCACGTCCTGCAGCGGCGCCATGACATTGCCCAGCGCCGTCTTGTTGAGGAACAGGTTGAACTGCTGGAAGACCATGCCGAGATCGGTCCGCTTCTGTGCCGTGACAGACGCCTTCTCGTCCACGAGCTTCCCGTCGCGCTCCTCGTAGCCCACCAAGTGCCCGTTGACGAGGATCCGGCCACTGTCGATGGTCTCGAGCTTGTTCATGCAGCGCAGCAGCGTGCTCTTGCCCGACCCGCTGGATCCGAGGATCACCACGGTCTCTCCCTTGTGGACGTCGAGATCGACGCCCTTCAGCACCTCGATCCGGTTGAT
This sequence comes from Arthrobacter sp. PL16, assembly GCF_035985055.1. NCBI lineage: Bacteria > Bacillati > Actinomycetota > Actinomycetes > Micrococcales > Micrococcaceae > Arthrobacter > Arthrobacter sp. PL16. The sequence goes on from NZ_JAXCIC010000003.1 coordinate 82,386, forward strand.
CTCGGTCCGCGCCCCCCGGAGCCTCCTGAGGATCCCCGGGGTCTTCGTCACCGTGAACGTCTTGTGGACGTCCCGGGCACTCACGATCACTTCGTCAGACATGGACCCTCGCCCTTCTCTCCAGCGCGCTCACGATGCGTGACAACGGAAGGCTGATCAGCAGGTACAGCAGAGCAGCTGCCGTGTAGACCTGGGTGGTCTCGAACGTCTGCGCGTTGATGACGTTCGCGGTCTTCAGGATCTCGGTCACAGCGATCACCGAGGTCAGCGCCGTGTCCTTCACCATGGCGATGAAGTAGTTGCCGATCGGTCCGAGCGAGACGATGAACGACTGCGGCAGCACCACCTTCCACAGGGCCTTGCCCGGCGTGTAGCCGAGGGACAGCGCGGCCTCCGTCTGCCCGGCTTCGACGGACAGGATGGCCGAGCGGAACACTTCGGACAGGTAGGCCGCGTAGTTCAGCCCGAGCCCGAGGATTCCCGCCGGCACCGGGTCGATGTTGACCCCGATCGCCGGCAGCACGAAGAAGATGTACACGAGCTGGACCAGGAGCGGCGTCCCCCGCATGACCTCTACGTAGACCAGGGCGATCCCCCGGAGGATCCTCGACTTCGAGATCCGCGCCAGGGCCAGGAGCAGTCCCAGGACAAGGGCCAGCACCATTGCTCCCAGCGCGAGCTGGATGACGATCGGCGCAGCGGCGAGCAGGCGCGGGAAGTAGCTGAGGGTGCTCTGGATGAATTCGATGACGACGTCCTTTCGACCTCGGTGGAACGGGAGGGTACGGTCAGTCGACGGCGTTGCTCTCGGTCAGTCCGTACTTCGTGAGGATCTCCATGTACTCGGGTGAGGCCTTCAGCTCGGCGAGGCCGGAATTCAATTCCTCGAGCAGCTGCGTGTTCTCCTTGGGGACTGCAGCTCCGATCAGGCCGGGGAAGAAGGGCTCGTAGGGGTCGACGATCTTGATGGCGTCATTCGGGTTCTGGACGAGGCTGTAGGCGACGACGGCCGCGTCGGTGAAGACGACGTCGACCTGCTTGTTCTCCACCGCGGTGAGGAGTGCCGCCTGCGAGTCGAAGTACTTGATCTCCTTCGGCTCGAGGGACTCGGCCAGTTCGATGAAGGTGGTGCCGGTCTGGACACCGATGACGCTGCCCTTGGCGTCGTCGCGGTTGGTCATGGTCGAGTCGCCGGGCACCACCATGCCCTCGCCCTGCTGGTACCAGGTGTCCGTGAAGTTCACTTCTTCCTTGCGCACGTCCGTGATGTACATGGCATCCACGACTGTGTCCGCCTTCCCGGCCTTGATAGCGGGGATCAGGGTGGCGAACTCGGACACGAAGACCTCCACCTCCCAGCCCTTCTTCTCGGCAATCCAGTTCATCATCTCGCCGTCGATGCCCTGCAGGTCACCGGCTTCGTCGGTGAAGGAGAAGGGCGCGTCGTTGGAGGTGGCGATGGTGATCGTCGTGATCTCGCCGTCGCCCCCTCCTCCAGCCTCACTGCCGCCGGAATCGCCGCCCCCGCACGCGGTGAGGGTCAGGGCGATTCCCAGTGCCCCGGCTGCGATCGAGGTTGCTGCTCGCCTGCTGTTCATGGTTGCTCCTTGGTCGGTGCTGCGTGGTTCCCGAATCGGGCGATCCGGTAGTCGGCGGTGCGCTGGTGGGCTTCCATGCCCTCGTATGCGGAGATCTCGGAGACCAGCGGAGCGAGGTTCATCGTGGCCGAACGGTCGATGCGCTGGAAGGTCAGCGGCTTCAGGAAACGTGAGACCGACAACCCGGCGGAGGAGCGCGCGCCACCCCCGGTGGGCAGGACGTGATTGGTGCCGGTGATGCCCTTGTCGGAGTAGGCAACCGTCGACCAGGGACCGAGGAAGAGCGAGCCGTAGTTGGTGAGGTTCGTCTGGTAGTAGGCGTCATCGGCCGTGATGACTTCCAGGTGCTCGGGGGCGAGCACGTCCATGAGCTCGACGGCGGTGGCGCGGTCATCCGCTACGTACACCGTCCCGTAGTCGCGCCACGCCGCTCCTGCGATGTCCCGCGTGGACAGGTCCTCCAGCTGGCGGTCAACCTCGGCGAGAACCGCGACGGCGAGTTCGCGGGAGGTGGTGACGAGAGCCGCGGGAGACTGCGGGCCGTGTTCCGCCTGGCCGAGCAGGTCTGCGGCGACGATGACGGGGTCCGCGGTGTCATCGGCGATGACGGCCACCTCGGACGGGCCGGCGAGCAGGTCCATCCCCACCCTCCCGAAGAGTTGCCGTTTGGCCTCGGTGACGAAGGCGTTGCCTGCACCGACCAGCATGTCCATGGGCTGTTCCCCGAGCAGCCCGAAGGCCATGGCGGCGAGCGCCTGGACACCACCGACGACGAACGCCCGGTCCACGCCGGACAAATAGGCGGAGTAGAACACCGCAGGGTTGCCGGCGGTCGCGGAGGTGGGCGGCGAACAGGCGACGACGGTGGGCACGCCCGCTGTCTTGGCGACGCCGACCGTCATGAAGGCGCTGGCAAGGATGGGGAAGCGACCGGCCGGGAGGTAGGCGCCGACGCGCTGGACGGGGATGTACCGGTGGCCCACCACCACTCCCGGCATCACCTCGGCCTCGAAGTCCTGGAGATGTTGGAGCTGGAGCCCGGCGAAGTTCCTGGTGCGTTCCGCCCCGGCCTCGAGTGCTGTGCGCAATGCGGGCTCGAGGGCGTCCCCGGTGCGCCGGAGGGAGTCCGCACTCATCTCGAGGTCGCCGCCTCCCCACCCGTCGAGGGTGCGTGAATACTCCAGGACGGCGTCGCGCCCGCCATTCTCGATGACCGACAGCATCTCCGATACGGTCTCCACGACCTTCGGCAACCGCTGCGCAGGCACCCCGCCGATCGCCGCACTCTTCAGGCACTCGTAGGATCCGCTGATGAACGAGGCGTGATGGGCATTCAGTTCCATGCGGGAAGCGTAGGTCCGGCAGGAGCATAGGGGAACCCACCTTTTACCAGTAGAAGATATAGGTTTTCCCTATGACGTTGAACCAGCTGCGTGCGTTCCTCGCTGTACATGCCCTCGGGTCGCTGAGCGCGGCGGCGAAGGAGCTGGGCATCAGCCAGGCATCCGCGTCCGAACTGATCTCCCGGCTCGAACAGGAGCTGGGCTCCTCCCTCTTCACGCGCACCTCGAAGGGGCTCTCCCCTGCGCCTGCGGCCGAAGAGCTCCACCCGCACGCACTCGACTGCGTGAATTCGGCCCGCCGCGGCGTGGAGGCCGTGCAGGCGCTGCACACACTGACCGGCGGTGTCTCGACCTTCGGCGTTCTCAGGTACGCCGCGAACTACGACCTCGCGGACCTCGTCGTGCAGTTCCACCGCAAGTACCCGGATGTCCGGGTACGCATGATCGGCCTCAACTCGCATGTCGTCGCCGCATCCGTCGCCAGCGGGGAGATCGAATGCGGGCTCGTCGTCCTTCCCGTCGACGCCCAGGACCTCGAGGTCCGGCAGCTGGCGAGGGACGAGGTCCGCTTCATCTCCTCGACCCGCGATCCCGACGCCGGACCCGTCACCATCGAGGAGCTGGCCGAAGCGAAACTCGTCCTCTACGACGCCAACGCCGGCTGGATGGACCCCACCCGGCGGCAGCTCCAGGCGCGCGCGAGCCTTGCGGGGCTGTCCATCGAGGGCCAGATGGAGGTGGAGCACGCCGAGACGGCCTACGACCTCGTGGCTGCCGGTGCCGGTGAGTCCTTCATGGCACGGGGCATCCTGGCGTCACTCCGATCCGAGGACCAGGTCCGGAGCTTCCCCTTCGCCGAACCGCTGTACGACACGATCGCACTCGTCCAACGGAAACACGGGTACCTCTCTCCCGCAACCAGGCGGTTCTCCGCCCTGGCCCAGCACGCCGTCGCCGCGCAGGAGGGGCTGACGAGCTTGGTATGAGGGCGTTCCACCGCCATGCAACCCCTCTGTGCCCGTGTCAGAGCCCTGGGCCGCGGCGTACCGTTTAAGGATGAGCTCGCCTACACAGTCCCAAGTCACCTTCGACGGTCGCTTCGCGCGGGACCTGCCCGAGATGGCGGTCGCCTGGCAGGCCGACGAAGCCCCTGAACCCCGGATCCTCGCCCTGAACGAAGGTCTCGCGGCCGAGCTCGGCTTCGACGTCGAGTTCCTCCGCTCCCCCGACGGCCTCGGTTTCCTGACGGGGGCATCGGTGCCCGTCGGAGTGGTGCCGGTGGCCCAGGCGTACTCCGGACATCAGTTCGGGAGCTTCAACCCGCGCCTCGGCGACGGCCGCGCCCTGCTGCTGGGCGAGATCACCGACGCCGAAGGGAACCTGCGGGACGTCCATCTCAAGGGTTCGGGCCGCACGCCCTTCGCCCGCGGCGGTGACGGGCTCGCCGCCGTCGGCCCCATGCTGCGCGAGTACATCATCAGCGAAGCCATGCACGCACTCGGGATTCCCACCACGCGTTCCCTCGCCGTCGTCGCCACCGGACGTGCGGTGCGCCGCGAAACGATGCTGCCCGGTGCCCTCCTCACGCGCGTCGCCAGTAGTCACCTGCGTGTCGGCAGCTTCCAGTACGCCGCGGCGACGGGTGACCAGGACCTCCTCCGGCGCCTCGCCGACCACGCCATCGACCGCCACTACCCCTCCGCGGCCCAGGCCGAGAATCCGCATCTGGCGCTCTTCGAGTCCGTCGTCACGGCACAGGCCTCGCTCGTGGCGCAGTGGATGCTCGCGGGCTTCATCCACGGCGTGATGAACACGGACAACATGACCATCTCGGGTGAGACCATCGACTACGGGCCCTGCGCGTTCATGGACGTCTTCGACTACGCCACCGTCTACAGCTCCATCGACCACTCCGGCCGCTACGCCTACGCCAACCAGCCGCTCATCGCGGAATGGAATCTTGCGCGCCTCGCGGAGGCACTGCTGCCGCTGATCGGCGAGGACCAGGAGCAGGCGGTGAAGACCGCCGTCGCGACCCTTGAGCAGTTCCGCCCCCAGTACAGCGCGGCATGGCTCTCCGGGATGAAGGCGAAGCTGGGACTGCCCGACGACGTCGCGGACGAGGACGCATCACCGCTCGCCGATCAGGTCCTCACCCTCCTGCAGGACAACCACGTCGACTACACGTCCTTCTTCCGGGGCCTCAGCTCGGTGGTGCGCGGTGACGCCCGGCCCCCGCGCGACAAGGTGCTCGACGTCGCCGCCTTCGACGCCTGGGCCGAGCGATGGCTGGCCCTCGGGCCGGACGCCGACGCAATGGACCGCGTGAATTCGGTCTACATCCCGAGGAACCACCTTGTCGAAGAGGCTCTCGGGGCCGCGACCGCGGGAGACCTGGAACCACTGGACCAGCTCGTCGATGCCGTCCGACGGCCCTTCGAGGAGCGCCCCGGCCTGGAGCGCTTTGCCTCCGGAGCCCCGGACAACTTCGGTGAATACACGACCTACTGCGGCACCTGAGAACCGGCAGGAAGCTGTCACACTGCTGGATTGTCGTGCCGTGATCAAGCCAAGACCGGTGTGGCAGAACGCCGCAGTGGCATCAGGCAGCGGCGACTTCTTCCAACCTGACGACGAGATCCGCTCGGTCCCGGGTGCTGCGGATCAAGTGCGCATTCGGCTCGTCGACCTTCGTCACCCACTCGGCGGCAGCGGCTGGGCTCTTCCCGAACCGTACGTGGCGGTCGATCAGGCGTTGGATCCTGACGTCGTCGTCCTGCTCGCAGTACCAGATCTCGGTGCACTGCTCCCGCACTTCATGCCAGCCAGGCGTATCGAGGAGGAGGTAGTTGCCTTCGGTGAGGATGGTGGTGGCTGCGGGAAAGACCGGGATCGCACCGGCGATCGGTTGTTCGAGCGTCCGTTCGAATCCCGGCGCGTAGACCACGTCGTCGTGCCGTTCTCTCAGCCGTTTGAGGAGCGCTGCATACCCGTACGCATCGAAGGTGTCGGGTGCCCCCTTTCGGTCGAGCCTACCCAGGCGGGTGAGTTCGACGTCGGCGAGGTGGTATCCGTCCATCGGCACATGCGCATGGCGCTGGAGCTCCGGTGACTCCTGCCCGGCGTTGAGCCGCATCATGAGTTGTTCGACGAGCGTCGTCTTGCCTGCCCCGGGAGCACCGACGACCCCGATGATCACGGAGTCGGCCTGTGTCTTGAGTTGCGCGATCCGCTGAAGGAGTTCCTCCAGGGTCACCGCGTGGCCTGGTTCGCGTGCAGGTGGTTCTCCATGAAGGTACGTGCGTGGACCGCGAGGTCCTCGCTGTCGGTCCACAGGTTCCGCCAGACGGCGAGGTCGTTGGACAGGCCACGGGCGACGACGGCGGACGAGAAGCTCTCGAAGGTGATGGGACCGGAGTAGTTGATGCCGGCGAGGGCGTGGAAGAACGACGTGAAGTCGAGGTGTCCCGAGCCGAGGTAGCCACGGTGGTTCTCACCGATGTGCACGTAGCCCAACCGCTCCCCCACCTCGTACACCGGGGTCACGAGATCGTTTTCCTCGATGTTCATGTGGTACGTGTCGAGGTGGATCAGCACGTTGTCCTCGCCGATGTCATCGGCCAGGCGCAGCGCGTCGTGCGCGGTGTTGATGACGTTCGTCTCGTATCTGTTGCAGATCTCCAGTCCGAGGGTCATCGAGCGTGACTTCGCCTCGGCGGCGAGTTCTTTGAGGACACCCACCACGTTGTCCCTGCCTGCGGCCGTCATGGGGGCGCCGTACTTGCCGAGGGCGCTGAACAGGGCCCCGGTGAAATGGGTACCACCGAGTTCGTGCGTGATCTGCAGCGAGTCCTGGAGCAGCTTCGCGCCGCGGTCGACCGTCGCCGCATCATCGCTGGAGACATCGGCGTCGAAGGCCAGCCCGCGGGAGCAGACCACTCCGAGATTGTTCTCCACGAGGAGTTTCCTGGCGTGCTCGACGTCGAGGTTCAGCGAGTCGTGGAGGGAGAACTCGACCAGGTCATAGCCTGCGGCGGCTGTACGGGTGATGACGGTCTCGACGGAGTCGCGGGAGGTGTCGCCTGCCCACACGAGAGCGTGGACACCGAGCTTGTTCTGGATGGTCATGGGAATTCGTTCCTTCGTCTCTACTGCTCGCGGGAGCCGGTGATGAGGGCGACGATCTCGTCGCCGGTGGTTTCGCTGGTGCGCCTGCCTGCGACGCATCGGCCGGCGCGCATGACCCAGACCTGATCGCTGAGTCGCATGACCTGGCTGAAATTGTGGCTGATGAGGAGCACCGGGTGTCCGTCGTCGCGCAATCTGAGGATCAGTTGCTCGACTTTCGCCGTTTCCTGGACACCGAGCGCGGCAGTGGGTTCGTCCATGATGACGAGCCGGGAACTGAAGCCCGCAGCCCGGCAGATGGACACGGCTTGCCGCTGCCCGCCGGACAGTCGGCGGACCTTGGACTTCACGGCCGGCACGTTCACGGCGAGGGTGGACACCATGCGTTCGGCCTCCTGGCGCATCGCCTTCCGATCAAGGAAGCGAATCGGTCCAAGGCCGCGGGTGAGTTCGCGGTTCAGGAAGAGGTTCTGCCAAACGGTGAGGTCATCGACCAGCGCCAGGTTCTGATGCACGGTCTCGATGCCCTTTTCCCGGGCGTCCTCCGGGTTGCGGAAGTGTGTCTCCTCGCCGTCGAACCGGATGGAGCCTGACTGCGCACGGTGGATACCTGAGATGCAGCGGACCAGTGTCGACTTCCCGGCGCCGTTGTCTCCGACGATCGCGGTGATCTCACCGGGGGCGAGCGTGAGACTCACGTTCTGGAGGGCCTTGACGTTGCCGAAGGACAGGGAAACATCCTGCACGTCGACGATCGGTTGGGTCGTGGTGGTGGTCATTTCTGGAACCTCGAAAGTAGGGCGGCGAGGATGACGACGACGCCGACGGCCAGGGGCTGGTAGAACTGCGACACGTTCATCAAGGTGAGTCCGTTGGTGAGCACCGTCAGAAGCAGTGCACCCACGATGGGTCCGAAGATGTTCCCCTTTCCACCGGCGAGGCTGATACCTCCCAGGACGACGGCGGCGACCGAGTTGAGCAGGAACGTCGTGTTCGCTGCCGGTTCGGAGGCGCCTACCCGTGCGATGAGCATGATGGCAGCGATACCGGCGAGGACACCGGAGATCGTGTAGACCGCGATCTTGATGCGGGCCGTGTTGATGCCGGTAGCCTGGGCTGCTTCCTTCGACCCGCCGGTCGCGAACAGGTGCGTTCCGAAGCGAGTCCTGAAGAGCAGCACGTGAGCCAGAACGGCGATCACCGCAGCGACGATGAAAGGAAAGCCGAAGATCAGCAGGCCATGCGTGGAGAAATTGATCAGGTCCACACTGAAGACCGAGATCGGCTTTCCGTCCGAAAGCACCAGGGCGAGGCCGGATGCCACGGAGAGTGATCCGAGGGTCACGATGAAGTCGGTGATCTTGCCCTTGGCCACGAGAATGCCGTTCAGGAAGCCGATCAGCGCGCTTGCCACGACGGCGGAAATCATGCTGATCAGCAGGCCTGCGCCCTGGGAGAAGGCGATACCGAAGGCGATCACCCCGAGGGTCATGGTCGATGCGACGGACAGGTCGATGCCGTCACTGAGGATCACGAAGGCCTGACCCACTGTGAGGACCATCAGGATCGACGACGCGACGAGGATCGATTGGACGTTCCCGAGAGTCAGGAAGACCGGATTCAGGGCGGTGAACACGATGACGAGCAACACCAGGCCGATGATGGCGGCGTGGTCGGCCCAGAATCCGATGCGCCGCAGGTTCGAATACCAGCGGTCGCCGTGCGGCGCACTCGGAGACGGGGGCTGTCGGGTACTGGTTGCCGGCGGTGTCTTCCCTACCGGAGGCGTGGATGTATGCGGAACGGAGGACATGGCGCCTGGCTTCCTTGGTCGGTCCTGAATGCTACTGAGCGAATGGATTGTCGAAGTCTTCGAAGGGTGCGGGTGCGGCGGCAAGGGCGTCGGAGACGTTGTCCTTGGTGACCAGGGCCACCGGTGCCTCGACGTTCTCGGGGAGCTCGTCGCCGGCAGCCGCTGCTGCGCAAGCCTGGGCCCCCATCTCGCCGATGGCGTAGGGGTACTGGGCCACGGTCGCCGTCAGCTCGCCGGATTCCACGCCCGACAGGCCCTCGGGGACGCCGTCGACGCTGATGATGGACACTGTTCCGGTGAGGCCGGCATCCGCGACGGCGCGGGCGACACCCAGGCCCATGATGTCGTTGGCCACGAAGAAGCCCGCGATATCCGGGTTTGCGCGCAGCAGGTCCCCGGCCTTGGTCAGGGCGACCTGGCGATCCCAGTCCGCCGAGACGGTCTCCAGGACCTGGCCCTTTCCACCGAGTCCCTCCGTGAACCCCGTGACCCTGTCGCCGCTGGTGACGTCACCGGCGATGCCGCCGATCACGGCGACCTTCGCGCCGTCGTCGACGAGGCTCGCCATGTGCTCGCCGGCCAGATTGCCCGCGGAGACATTGTCCGTGCCGATGTAAGTGTCGGGCGTCGCGTTCGCGGACGCTGCAGCGTCCGGATCGACCGGGCTGTCGATGTTCACGACGGTCTTGCCGCTGGCCTTGAGTTGCGCCACGCCCTGCAGCAGGTTGTTGCCGCTGATGGGGTTGATGATGAAGCAACTGAAGTCCTGGCCGGCCAGCGAGGAGAGCCGGTCCGCTTGGCCGCTCGTGTCGGTGATGTCCTGGGCGGCCTGGACCGTGATGGAGTCATCAGCTGCCTTGATGCCCTCTTCCATGGACTGGAAGAACGGGTTGTCGAGGCCCTTGATGACGGCGGCGGTCTTTGCTTCTCCGCCCCCGGACGCAGCGGGCGTGGTGGCGGTGGTGCTGCACCCCGCGAGGGAGACAACTCCCACAGTGGTGGCGGCGATAACGATCAAGGTGTTCCGTAGCTGTGGCATCGTTGCCCCTTCTGACTTTGAAAACCATATGTACGTCGAAGTAACGTTGGGTGTTAGCATAACTACAGGTTGTGACGTACGCAACTACCAGCTCTGATCGGGTTAATATGACAAGCAGGGTCCGCAACGAAGGGGTGAGAGTGGGCGACAGTCCGTACACACCACCGCCCACAGGTGGTGCAACAGGTGGCACCGTGGAAATCCTGCAACTCTTTCGATCAGGACTCGTGCTCACAAAAACAGAGGTTGCTGCGCGGACAGGTCTGTCCCGCTCGACCATCAACCAGCGCATCGACTCACTCCTCGATACGCGTCTCGTAACCCCCTCCGGAGCGGAGTCCACGAAGGGCCGCCCAGCGGAGTCTTTTGCCTTCAACCGCACGGGTGGGCATTTGCTGGTCGCTGATATCGGCGCAACCGGAATGCGCGTAGGGCTGTGCGATCTTTCCGGAACCATCCTGGCTGAAGTGGAACTCACCATCCCGGTCACCGAGGGCCCCGACATCGTCCTTGGTCTCGTAGGGGATGAGTTCGTGCGCCTGCTCGAGGGCGCCGCCGCCCTGCCCGACTCCGTGGTGGGCATCGGCATCAGCGTGCCCGGTCCGGTGGACACGGCGTCCGGGCAGGTGGTGCACCCGCCGATCATGACGGGCTGGGACCAGTACGACATTCCCGGCTGGTTCAGCCGCGGTTACGACTGCCCCGTCATCGTCGACAAGGACGCAAACGCGATGGCATTCGGGGAACAGCAGGTATCGCACCCCGAGGTCAGGCACCTCCTCATGGTGAAGGTGGGCACCGGCGTCGGATCCGGCTTGATCTCAGATGGCCGGCTACATCGGGGAGCGGACGGGGCCGCGGGGGATATTGGCCACAACTACGTCTCGAAGCCCGCATACGTGCGGGACGAACCGGAGTGCCGATGCGGCAACATCGGATGCCTGGAAGCTTATGCGGGTGGTTGGGCGATCCTCCGCGACCTCCAGGCCCTCGGCGTCGATGCAGATTCGGTGGACGATGCCGTCAGGTTGCTGCGCAGTGGCAATCGGGATGCCGTTCGGCTGGCGCGCAACGCGAGCCAGCTCCTCGGCGAGGCCATCGCGGTCACTGTGAATCTCTTCAATCCGCAAGTTGTCGTCATCGGCGGGCAGCTGGCCGCGGCGGACGACTACCTGTTCGCCGGCATCAAGAGCGCCGTGTACCGCCGGTCCCTGCCACTCGCCACGCGCAGGATCCAGATCGTGGGCGCCACGCAGGGAAAGCAGGCCGGCATCATCGGCCTCGCGCTGCTCGTCGCTCAATCCGTCTTTTCTCACCTCCCGTTGCCCATGCTGCGGCCCACAACCGCCGATAGGGTCGCTAGCTAGGAGAATTGCGCATAGGACACCCCTGCCGCACACCGGCTGGGCCCGAGGCAGCAGTCCTGGTGATTCCTCAGAACGGTTGGGTCCTCCCCTGCTCAGAACACCCGGTAACACCGTCGTCGAGCGGGTGGTTAGGGTGGATGGATGGCCACAGTTATCCTCGTGCGGCACGGCCGCACCACAGCGAATGCCACCGGACTGCTGGCCGGTCGATCCGTCGGCGTCAGCCTGGACGAGATCGGGCGCGACCAGGCGGCCCTGACCGGGGACCGGATCGCGGCCGTTCCCGTCGTCGGAGTGGTGTCGAGCCCCCTCGAGCGCTGTCAGCAAACCGCCCGGTTCATCCTCGATCGCCAGACCGGCACCCCGCACGCGCCTCTCGATCCCGACCTCACCGAGTGCGATTACGGCCAGTGGCAGGGCCGCACGCTCACCGAGCTCGCGACCGAGGATCTGTGGTCGGTCGTGCAGTCGCAACCGTCCGCCGTGACCTTTCCCGGTGGCGAATCCATGGCCGCGATGCAGGCCAGGTCGGTGGCAGCAATTCGACGCCACGACGCTGCCTTCGAGGCGGAGCACGGACCAGGGGCCGTGTGGGTGGCAGTGAGCCACGGGGACATCATCAAGTCGATCCTCGCCGACGCGCTCGGCATGCACCTCGACCTGTTCCAGCGAATCAACGTGGGCCCCGCCTCCGTATCGATCGTGCGGTACGGCACCAGTCGGCCGAGCGTCTTCGCAACCAACACCGACGCCGGAGATCTGTCGTGGTTGTCGAACAGCGGCCAGTCCGACGATGCGCCGGTAGGCGGTGGCGCAGGGCACACGGCGCCACGAACCTCATGAGCCTAAAATAGTTCCATGCCCACAATTGTTCACGAGTTTGCCTGGCCCGATCGGGTCATCGTCGGCACCATCGGCGTTCCGGGGGAACGCACGTTCTACCTGCAGGTGCGCACCGGAAAGCAGATCGTCAGTATCGCCCTGGAGAAACAGCAGTCTGCCCTGCTCGCCGAGAAGATCGACGAGATCCTCGACCAGCTCATCAAGCTTGAGGGCAATCCCTTCAGCATTCCCACGAGCACTCCCGTCGAACTTGTCGACAATGACCAGCTCGAGGCCGTCGAGGAACAGTTCCGGACCGGCACCATGAGCCTGGGGTGGGACCCGACGACGGCGCAAGTCGTCATCGAGGCCTACCCACTCATCGATGTCGATGCTGATGCTGATGCTGATGCCATCGAGGAATCGCTCGATGAAGACGGCACCGACGCGCCGGAAATGCTGCTGGTCCGCATGCCGGTCGGCACCGCCCGTGCCTTCGCCAAGCGCACCCGTGAGGTCGTGGGCGCCGGGCGTCCGATCTGCGTGCTCTGCGGTTACCCCATAGACGCCGACGGGCATGTCTGCACCGTTCCCGAGGTCTGATGCCGGCGCCCGACCTGGTGACCGCCGAGCTGACGCTCACCGGCCGCATCACGACGGCGTCGAACGCTACCTTCCTGGGCAGTATCGGCGAGGCGGCTGTCGTCTACAAGCCGATCAAAGGCGAGAAGCCGTTGTGGGACTTTCCCGACGGGTTCCTGGCGCACCGGGAGGTTGCCGCCTACCTTGTCTCCGAGGTTCTCGGCTGGAACATCGTGCCGCGCACGTGGCTGCGCGATGGTCCGTTCGGCGAGGGAATGGTGCAACTCTGGCAGGAGACTGACCCCGACCAGACGGCGGTTGATCTGGTCGCGGCCGACGATGTACCGGAGACCGGATGGAAGCAGGTTCTCGAGGGTCGGGACGAGAACAACCGACGAGTCGCCCTTATTCACGAAGACTCGCAGCCTCTGCGACGCATGGCCGTCTTCGACGTCGTCGTCGACAACGCCGATCGCAAAGGCGACCACGTCCTCGCCATGGAGGACGGACACCGACACGGCGTGGACCATGGACTTACCTTCAACAGTGATCACAAGCTCCGCACGGTGCTGTGGGGGTGGCTGGGAGACCCGCTCACCGCCGAGGAGCTCGACGGCATCGATCGTGTCAGCGACGGGCTGAACGGTGAGTTGGGCCGGGACCTGGCGGACCTGCTCACCGCCGAGGAAATCGCTACGCTCGCCGCGCGCTGCGCCCGGTTGCGATCGGCCGGCCGATTTCCGGTTCCCCGTGGCGAAATGCCGGCCGTGCCCTGGCCGCTGTTCTGACGGACGCACAACGTCCCGGCCTCTTGTAGCAGGAGACCGGGACGTTCGTCGTCGAGCGGGTTACTTCCGGCTGGTCGCGGTGCTCTTGTCGTCGTCGAGCCCGGACTCGATGTCCGTACCCTCGGCATCGGCCGTGACGACGGGCTCGCCCTCGACCTGATCGCGATCCTTCTTCGCGCCGTCGCCCCGGGTCTTCAGGAGGCTGGCGACGGTGGCGACGGCGATCGTGGCGCCGATGAAGAGCAGCGAGAGCCAGATCGGGATCTCGGGCACCCAGAGGAGCGGTTCGCCGCCGTTGATGAAGGACAGCTCGTTGACGTGCAGGGCGTGGAAGACGAGCTTCACGCCGATGAACGCGAGGATCACGGCGAGGCCCTGCGCCAGGTAGACCAGGCGCTCGAGGAGTCCGCCGATGAGGAAGAACAGCTGACGCAGGCCCATGAGGGCGAAGGCGTTGGCGGTGAAGACGATGTACGCCTCGTTGGTGAGGCCGTAAATCGCGGGGATGGAGTCGACGGCGAAGATCAGGTCCACGAAGCCGATCGCGATGATGGTCAGCAGCATCGGCGTGACGTAGCGCGTGCCACCCTTCTTCACGGTGAGCTTGTCCTCGTGGTACTCGTCGGTGACGGGGAGCACGCGGCGGACGAGCTGCATGAACTTGCCATCAGCCGGGTTGGAGTCGTGGCTACCGAAGGCCTGCTTGTAAGCGAGGAAGAGCAGCAGCGCGCCGAAGATGTAGAAGATCCAGGAAAAGTTTTCGATCAAGCCGGCGCCGATGGCGATGAACGCGCCGCGGAGGATCAGGGCGATGATGATGCCGATCATCAGCACCTTCTGCTGGTACTTCTTGGGTACCGCGAAGCCCGTCATCACGATGAGGAAGACGAAGAGATTGTCGATCGAGAGGGCCTTCTCGGTGAGGTATCCGGCGAAGTACTCGCCGCCGAACGTCCAGCCGGAGACGGTGCCGATACCGACGCCGAACAGCAGGGCCAGGCCGATGTAGAAGGCGGACCAGCGTGCGGATTCACCGATGGTCGGTTCGTGGGGTGTGCGCACGTGCGCGAAGAACTCGTAGACGAAGAAGAGGATCGTCACGGCAATGGTGATCAACCAGATCGTGGGGGTGACCTGCATGAGGTGTACTCCAGAGGGGTAGGCGTCGGACATAGGCGCCAAGGTCTCCTCCGCCCGGCCTGAGCCGGTACCGATGGCCCGGGATGCATCAGTGCATCCGTAGTGACGGGTCCATCGCAGTCGGGAGTACTCCCCTTGATACATCGATGCTAACGCATCGGGTCGGGTGCTAGTTCCTTTGTCGAGGAGGGACCGGGGAAGACTTCCCTGATCATGTGCCAGCTCGAACCCGCCGCCAAAAAAGCCGATAGTCGATCCCTCAGCGGGACGATGAAGGTTCACTCATGCTTTGCTGGGCCACGACCCCGATCAGTCACTTTGTAAGGCATGCCGTCCCGGTCATATGTGGTCCATTCGTCGACCGGCTCACCCATCTCGAAATACCCGGACCTCTTCAGAGTGCCGTCGATTCTGTACCACTCCCAGTAAGCAGGGTCAGCCGATGCCCCACCGACAGCTTCAGCGCAAGCGCCAAGGGAAAAACCCTCGAGCGGTAGGGGCCGGGTGCTGATGAATTCAGGTGCAACGCCGGAGTTCTGAATCCGGTGCTTCCGCTTTCTGTTCCTGCCGATGATTTCTGAGGTTCAGTTGCGTCTACTGCTTTTATAAGCACTCAAGGACGAAGGGCGAACATGAAGAATGATTGGCAGCTCGTGCATCAGGAACGCCAAGCCCTGGCTGAAGATCTCGCATCGCTGACCGACGCGCAGTGGTCCGTTGCCTCTTCGTGCGTAGCCTGGGATGTTCACGATGTTGTTGCTCACCTGATCGGGTCAGCTGGAACCACTCGACGCGGCTTTTGGGTGTCCCTCGCTCGGGCGGGCTTTGACTTCGACCGAGCGAACGCGCGGGAAGTAGCAGCCGAACGAGCCGCTACTCCTGCAGAAACGCTTCGAAAATATAGGGCGTCGATGACCAGCACCACCAGGCCTCCCGGGCCGTTCATCACCAGACTCATCGAGATCGTCGTGCACGGTGAGGACATCAGGCGACCTCTCGGTATCGAGCGCCCAGTCCTCAACCTGACGTTGGAGGAAGCGTTGATTTACCTCTCGGGTGACCGCTTATCCGGCGGGAGGAGACGGCTTGCTGGCTTGGAACTCACCGCGACTGATGAAGGATTCACGATCGGTTCGGGGCAGGTCGTCCTGGGACCAGCGTTGTCGCTTCTTCTCGTGGCGTCCGGACGTCCGGCAGCCCTAGAAAATCTCCAGGGACCCGGCCTCTCGCTTCTGCAGGAACGCCTGAACGCCTGAGCGGGATGAGACCAGCCATGACCTCCGTGCTCTGCACAAGACACAGTGTCCGTGTCAGATATCAGGGTCCGGTCCGTGTCCGACCAAAGACTGTCACCCACTTCGACCGATGAGGAATCTGGGACGGGGCTGCCCTGACGGCGGCTGCTTGACCATGTCAGGACAGCCACAGCCAGTCGAACACCGGACTCGGCTTCGCGCAGGGTTTCCGCGGCCGACCACGACCCCTCGACAAGGCCGAAGAACAGCAGGGTCTCGTATGGGAGCCACTTCAGGTCATCAGCCCTTACGACTCCGGGCCCTAGCCTTCATCTAAGGGTGGTCTGAGAGACCGTGGATAGCTGAGCGTCAACGCGCTAGACAGAAGGCCTGCTACGAAGGGATGGTCGGCATGATTGATCGTGAAGGTTTGGGCTCGTTTCTGCGGCATCGCCGTGAGGCGCTGCAGCCCGAGGATGTAGGGCTGATGCGGGGCCAGCGAAGGAGGACCAGTGGCCTGCGCCGTGAGGAAGTAGCCGGGCTGTGTCACATGTCGACCGACTACTACGCCCGGTTGGAGCGCGGCACCGGACCGCACCCTTCGGAGCAAATGATCACCTCGATCGCTCAAGGGCTGCATCTGGCTCTCGGGGAACGGGATCATCTCTTTCGCCTCGCCGGACATACACCTCCTTCCCGTGGCGTCCGCAGCGAGTTCGTCAGTCCCGGGCTGCTGAGGATCCTCGACCGGCTGACCGATACGCCGGCGGAGATCATCACCGAGGTAGGAGACACTCTGCGGCAGACACCTCTCGGCCTGGCCCTGCTCGGTGACGCTTCACTGCGCACAGGCCCAGGGCGCAGTATCGGGTACCGGTGGTTCACCGACCCGACAGTCAGGGAAGCGTACCCACCCGAGGAACGTGACCAACTGTGCCGTCTCTACGCCTCAGGACTCCGCCAACTTGTCGCACTCCGCGGACCAGGCTCACGTGCCGCCGAACTCGCCGCGCTCCTACAGGACAATGAAGACTTCCGCCGGGTCTGGGACACCCAGGAAGTCGGCGTGCAGCCGCCCGAGGTCAAACGATTCCTCCACCCCACCGTCGGCCGAGTGGATCTGAACTGCCAGACCCTCCTCGACCCGGACCAGTCCCACCGCCTACTCGTCTACACGGCCGTGCCGGGCAGCGACAGCTACGAGAAACTGCAACTGCTGACCGTCGTCGGCACGCACGTCATCAGCCCCTGACCTTGCCCCACAGCATCTGGTCGCGAAGCATGTGGCGTCGGAGCCTGTGGTGTCCCAGCAGCGACAATCATCCGCTGCTTCGTTATCCGTGGATCGACAGGTCCTAGATGTGGTGCGGCAGCCGGTACAGCATGAACTCAGGCACCGATCCCGGTGATCACCGAACACTCGACCGAAGGACCCTGAGATGCCACGAAGCTACGACCTCCCCATCCCTGACCTGACCGGACAGGTCGCCGTCGTCACCGGCGCCAGCGACGGCATCGGCACCGTCATCGCCACTCGTCTCGCACAAGCCGGCGCGGAAGTCATCATGCCCGTCCGCAACCAGGACAAAGGCGCCGCCGTAGTGGAAGGGATCCGCACCGGCGTCGACGGCGCGGAAGTCAGCACCCGACTCCTGGACCTGTCCTCCCTGACCTCCGTCACCGATCTCGTCACCACCCTTTCCGCCGAGGGACGACCCATCAACATCCTGGTCAACAACGCCGGCGTCATGCGCCCACCCGCACGGCAGGTCACCCAAGACGGGTTCGAACTGCAATTGGGCACGAATCACCTCGGCCACTTCGCCCTCACCCTGGGCTTGATGCCGCTCCTCAGGGAAGGCCACGCCCGTGTCACCCACCAGACCAGCGTCGCTGCACGGAAAGGCACCGTGGACTGGGCAGACCTGAATTACGATCAGAACTACAACGTAATGAAGGCCTACATCAGCTCCAAGATCGCCGTCGGCCTGTTCGCCCGAGAACTCGACGCTAGAAGCCGCGTCAACGGGTGGGGCATCAGCAGCAACCTCTCACACCCCGGCATTTCCCCCACGAACCTGCTCGCCGCGCAACCCGGAATGGGACGCGACCGTGTACCCCCGGAGCGCCGTGTCATCGGGGCACTCTCCCTCATCGGCCTGGCCGGAACCCCACAGAACGCAGCGTTACCCGCGCTCATGGCAGCCACAACCCCCGACAGCGGTGACCAGTTCTTCGGACCCAAACGCACCGCAGGCGGTCCACCCACCGCCCAGGAACACTGGGCACCCATGCAGAACATGGACGACGCACACCGTATCTAGGAAGCCTCCGAACAGCTCATCAATCTGAGAACAGCCCGCTGACCAGGAGGATCCATCCTAGGACTCGCCTGCCACGGCCGCTCAAGGCGAACCGGCGAGGTTTCGTCGGCGGGCTCCCTTCCCCGCTAGCCATTCACATCAAAATCGAGGTCGAGGGATTCGGGACTGGAGAGCTTTCGCCAAGCAGAGGTCACCCGTGCGCTGGGTAGCGCTGAAGGTACAAGCGCACTCCGACATTGCCTCTTTGCTTGGGCTGTAGTGCGCACAGGCCCTGGCCCAAGCACTGCTCGACGGCACGATCGCCGGTGCCGCGCTGGACGTGCGCGAGAGCGAACCCCTTACCCGACGACAGCCCTCTCCGGGGACTGGACGACTTACTCATCACTTCGCACCTCACCGGACAGACAGTTGAGGGCCTTTTGCTCTCGGATAGATGGAGCCGAGCGTCGATCGGACCGTCCACGGCACTGATTTTTTGAGGCTTACGGCCCTACCCCAGCTCTCACGATTTCCGCAGCATCATCTTGTAACCGTTGAGCTGCACCACACTTTGACGAAACACATCCACTCCCCCGCCGTCACTGCTTCTACTATGTTTTGCTACCCTGCCTCCTGAGCAGACGCGCTGATTTATGGCTGGTGCGTTGGTTTCAAGACGGTTTCTGGGCAACCGAAGAATCAAATTGGCATGGGCGAGTTGATCGGGCACTGAGTGGAAGATGGCTGGCCACTTGAGCAACTCGCTACACTGGGCGACGAGCAGCCCTGATGGCGCGCTGTTCTAGCGGCGGGTGCGCGGCCGGGAGTATCGGCTCACGAGATCGTTGAGCGCAAGCGTGGCGACGATGATCGACACGGCGACGCCTGCGAGCATGACGTAAAGTCCGACCAGCATCGACATGGGCGAACTCGCCTCGGTCAGGAAACCGATACCGCCCACTGCTCCAACAACCCAAAACACTGTCACGGCGAGCAGCACCGCCATCGACGGCAGGGCCGATTTGTTGTCCCTGAGCCACTGCACTTTTCGTCCTGCTTCAATCCCCATGAGCGCCATGCTCCAAGTGTCCGACCCGTCGATCACAGAGCGGGCGAGGACACGTCTCGACTGGGTCACAATGTGGATTCAACACACCGGCTCAGCACATGGTTGTGCCACCAAACCCGGCTGTCCAACAGGCTCGTCGGTATCCGGCGGAGTCCGCGACATGGAGTCGGGACATCATGAGGGTACTCTCACGTACGCACACGTGGACAGCAAGCGTTAGCTGCTGGAGTCACCGTAGTGGGATCGCACGTTCCTGGAACCAGCGGATCAGCTTTTGAAGGGTGCGGATTGTCCTGGCGGGGTCCGGGTCCGAGTCAGCATCGGCGAACGTCCGCTCGTAGCCAGGCACCTCATCGGATAGCTCGTGAGACATGATGGGACTGATGGACTCGTAGGCCATGGTCCAGTCCGGGAATTGTCGTTGTTCCGCGGTGTCCTCGACCAGGATGCGGATCGCTCTATGACGGGTGTCCTCGATGATGGCGCTCATTCGCTCACGCACAGACATCGCCGGGCCTTCGAGAACTTGAAGAAAACGGCCTTCCCGGTACAACAACATGCCTGTCACCAGCGTTTCAGCGTTGTTGCGTCGGCTTGTCGTCAACAATGCGATCAGATCCGCCTCCGTGAAGAGGTCCACGGCGGTACTGGTATAGACAATCGATAGCAACTGATCCTCCTGGAGCATCATGGCAGCGAGCCTAGCCGAGGTACGGCAGCAACTTAAGCTTCCACTTCTCAACAAATGCGTACTGAATCGATGGGATCAGTCGACTAGCTGAAGAGGCCGAGCTCGGGCACGCTGAGAGCATGACGACCACCATCGCGGTACTCTCCGACATTCATGGGATGCTTCCGGCTCTGGACCAGGTACTCGCGGAACCAGCTGTGCAAGCCGCTGAGCTGATAGTCGTAACCGGCGACCACACGTGGGGCCCGCAACCTGCTGAAGTGCTGGATCGACTCATCGGACTAGGTGATCGCGCAGTTCTGATCCGCGGTAACGCCGACCGAGAGCTCCTGCAGATGGCTCAAGGCATGGATGTCGGCCTCAAGGATGACCCCCTCACGGTGTGGGGTGCAGCCCAGTTGTCGCCTGCTCATCTCGAGCTCCTGGCCGACATGCCCGAGCAACTCATCCTGGATGTGCAGGGCTTCGGTTTCGTCCTGTTCTGTCATGCCACCCCTCGTGACGATGAGGAAGTTGTCCTCGTCGACAGCCGACGCGAACGTTGGGAGCAAGTCCTGCAGGAGATGCCGACGGAGGTGCAGACGATTGTCTGCGGGCATACACACATGCCGTTCATGAGACTCGCCGCGAACCGTTTGGTGATCAATCCCGGCAGCGTCGGGCTTCCCTACGGTAGGGCCGGTGCGCACTGGGCGCTGCTTGGCGACGGTGCTGTCACGTTCGCTCGAACAATCCTCGACAGTAATCAACTCATCGAGGCCGTCGGGTCGACGTCAACTTTTCCGCAAGTCACCGATTGGTTGGAGGATGCAGTGCGCCATCCTGCAACTGATACGGACGCCATCAAAGCCTTCGGACCCAGAGATGGCCGCCCGTCCCAGTGAAGGAGTATGTCTTCTGAGAATGCCGTGCTCAGCTGACCAAATACACCTATGTAGACACCGTCATGGCTTTTTATCGGACAGGGCTCTTCATCAGATGCTGCCTTGTCGTTCGATCACGAGGAGGCGGGCTTCGGGGGCTGGGTAGGCGACGTGCTCGTCTCCTGGTTGGCGTAATAGATGCGCCCTGGAGTGAGTCGTTCTACGTATTCACCAGTGTCGTCGCGGTAGTGCAGTCGACGGCTCCATCGAGGACCACGAAGACTTCGGCCCGGATCCTCTTCAGACATGGCTTGGAGAGGGGCTGCCCCCCGAGTTGCTTAACATCACATTCGTTCACCTACTGCTTGGCGGTTGTGGTTGCTAGAGCGGGTGATGGGGTCGGGGGTGGTTGTTCGGTGCGGTTCCGGCCGCCTGTAAGCACTGCTGTGGCTACTCCGCCTAGGAGAAGCAGTCCGCCGACTATCTCGGTGATGGTTGGCTGTTCCTGCAGGATCAGCCAGGCGGTACTCATTCCGACGACGGGGACGAGCAAGGTGAACGGCACCACCGCGGATGACGGGTATCTGGCCAAGAGGTGGTTCCAGATCCCGTAGCCGATCAGGGAAGCGAAAATCGCTGTGTAGAGGGCGCTCAGGACAGTGGCGGTCTGCAGATCGGTGACCGTTGCTGCAACAGCTTCCGGACCGTCGATGACGAGAGAGAGCCCAGCCAGGGGCAGCGGCACGACGGCGCCGGACCAGACCACCAACCCGAGTCCGGATGCGGCTTTGGCTTTGCGTGCGATCACGTTGCCAGCAGCCCAGGAGAGGGCTGCTCCAAGCACGATGATCAACGGAAGCAGTGGCGCTACCGCGCTGCGACCAAGGGCTACGACGGCCAGACCAGCAACACCTAGGATGACACCGGCGATCTGGCGCCGGCTGGGACGTTCACCGAGGAACGCGGCGGCCAGCAGCACGGTCAGCAGTACCTGTGCCTGGAGTACCAGAGAGGCCAGACCCGCCGGCATGCCTAGCGCCAGGGCCAGATACAGCAGCCCGAATTGCCCGGCACTCATGAAGAGTCCCACGCCGAGTATTGCCGCCCAGCTCACGTCAGGCTTCCGCACGAAGAAGATCCAGGGAAATACCACCAGAGCGAACCTCATCACTACGAACAATAATGGCGGGACGTCGCGGCCGTTGGCATGAAGACCTAGCTCGATGGCCACGAAATTGAGCCCCCATAGGACGGCGACGAGGGCAGCAAGAAGAGAATGACGAAGATTCACGTTCCTCATCCTGTCGTACTAGAGGGATGAAGCACCAGCGTTGATTACCAGCCAGTACCGTGTATGTTTGCTTCATGGTGGATATTGGGGCACTGCAAGCCCTAGCAGCTGTCGAGCAGCACGGGTCCGTTGTTGCTGCCGCGCAGATGATGGGTTTCAGTCCGTCAGCCGTATCCCAGCAGATCAAGAAACTGGAGAAACAAACCGGCTTTTCGGTGTTGGAGCGGCACGGACGCGGAGTGCTGCTCACCGAACGTGGCCATGCCCTTGCCTCGTACGGGCGCCGTATTCTCGCGGAACTGGAAGAACTCCAGTCCACACTGTTAGCTGATCCAACTGCACCGCATGGCCGGCTGCGGGTTGTGTCCTTCTCCACCGCATGCCGGGGTCTGGTGGGACCGATGCTGGGAAGAATCAGTACCTCCGGAGTTGATCTGGATGTCACGGTGGTCGCGGAAGACCCACGCGAAGCGGTAGCCCATGTCGCTGACGGCACAGCCGATCTGGGCATCGTCCACAACTGGAACTCAGTGCCACTAGAGGTGCCCGACCATCTACTACTCGAATGGCTGTGTGAGGATGTAGCGGACCTGCTAGTCCACCGCGACCATCCTCTTGCCGGGTATGAGGAGGTTGAACCGTCCCAACTGATCAACGAGCACTGGATCAGCACCCCGCACGGCGCCATCTGCAACGAGGCTCTCCTGCGGATCTTCGCCGATCTGGGACGCATTCCGCAGATCAAGGTGTACGACCCTGACTTCGCAACCCACGTAGCGATGGTCGAACAAGGAGCACTCGTCGCGCTCATGCCTCGCCTTGGCCGTTCCCCCTTGCCCGCCGACGTGATCGCGATACCGATGATCAACCCCGTACCGGCACGCCAGGTAGGGCTGGTGCACCGCAGGACAATGGCTCAAAGCCCAGGCATCGGACATGTAGTAGGGCTCCTGCGCGAGATCACACTGCAGACGGTTGGTTGAACCCAACCGCGCTGCACTCACCGCGATGGGCACGTGCCGCGATGGGCCGCCTTATCTCGCGGTCGCGCGGTACTTTTGACAGTGGCTTACCACCGGAATATAGAGGTAAGCGCTACGTCGTGGTCGGCGTGGTCGATTCAGCCCCACGAAGGTATTTGATCCATCTAATCGTTTCCAGAGACCAGAAACAGCAAAAAAGCACAATCTCGTACCACTCCAGAATCAACACTCTGTGCTCGGCGTCGTATTTCGACGCTAGGAAAAATACGGCTATAGAGCCAACCGACATGAGCCCTGCCAAGATTTTGTAGAAGTGGCGCAGTGTACGATCCGCTGCCTGCACAGTGCGCTCTGGGTCGCCTTCTGCTGCAATATTCGGCCACCCATGGCTGAACACCACCACTATCAACGAGGCGATCATGAAAATTGCTGCGATAGTGTGCACATCGAACCGATATGAATTCAAGGAAAGCCCCGGCAGCGTCACCCTGTCAACTGCGACGGACAACAATTGTGAGTATGCCAAGGTGACGAAGAAGATTACTGCCGCTGCTGTGCAGAGAACTATTACGCGCTTACCCCGTCCGCCCCTGACGAGGAGGTTAACAGTGCGGCGGGACCTGATCAACTCTCTGATCAGCAACACGGCGCAGAACAAGAGGACGACGGTCAGTGTGATCCGCAGAGACAAGCCGTACCCCTCCGCGGTCAACGCCGGCTCTGCGTCCCTGAGCGCAGTGGGCAATTCGTCCGGAAGGTCACCATCGCTTCTCAAGGCAACGGCAAGGGCCGCTTCACGATTGCGCAAGTCACGCATGATGGTGTCCAACTCGGCTGGTACCAACGCCACGAAGACGGCGAAAAAGCCCGCCGAGTTCAGTGCGAAATCCTCCACTGCGAACCACCCGCGGTAGGTCACCATACACGCGGCGGTAGCGATGATTACCGCGACGAAGACGTCTCTCATCGGGCCGCCGTAGTAGGCGCTGATCGAACTCTCGAATCCCCCAGTCTCCCGCGCATACCAGGCGGTAACTAAAAACAGCAGGAAGGGAAGCCCAATCATCATCCACCGCAAGAAGCTGTAGGTAATCAGCAGGTCGTCGTAGTCGCGCCGGGCCACGGTTATCGTGGCTCCTGGCTGATCGGGAGCAACTTCATCCTGCAGGGGGCCTTGCATGCCCGAATTTTGCTCCCACCTTCGACCGGGGTCAAGAGTGCGTATCAACGCGCCCCAGCGGGACGGCCTCCGTAGGCAGCAGCGTTCCTTGCCTGTACGCTGACGATGTCGGTGCTGGGCGTCGACTTATACACGAGGGGCACTCGTCCGGCAAGTTCCAGCTGACACTGTTCAGTTCGACACGGTCTCAACCAAAGGTCTCACACCATGAAAAATCCTTCAGCGCGCATGCGCAAAATCGCTATGCTCGGTGCCGCTCCTCTTGCTGTGCTCGTTGCCGGGGGGATGGTCTGGCAGGGCTCGCAGGCTGCATTCACCGCTTCTACGCGCAATGCCGGTAACTCGTGGAGCACCGGAAACGTCGTCCTGAACGATGATGACCTCGGAGCTGCCGCGTTCACCGTAGAGAACATCGTTCCAGGGCAGTCCGGCGAGAAGTGCATTGTGGTCACCTCCCAGTCGAACGTCGCCGGGGAAGTGCGGGCCTATACCCAGAACCTGATCCCCTCGCGCGGCATGGAGGACAGGATCTTCATCGACCTGGAGCAGGGCACCGGCGGCTCCTTCGCCGACTGCACCGACTTCATCCCAGCGGCCGAGAACACCGTACCGGAGCTACCGCTGTCGACCCTTGCAACGGTCAACAGTGACTTCGCGACGGGCGGTTCCGCCTGGCAGACCGCCGGCATCCCCGGAGAGACTCAGAGTTACCGGGCCACCTGGCGCTTTGAAACCGGCGACATGAGCCAGGACGCGATCAACGCCCTGCAGGGCGCGCGGACCGGCATCGATCTCGTCTGGGAGCTCCAGTCAGACGACTCCCCAACTGCCCCGTAACGCGGGCATCCAGGAGACAGTGACTTTGTGAACCGGGAGGAACCCGGGCACGTCCCGGTGTCCTCCCGGTTCGGCTTGGTGTTTTCCGCTGACGGGTGGGTGTCTTTCGTGGCGTTCGCCCTGTCGCGCCTATATCTGGGTGTGGTGCTCAGCCTTGCCCTGATCGCGATCCTGCCCCTTCTGCTGCCGTCGCTGAATTGGCACGGCACGGTTGTCCAAAGCGGGTCGATGGAACCACACATCAGTGCGGGCGACGTCGTTCTCGCCGCTCCCTTGGAACCCCGAACGCCCGCCCCCGTCGGCGGAGTGGTGGAGTACACCAGTCCTGCCTTCGCGGAGCCCAGTGGAGTGGACAAAACCCGGCTCCATAGAATCGTCGCCGAAAATACGGATGGCACCTTCGTCACCGCCGGCGATGCGAACGCCGACGTGGACAGCACGCCGCTGACCCTCGAGCAGATCACGGGACAGGCACGGCTTCTGGTTCCGATGATCGGTCTGCCCGGATTGTGGCTGAACATCAGGGACTATTCGTCGCTTGCATGGTGGTCCGCGTTGACTCTCCTCGCCATCGTCATGGCCCTCTTCGGCGGTCCGCGCAGTGATCCCCACGATAAAGATGCTGATGAGGAGGATCCTGCAGGCAGTGACGGAGTTGCTCCATCCGGCGTCGCGGGCTTCACGGTCAGGGTTGGTGCGGCCGCAGGAATGACTGCAGTAATACTGGCCCTCGTCGTCGCCAGTGGGATCATGTCATCGACCGCCGCCTTCACAGCCACCACCGTAAATTCCCCGAATACGTTCGGTGCTGCTGCTGACTGGACCCCGCCGTCCGTCACCATGGTCAGCCCCGGCCCATCAGTGCAGGCCACCACGGCCCTCGCCGCTGAAGCTTCCGACACCGAAACCGCCATCAGCAACATCACAATCGAGTACCAGGCAGACGGAGGCACCACGTGGACAGCCGTGTGCACGGTGACCACCGCTCCCTACGCTTGCGATTGGAACACCCGAAGCGTGCCGGACGGCTCGTATAGTCTGCGCGCCACCGCCACCAGCACCATCGGCCTCAGCGCCACCTCCGCCGAGGTGCACACCACGGTATCCAACACCTTCATGGTCACCCTTGCAGACCCCGGCGATATCCAGCGCGGCACAGTCGTTCTAGCCGCGACCCTCTCCGGCTCAGGCTCACGCAGCTACTCGGTACGCACGGAATACTCCCTGGCCGGAAGCAACCGGTGGAGCGCTCTGTGCACGACCGTCGCCGCACCCTATAACTGCGCCTGGAACACTGGCGGTCTTGCCAACGACTACTACGACTTGCGCGCCGTCGCCGTATCGGGAAGCACGACGACCTACTCGGAAACCATCACTGATGTCCTGGTCGACAATCTGGCGCCCGTCGTCACCCTGAGCGACCCCGGTACGCCCTTGAGTGGAACCAGAACTTTCACAGCAACCGCGACCGATGCTCATTCCGGTATCGCCCAGGTCCAGATGCAGTACAACCGAACAGGCACACCCACCTGGACAACCATGTGCACCATCGATACGGCGCCGTTCTCGTGCCGGTTCGACACGACGACCCTGACCGCCGGCGCCTACAATTTCCGTGCTATCGCCACCGACGCTGCAGGTACCAGTACAACCTCAGCCGTCGTGTCGAATCGAACGGTGGACAACACCATTGCCTCCGTGTCGGTAGAAGACCCCGGCGCCTACCTGACCGGAATAGCAAGACTTACGGCATCGGCGAACTCCACCGCCGGAATCCGGCAGGTGCGTATCCAATCCGCGCCCACGGGAACCACCGCCTGGACCACGCGCTGCATCCCCACCGTCACCCCGTACAGCTGTGACTGGGACACCAAGAGCGTCCCCGACGGTCTCTATGACCTGCGCGCGGTCCTCACGGACAACACCGGACGGGAGACCCTGTCGGCGACCGTCAGCGCCCGCAGGGTAGACAACAGTCCGCTACGCGGTGCCGACATCCAGACAACCAATGGTCCCGGGACACCAGGAGCACTGGGAGCCGGCGACTCCATGACGTTCACCTACAGCCAGCAGGTCAACACCGCCACTGTTGTCTCCGGATGGACCGGAGCCGCGCTGCCCGTGACCGTTCGCTTGCGGGACGGGAACCTGCTCGGTCTCGGCAACATCGGGGACACCGTCGACATCCAGCGTTCCGGCACCACCGTCAACCTCGGCACGGTCAATCTCATGCAGAACTACGTCAGGAACCGTAAGACTGCCACCTTCATCGCGACGATGACAGCCACCACTGTGACTACCAACGGAGTTCCACGAACGGTCATCACGGTGGCACTCGGCGCCGCCTCCAACGGACCTGGCAATCTCCGCACCACGATCACCCCATCAACCATGATCTGGAACCCCACCACCGCAGTCGCCAGCACCACCGGCACCCCCAGTTCCAACGCCCCGGTCACCGAAACGGGCCCCTTCGACAGAGACTTCTGACCCCCGTACGTCAGCCCTGCCTCCACATCCGGTGGCACGGAGGAGTCCGCAACGCTTCCCCCGGAGGCTCCCGCCTGTCAGACCGCACCAACCTATGAGCGTCCTACAGAGCCTGTACCCATCCTCGAGCAGCCACTGCGCGAACCTCCTCTGAATCCACCAATCGTCCAGCTGTCGCCGAGCCGACAACTGCAGAGAAAAAGGGCCCACCACAATGACCAGCACCGTTCTCGTCGCAGGCGCCACGGGCGACCTCGGCGCCCGCATCGTTCGCGAGCTGCTCGGCGACAACTCACACCCGGCCACCCTCGTCCGGGTTCTGACACGCCCCGGCAGCGGGACGGCCCAGGGCATGTATGCCAGGGAGGATCGGGTGGAAATCCACGAGGCGGCGTACACGGATCAGTCCACCCTCACGACCGCGTTGTCAGGCGTGGACACCGTCATTTCGGCTGTCAGCGGTGCGAGCACCGTCATTCTTGACGCTCAGCGGGTCCTGCTCGCGGCCGCTGTGGACGCCGGCGTAAAGCGCTTCATCCCGTCGGACTACTCGGCGGACTACCGCCGGGTGACTCCCGGCAGCAACCGCAACTTCGAGCTCCGGCGCGAGTTCGCCGCCGATCTCGACGCCGCGCCACTCCGCGTGACGTCCGTCCTCAACGGTGCCTTCACCGACATGCTCACGGGACAGGCCCCCATGATCCTGTTCGCGCGGCACCATGTCCTGTTCTGGTCCTCCCCAGACCAGGTCCTCGACTTCACCACGAAGGACGACGTCGCACGTGTCGTCGCGCTCGTGGCCCTCGATGCGGATGCTCCCCGCGTCGTCGAGGTTGCAGGTGACCGCGTCACCGCCCGCGACATTACCCGGACCCTGAGCGAACTCACGGGTACACCCTTCACCACACAGTGGGCCGGCACCACGGGGACCCTGTCCGCGATGAGCAAGATCGGGCGATTCTTGTCAAAGGACAAGAACGCGACGTTCCCGGCTTGGCAGGGCATGCAGTACTTCGTCAGCATGTTCAGCGGCGAGGCCGAACTGCACCATGTCGACAACGAACGCTACGGTCCGCACAACTGGACATCGGTGCGTGACGTGCTTCAGGCGCACCTGCAAAGCACGACGGTCGATTCCAAGTAGACGGCTTGGTTCGAGCGAGGACGGTTCGGCGACCAGCACCTACCGGGTGGACCTCACCCGGTAGCGTTCCCCGCAGCACGACGACGGGGCATCCGCAACAGCGAGCGCCCCGTCGTCATCGGGCCGGGGCCTACCTAGGCTGGATCGATGATCCCTGCGCACTGGCTGCCGCACTACCGGCAGGGCGACGGTGAGCTCCTCGGTTACCTCGTGCCCGAGGCGGAGCAGTACCTGCCCGTCACCGTGTTCGGCTACGGGCTCGCGGCTGCGGCCGATGAGGACGATGCCGGCCAGGTCCTCGAGAACGTCGGCCTAGGCTATCTTGCCGACACCTGGTTGCTCACCCTCGAGGACCGCGACGACCCGATCAACGTGCAGATCGTCGAAGCCAGTCCCGAGCGCCTCCGCGTGAAGAGCGTGGACTACGGGTGGGAGCAGGACTACGGCACGATCATCGAACTGAAGGTTCCCGATGACGGCAGGCTCGGCCGCTGATTGCGCTGAGCCGATCAAGGCGCGTGGAGCTCTAGCGCGCGCCGACCACCGAGAGGTCCGGCATCTCGCGCCCGAGACCCGCGATGAGCGCACGGCTCTGCGCCCGAATGGCCTCGAGCAGGGTGCCTGCACCACAGAGCACCATGGCCGCGTCGGCCACCTGCAGCGGCGAGTCCGGGGTCACCTGGCCGTCCGCCCGGAGGCTCACCAGGGATTCGACGAGACGGAAGGCCAGCTCCCCGTGGTGCTGGGGATCTCCGGGCCACAGCGGAGCAGGAACCACCGCGCACCCGAGAATTCGGTACAGGCCCCGCAGCTCCTCGCGGTCCGCGAGGAAACCACGGAACCGCTCATCCCTCGCTTCAGGCAGGTGGTAGAGGATACCGATGTTCCATCGGCCGCTGCACAGGTGCGTCCCGTCGAACAGCGCCACGGCATGGAGCCGAGCCGCAGGAGACACGGCATCGTCGGCCTTCCCCGTGTCAACGGCCACTGCCCGCGCGAAGGCCAGCCCCTCCGCGACCGTCCCGGCCAGGACCTCCTCGAGGATGTCGTCCTTCGTGGCGAAGTGGTGATAAAGGGAGGACTGGCGGACGCCCACGGCTTCGGCGATGGCGCGCGTGGAGGTGGTGGCGTAGCCCTGCGTGGTGAAGAGCTCCGCTGCCGCGTCGAGGATCTCCTCGCGGGCGGTGGCTCCGGGGCGGGTGGATTGTCGCGCTCGGGGACGTCCAGGTCCGGCTAGTGTCACGGCTTCATTCTTGCATCCGGGAAAACGGCCGGACAGCGATGCCCCCTTGCAGGGAAATCACGAAACATCGCGGAAACAAGCTCCTCACACGCTTTTTACGGCGGTGAAACCCGCGTGGGATGCCGGGTTGGAAAACTATCACTTGACCGGTATTACCGAGGGCTTCCGACGCCTTCCCCTCCCCGCCCCATCCCCGTTCGAAGCACGGAGCCCCCGATGACGATTTCCACCTCGACCACCACGGACGACGCCGACCTCACCGCCCTCGGGTATGAGCCCTCCCTGCACCGCAAGCTGGGCCGCTATGCATCCTTCGCAGCCGGTTTCTCCTTCGTCTCGATCCTGACGACCATCTTCCAGCTCTTCGCCTTCGGGTATTCGTTCGCCGGCCCGGCGTTCTTCTGGACCTGGCCCATCGTCCTCGTCGGCCAGCTCCTCGTGGCCCTCAACTTCGCCGAACTGGCCGCACGGTATCCGCTCTCCGGGGCCGTCTACCAGTGGGCGCGGCGCGTGGGCGGCGAGACGGTGGGCTGGTTCGCCGGGTGGTTCATGGCAGTGGCGCAGGTGGTCACCGCGGCTGCGGCGGCCATCGCACTCCAGGTCGTCCTGCCGCAGCTGTGGAGCGGGTTCCAGGTGGTCGGGGGTGATCCCGCCCTCAACACCGTCACCGGTGCTGCGAACGCCGTCGTCCTCGGTGCCATCCTCCTCGTCGCCACCACCGTGATCAACGTGATGGGCGTGCGGCTCATGAGCCACGTCAACTCCATCGGCGTGACCTGCGAGATCGTCGGCGTCGTCGCCGTCGTCCTCGCACTCATCACCGCAGCGCAGCGCGGGCCCGACGTCGTGATGGACACCACGGTGCTGCAGGGCTCGGATCTCGGTGCCGTGGGAGCATTCCTCGTCTCGGGCCTCATGGCGGCGTACGTCATGGTCGGCTTCAACTCCGCCGGCGAACTGTCAGAAGAAACCAGGGACCCGCGGCGCACGGCACCCCGCACCATCATCTCCGCGCTCGTGATCTCCGGCATCGGCGGGGCCCTCATGATCATCACCGCCCTGATGGCAGCGCCGAGCCTCGACGACGGCCGGCTCGCCACCGAGGGCCTCCCCTACGTCCTGACCGCCGTCCTCGGTACGTTCTGGGGCAAGGTCCTGCTGGTCGACGTCGCCATCGCCATCTTCGTCTGCACCCTCGCCATCCAGACCGCCGGCTCGCGCCTGGTCTTCTCGATGGCACGCGACGGGAAGTTGCCGGCCTCGGCACTGCTCTCCACCGTCCACCCCCGCCGCGGCACCCCGATGTGGCCGTCCATCGTCATCGGGGCCCTCGCGGTCGGCGTTCTGGCGATCAACGTCGGAAACGCCGCGCTCTTCACCACGCTGACGAGTGTCTGCATCGTCATGGTGTACATCGCCTACCTGCTGGTCACCGTTCCGCAACTGGTCAACCGGCTGCGCGGCGACTGGGACCGCGTGGGACAGACCATGCCGTCCGGCCTCTTCTCCCTCGGCCGCTGGGGCCTGCCCGTGAATGTGCTCGCCGTCCTCTACGGCGCCGTCATGGTCATCAACCTCGCCTGGCCACGTCCTGAGGTGTACGACCCCGCCGGCGAGAACGGGATCCTCCTCTACTCCGCTCCGCTCATGGTTACCATCGTGCTGCTCCTGGGACTCTGGATCCGCCGGAGCATCGCAGCCAGGGCCTCCTCGTAATCCGCTTGCAAGCATCACCTGCTCCCCCAGCCCTGATAGGAAGAACATGACCCAGACCACCGACACCCCGGCGGGCACGGCCACCACGGCCGGAGCCCGGGCCCACGCCCGTGACCAGCACAGCCGCACGGCGGACACCATGCGCCACGTCCCGGTGGCCACAGCGCCCTCCCGGATCACGGGCACACTCCCCGACGGCGCCGCCGACCGCCTGGTCTGGTCCGAGACGCTGGCCTTCGGCCGCTACACGACCATGCATCTCGCCCGGGGCACCCGCCTCCGGCTCACCGACACGGGCGACGCCTGCGTGCACACCCTCCTGTACCGGGCCGGCGCACTTTACGAACGCTTCAATGCCGCCGACACCGTCAAGGTGCCGTGGCAGGCCTACCCCGGGACAGGGCACCCCCTCCTGTCCGACGCCGGACGCGTCCTCGCAACGATCGTCGAGGACACCTCGGGCCACCACGACGCCCTCACCGGCGCCACCACCCTGGCCGGGAACACGGCCAAATACGGAGCAGGCGCGGCCCACAGCGCCTCGCCCGCCGCACGCGAACTACTGACCCTCGGGGCGCTGAAGAACGGCCTCGGGCCGCGGGACGTCGCGCCGTCACTGACCCTCTTCAAGGGCATTCGGGTGCACGACGACGGCAGCATCCGGTATGCGGGAGGCACCGGCACGGAAACCCATGTGGACCTGCTGCTGCAACTGGACACCGTCGTCGTCCTGGCCAACACCGCCCACCCCCTGGACCCGCGGACCGACTTCACCGGCACCGCCGTCGAGATCGCCGCCTGGCGTGCCCCTGAGGACCTCACCGCGCTGGC
Organism: Arthrobacter sp. PL16; assembly: GCF_035985055.1. NCBI lineage: Bacteria > Bacillati > Actinomycetota > Actinomycetes > Micrococcales > Micrococcaceae > Arthrobacter > Arthrobacter sp. PL16. The sequence continues at coordinate 114,882 of NZ_JAXCIC010000003.1, forward strand.
GGACGGAAGCCTGGTGGGACCACTGGCTCCCGAACACCTGCAGGCACTGAACAACACCGAACATGATCTCGCCGCAAGGAGCACCCGATGACCACGATCCTCTCGCAGCCGGCGAGCAGCACGGCGCTCGTGCCCGGCGCCGTCGTCCTCGACGAGTACGTCGAAGCACGCGGGCCCTGGTCCGCAGTCGTCGTCGCCGGCGATGTCCTCACCATCGTGGACCTCGACGGGAACCAGGCCGTCGACTGCCTGCTCTACGCCGCCGGCGACACCACCGTCCGGTACTCCGCCGCCGTCACCATCGCCCAGCAGCGCTCCATCGTCCTCACCACCGGTTCCGTGCTCCGCGCCGAGACGGGTCTCCCCCTCATGACCGTCGTCGCTGACGAGGTAGGCGTGCACGACACCATCGGCGGCGCCTGCTCCCAGGAATCGAACACCCTCCGGTACGGCCAGCACACGCGCGAGCAGCATGCGTGCGTGGAGAACTTCCTCATCGAAGGGTCCCGCTGGGGACTCGGCAAGCGGGACCTCGTCCCCAACATCAACTGGTTCATGAATGTGCCGGTGGACCCCGACGGCGCCCTCGGGATAGTCGACGGCCTCTCCGCTCCCGGCAAGCGGGTGGCACTTCGGGCCGAGGTGGACACCCTCGTGCTCGTCTCGAACTGCCCGCAGATCAACAACCCGTGCAACGGCTTCGACCCCACTCCCGTCCGCATGATCGTCACCCACCCGGAGGATGCCGCATGAACCGCTTCGACACCCTGCTCGTGGCCAATCGCGGGGAGATCGCCTGCCGCATCATCGAATCCGCCCGGAAACTCGGGCTGCGCACGGTCGCCGTGTTCTCCGAGGCGGACCGCGGTGCACGCCACGTCCGGCTGGCCGACGAGGCCGTCCTCCTCGGGCCGGCCCCCGCCAAGGAATCCTACCTGCGGATCGACGCCCTGCTAAGCGCTGCCGCGTCCACCGGCGCCGGCGCGATCCACCCCGGCTACGGGTTCCTGTCCGAGGATGCCGGCTTCGCGGAGGCCGTCGAGGCGGCCGGACTCGTCTTCGTGGGCCCCACACCGGATCAGCTCCGCATCTTCGGCACGAAGCACACGGCGCGTGACGCCGCCTCCGCCGCAGGCGTCCCCATGATCGCCGGGTCCGGCCTGCTCGACGGCGTGGAGGAGGCCCTTGCTGCCGGGGCATCGATCGGTTACCCACTGATGCTCAAGGCGACCGGCGGTGGAGGCGGCATCGGTATGACGGTGTGCCACACGGAGGAGGAGCTCGCGGACAGCTTCCCAAGGGTGGCCCGCCTCGCCGGAGCAAGCTTCGGCACCGCGGGCGTGTTCGCGGAGCGCTACGTGGAGAATGCCCGCCATGTGGAGGTGCAGGTCTTCGGCGACGGAGAGGGCCGGGTCGTCAGCCTCGGTGACCGCGACTGCTCCCTGCAGCGACGACACCAGAAGGTCCTCGAGGAGGCCCCCGCCCCCGACCTGCCGGACGAGCTACGCGAAGAACTGCACCGCAGCTCACGCGCGCTCTGCGCCTCACTCGGCTACCGCTCGGCCGGGACCGTGGAATTCGTCTACGACCCCGTCCGCCGGGAGGCATCCTTCCTCGAGGTGAATGCACGCCTGCAGGTCGAACACCCCGTGACGGAATCGGTGACCGGCGTCGACCTCGTCGAGTGGATGCTCCGCCTCGCGCAGGGCGGGCCCGACGCCGAGGCCGTCCTCGCCGGCGTCCCCGACAGCGTCCCGGTGTCCGGCCACGCCGTCGAGGCGCGGGTCTACGCGGAAGATCCCGCCCGGGGATTCCAGCCCAGTGCTGGCACCATCACCAACGCCGCCTACCCCGAGGCGGACCACGTCCGCGTGGACACCTGGGCCGAGACCGGCAGCGAGGTCTCCACCAACTACGATCCCCTGCTGGCCAAGATCATCACCTCCGGCAGCAGCCGCGACGAGGCCTTCGACCGGCTGGCCGTCGCCCTGACCGGCACGCGGATCGACGGCATCGAGACCAACCTCGGCATGCTCCGCGCCGTCAGCACCCTCGACGTCGTCCGGGCGGCAGCCCATTCGACCAGCACGCTCGACGCCGTGGGCGACCCCGAACCGCGCATCACCGTGGAGCGCCCCGGCCTGCAGACCAGCGTGCAGGACTGGCCGGGCCGCACCGGTCTGTGGCAGGTGGGCGTCCCCCCGAGCGGTCCCATGGATGACCTCTCCTTCCGCCTCGGCAACCAGGCCCTCGGCAACCCGGAGGGTGCCCCCGGCCTCGAATTCACCATGACCGGACCCGCCCTGACCTTCTCGCACGACACCACCGTGTGCGTGACGGGTGCGGCGGTAAGCGTCACGGTCGACGGCGCGGAGGTGCCGGCCTGGGAACAAATCACGGTGCCGGCCGGCGGAACGCTCGACGTCGGCACGGCGGAGGGAGCGGGCCTGCGCGGCTACGTCCTGTTCGCTGGCGGCCTCGACATCCCCCTGCACCTCGGCAGCGCGTCCACCTTCACCCTCGGCCAGTTCGGCGGGCACGCGGGGCGCGTCCTACGGACCGGTGACGTGCTGAGGACCGTGCAGGCGGACGTGCCCGTGACGGCATCCCGCGTGCGGGAATCACGCGTGCCGCTCGACGCCCGGCCTGTCCTGACCTCCCACTGGGAGCTCACTGTCCTCGAAGGCCCGCACGGTGCACCGGAGTTCTTCCAGCGCGAAGACATCGACGAGCTCCTCGCAACGGACTACGAGGTTCACTTCAACTCCGCTCGGACCGGCGTCCGGCTCATCGGGCCGAAACCCCGCTGGGCACGGAACGACGGCGGCGAGGCCGGCCTCCACCCGTCCAACATCCACGACACCCCGTACTCGGTCGGTGCCCTGGACTTCACCGGTGACACCCCCATCCTCCTCGGACCGGACGGCCCCAGCCTCGGCGGCTTCGTGTGCCCTGTGACCGTCGTGACGGCCGACCGCTGGAAGCTCGGACAGCTCCGCCCAGGCGACACCGTACGCTTCGTCCCGGTCAAGGCCGCGCAGGCACCTTCGCTGCGGGACCTCGGTCCGGGCCGGCAGCTGATCCTGCCGGACACCCCGGAGCCGGGCGCCGGTCCCTCCCCCCTGCGCAGGCACCTCCTCAGGGGCGGAGACCTCGACGACGGCGTGCTCGCCCGGGTCGCGGAGGAACCCGGCCGGCCGGCAGTGACCTACCGCCGATCCGGCGACGACAACCTGCTCGTCGAGTACGGCGACATGGTGCTCGACCTCGGCCTCCGGGCCCGGGTGCATGCCCTTCACCAGTCCATCGAGCAGATGCGGCTCACCGGCGTCGTGGACCTGACGCCAGGGATCCGCAGCCTGCAGATCAGGGTGGATCCGACCGTCCTGTCCACCCGCCGCATGCTGCAGGTGGTGCAGGACATCGAAAGCTCCCTGCCGGCCAGTTCCGAACTCGTGGTGCCCAGCCGTACGGTGCGCCTGCCCCTGTCCTGGGACGACCCGGCGACCCGTGAGGCGATCGAGCGGTACATGGCCGGCGTGCGTGACGACGCCCCGTGGTGCCCGTGGAACATCGAGTTCATCCGGCGCGTCAACGGGCTGGACTCGGTCAACGACGTCTTCGACACCGTGTTCGACGCCGAATACCTGGTGCTCGGTCTGGGCGACGTGTACCTCGGGGCGCCCGTCGCAACACCGCTGGATCCGCGGCACCGCCTCGTCACCACCAAGTACAACCCCGCAAGGACCTGGACGCCGGAGAACGCGGTCGGGATCGGCGGTGCCTACATGTGCATCTACGGGATGGAAGGACCCGGCGGCTACCAGTTCGTGGGCCGCACCACCCAGGTCTGGTCGCGCTACGCCGATTCCGCACCCTTCGAACCGGGCTCCCCGTGGCTGCTGCGGTTCTTCGACCGCATCTCCTGGTACCCGATCAGCCCGGAGGAACTGCTGGACCTGCGCGCCGACATGGCCGCCGGCCGGGGTCGCGGAGTCGAGATCGAGGAGGGCACCTTCTCCCTCGCCGAGCACGAGCGCTTCCTGGCGGACAACAGCGAATCCATTGCGGAGTTCCGGGTGCAGCAGTCCGCCGCCTTCGCCGTCGAACGCAAGGCATGGGCCGACGCCGGCGAGTTCGACCGCGCCGACGCCGCAGCGGCCATCATTCCCGAGCCGGAGGAGCTGGTGGTGCCCGACGGCGCCTCCCTCGTCTCCGCGCCGTTCGCCGCCAGCGTCTGGAAGGTGGACGTTGCGCCGGGCGACACGGTGCTGAAGGGACAACCCCTCGTCTCGCTCGAAGCCATGAAGATGGAGACCGTCCTCAGCGCTCCCTGCGACGGCCTGGTGCTGCAGGTCCTGCCCCTCGCAGGGTCGCAGGTCGTGGCCGGCGAGGCACTGGTGGTCCTGGGCTCATCCCCGGACACGTCGCCCGATCCGGGACAGGCACCCCGACAGCAGGAACCCGAGGCACGCGCAACAGAAGAGGTAGCAGCATGAACACCCTGGCAACCGACCGTGTACGCGCGGCACTGGCCGCCATCGACGCCGTCGACCGGCCCGAGATCTGGTTGACCATCCGCAGCACGGAGGACCTGCTCGCCGAGGCCGCCGACATCGACGCCCGGGCCGGCCGGGGTGAGGAGCTGCCCCTGGCAGGCCTCGTGCTCGCCGTGAAGAACAACGTGGACGTGGCGGGGATCCCCACCACCGCGGCCTGCCCGGGCTTCGCCTACCTCCCGGAGGAGGACGCGGAAGCGGTGCGCCGCCTGCGCGCCGCGGGCGCAGTGGTGCTGGGTGCAACCAACCTCGATCAGTTTGCGACAGGGCTTGTGGGCACGCGCAGCCCTCACGGGGCTGTCCGTGACTCGCGTCGTCCCGAGTACATCTCCGGCGGGTCCAGTTCCGGGTCCGCCGTCGCCGTTGCCCTCGGGCTGGCCGACATCGCCATCGGCACCGACACCGCCGGTTCCGGCCGCATCCCCGCAGCCCTCCAGGGGATCGTGGGCATCAAACCGACCCTGCATGTCGTCTCGACGGACGGTGTGGTGCCGGCCTGCCGTTCCTGGGACGCGGTCACCATCCTGGCCCGGGACCTGTCGACGGCGGAACGTGCCATGGGTGTGATGGCCGGCGGCGCGCGTGCATGGCCGGCCGACATACGCCTGGCTGCCCCCACCAGGCCCCGTGTCGCCGTTCCGGCAGAGTTGCCCGAGCTCACACCCGCCTGGGCTGCGGCATTCGGGCGCCAGGTCGCCCGGCTCGAGGCATCCGGTGCCGACGTCCACCCCATTCCGATCGACCTGTTCCTGCAGGCCGCCCGCCTTCTCTACGACGGCGCACTCGTGGCGGAGCGCCATGCCGCCGTCGGTGCGTTCGTCGACAGCGCTGCCGGTGACGACGGCGCGGCCCTCCTTGATCCCACGGTCGCCGGCATCATCAGCCCCGCCGGCACGCTGGCCGCCAGCGCCTACGTGGCGGACACCGCCCGGCTCGCCGACCTGAAGCGGGAGGCGCTCGCGCTGCTCAGCGGCTTCGACGCCCTCCTGGTGCCAACGGCTCCCCTGCATCCGCTCCTCGCGGAGGTCGCGGCCGACCCCGTGGGCGTGAACTCGCGCATGGGAACGTACACGAACTTCTGCAACCTGTTCGACATGTGCGCGGTGGCAGTGCCCGCCGGCGAAGTGGAGGGCTCGCAGTTCGGGGTGACTGTGGTGGGGCGCACGTTCGACGACGCCGTCATCGCGGACATCGCCCGCCGAATCGAGGTCACGCCCGCTCCTCCCGCCCTCTTCGCCGCCGGCACCGCCGGCAGTACCGGTGGTGAGGAGCGCCGACCTGCCGCCGCGGTCCGGCCCTGGCCATTGGCGGCCGGAGCGTCGGGCGTCCCGCTCGTCGTCGTCGGCGCGCACCGCCGCGGTCAGGTCCTCGCTGCCGACCTCGAGGCACTCGGCGGCTTTTGGGCCGGTCCGGTGCGCACGGCCGCCCGCTACCGCATGGTGGCGCTGGATACTCAGCCGCCGAAACCCGGCGTGTACCGCTCGGACGACGGCGCAGAACTCGTCGGAGAACAGTGGATCCTCTCCGAAGCGGCTCTCGGCCGGTTCCTGGCCGTGCTGCCCGAACCCATGCTCCTCGGGTCCGTACACCTGAGCGACGGCACCACAGCCGTCGGATTCGCCTGTGATGCCGTAGCCGCGGCAACCGGCGAGGACATCACCCATCACGGGGACTGGCTCCTCGCGACTGCAGCAACACCCGCCACGCCGGCGGGTTCAGGGCGGGAAACCGTAGGGCGCCGATCCCACGGCGCCGTACGCGACTTCCTCGTGACGGCACTCTCACGCGGTTCCTACACCGGTTCCAGGCAAGGGTAGATGCGACGGCCCGCGGGAAGCTTCCGGGAAACTTCTGCCGCACCCGCGACACGTGCAGGCGAAGCTGACCCGCGTTGCGACAGCGACGGGCAATCCGGGATGTCCTGGTGGCGGAAGATGTTCCACGCCGCACAGGACCAGTCGGGGACGGGAGAACCCTCGGGCATCTCGTCCGACGGGCAGGGGCGATACGCGTGGCTACTGCCCGGGGATGTCGTGTAGGCACCGCCGACCGCCCCTGCCTCGATTGATACTGGGACTGAAGTTGCGATTGATGCTGCAATTCTGTGGAGCAGGGCGCACACTGAAGGAACTTGGCTGTCACCGGACGCGGTATGTGAGATTCAGTCGGAGACATTGCCGGAACGATTTCGTGGCGGTGGGTTCCCCTCGCACGGTCAAGAAGCCGGCTGCGTGAGGGGACAGCACTATCGCTCGGAGCAACGGCTCGAGCCACGCGCCAGGCGCGCCCGCTCCCCCCGGTAGAAGCCGCTCCACACAGGCATCGGAAACCCGCCCATCACGCGCGTGTCACCACCGTGACGGAGCTCAACGACCTGAACGCTTTCACGTCGTAGGATGCAGCAACAACCGGTACCGGTAGCGATCGATCCGTGGATTTGCGACTCCATCCTGGCTCAGCCGGGGTGGTTGAAAAGGAGAATAGCGTGAGCAAGACATTGCGTTGGGGCGTACTGGGCACCGCCCGCATCATCCGCAAGACGATCCCGGCGTTGCAGCAGACACGGAACGGTGAGGTCATAGGTATCGCCTCCCGTACGGAGGAAAGGGCCAGGGAGTACGCCGACAAGCATGGCGTACCGCAGGCGTTCAGCTCCTACGAGGCGCTGCTTGCCTCGCCGGACATCGACGCTGTCTACATTTCGCTGCCGAACGCACTGCATCGTGAGTGGGTTCTGAAGTCGTTGGACGCAGGCAAGCACGTCCTGTGTGAGAAACCCCTGGCGATGAGCGCTGCGGAGGTCGAGGAGATCACGCGCAAAGCCGAGGAGACCGGACTCCGGGTCCTGGAAGGCTTCATGTACCGTTTCCACCCGCGCTTCGAGAAGCTGCAGGAGCTACTCGCGTCCGGTGCAGTGGGTACCTTGACCTTTCTCCACGTCGGACACACTTTCGACGCCGGCGGAGATGACAACATTCGCTGGTATACCGGTCTCGGCGGTGGTGCACTCTTCGACGCCGGAGGCTACTGCGTCAACGTGAGCCGGATGGTCACGGGCCAGGAGCCGGTCCACGTCGCAGCCTTCGGCAACTACCGTGACGCCAGCGACACAGGCCGGATCGATACGAGCTTCGCGGGCATGCTGCGCTTTCCCGGAAGCGCCACCGCCCTCTTCGATACCGGGGTCAACCTCGAGCGCCGCAACTTCCTGGAGCTCACGGGCACCGAGGGCCGGCTCTACCTCGACAATCCTTTCGGCCTTCTGGAAGAGGACTCCGTTCTGGAGGAGCATCACTTCGGGCAGGACAGCATTCACCACAGGATCAAGGGCGGGAACCACTTCGTACGGATGGGTGAACATTTCGCCGACAGCGTTCTGAACGGCGTGCCGCTTCGGTACAATCTGGCAGACGCCGCGAACAACGCGCGGGTGCTGGAAGCGCTCGACAGTGCAGCGCGATCACAAGACGGCGCCTGAACCACGATCCGGAACGTATCGCAGCGGTAGGCAGTGCGCATGAGGGCTGCTCTCGCGGTGAATTCCTACAGCGCAGTGGTCACGTCGGCATTCAGCGTGGCTCGTGGGTTATGTGAATGCCGCACGCCCACAGTGAAGGCTCCAAGTTCCCGGCCGATGCCGAGGTAATGGTCGCTGTCCTCCAGGACCACGCAGGGGAGCAGGCAATGGGCTCGAAAAACAACTTCCTTGTCCTCGGTAGGTCCACGTCGAGCAACATCGACGTATCTGGCCAGATTCCACGATTGCAGGAGTTCTTCGATCAGGTCAGGATTCCCGTTCGATACGACGGTTTGCTGCGCAGCTACTCCTGACAGCGCCGGCATCAACCGTGAGGCTACCCACGACGGTTCGAGGCTCCGCTTCGCTGCTTCAGCAACGACGACGGCGCGCTCAGAATAGAGGCCCTGGATCTGACCCGTCTCGGCGGGGAAGCCGCGTTCGATCAGGCGGCACCAGATCCAGTGCTCGGTGTTCCCTATGAGGTCGGCGAAGAAGTCATCAGCGAAGCGATAGCCCCGGCGGCGTGCCAACTCACGAAAGCTGTCTTCGTGCAGGGGTTCCGTGTGCGCCACCACGCCGTCGAAGTCCCAGATCACCCGGGCACCCGTTCCCTGGGTGATCATCGCGGAGATGAGCTCGTCCGAGTCCCGACCCCAATCAACCATCCGTCTCGACCTCTCTGTGGGTGACACGTGCCGTCACCCACGACCCGAAGCGTAGCCCGTTCGCTGTAGCGTTACGGCGACGGCGACACCTACCGCGCTGGATGAGTACGGCGCGCCGGACGAGAACGCGAACAGATTCCGCTTGAGACCTCGCGGACGGTGCCTGTCCGGATGACGGTGCGCCACGCCGGTGGTCGGAGCACAATCGGGGCATGACCCTGCGCTGGTACTCCACCGTCATCGAATCCACGGACCATCGAGCCCTCGCCCGGTGGTGGGCCGAGGCCCTCGGCTGGGACATCATGTTCGAGGACCCCGACGAGGCAGTACTCGTGCCGCCGTGGGCACGCGAGCTTGCGCCGAGGCTCCGCTTCGAGCAGGTCCCGCCCGGCCTCGTGTTCGTTCCCGTCGAGCACCGTAAGGAGGGCAAGAACCGCCTGCACCTGGATTTTGCGCCGCACACCGGCGACGACCGCGACGAGGAGATCGCGCGGCTCCTGGCGCTCGGCGCCGCAAGGGCCGACGTTGGGCAGGGCCCGGACGTGAGCTGGGACGTTCTCGCCGACCCCGACGGCAACGAATTCTGCGTGCTGTCCTCGCGGGAGGACTAGGCGCGCGGCAGTCCGACGCCGGTTCCTACAGCTCGATGCGCTCTGTCTCGATCACTTCCTTGCGCACCTGCCCCGTGACCGTTTCGTCGTGCGTGCGCGCCTCGCGGCTGATGCGCACGCGTTCGATGGGGACCACGTCGATCTCGACGCGTGGCTTCTCCTCGTACAGGACCATTTCGACGACGTCGCCGTTGAAGGCGGTCTCGACGGCCGCGTAGAGCCGGTCGCGCTCGGCCTTGCTGAAGGTGCCCGCACCGTCGTCGTAGAGGGGCGCTCCGTCCTTGACCGGCACGCGCTCCACAACGAGCTCCTCACGCCGGATCTGCACGGTCATGGTGACGTCCTCGGTGACCACGCGCTTGACGAGGCGTACGCGCTCCGTCTCGCGGAGTTCGGTTCCTACCCGGAGTTGCTCCTCGGAGCGCGTCATCGCGTAGTCGCCCTCGGGGCGGGAGGACTGGCTGCGGGTGCGGCCGGTGTCGGGAGCTGCCTGGTCCGCAGTGACGTCGTCGTCCTTTGCCGCCATGAGCCCGTAGTAGCGCAGGAGGTGCTGCTCCTCCTCCGGGCTGAGGTGGCCGTCCAGCGACATCTTCGGGGAGTCGTACACCTTCGCATGGGTGTAGGGCAGGCGGACGTTGCGGCCGTCGAGGGTTGCGCCGTGCAGCGGGGCGAACGATTCCGGTTTCCCCATCGTGTGCGTGGTCACGGTCACCCAGCTGGGTTCCCCGGTGGCGTCGTCGACGTAGAGCTGGCCCATGGGACCGAGAACTGCTCCGTCCTCGCTCAGCACGTTGGCGCCGGCGTTCATCGAGTTCTTCATCTGTTCGAGCGTGATCATGATGGCCCTTTCGAGGAGATTGACTTTTCATCACCGTAGGTCGCGTCACCTCCGATAGCAAGCATGCTTACTACCCAATTCCCGGTTTGTCGTCCATTCCAGGCCGGCGGCTGCCGCTGTCCGCGCACCCTCAGCCCGTGAGGACCCCGATCACGAGAAACACCATGGGCAGGTACAGCACTCCCGCCACGGTCTGAAGCGTGATGGTGGACGCCATGAGGCGCGAATCACCGCCCAGCGCCCTCGCCATGACGTAGGCCGACGACGCCGTCGGGAGGGAAAGGAAGAGGATCACCGTGGCTGCAGGCTCCCCGGTCAGCCCGAAGAGCAGGCAGCCCGCGATCCCGAGGCCCGGCAGAACCGCGAACTTGACCGCAGTCGCCATCAGCACCGCGCCGAGGTTGCGGCCCATGCTGCGCAGCTCGAGCGCCGCCCCCACGCACAGCAGGCCGAGCGGCAGTGACGCCGTGCCGAGGGTCCGCACGAATTCGGCGATGCCCGGCGGCAGGCCGACGCCGGTCACGTTGAGCAGGATGCCCATCACGCAGCCGAGGATCAACGGGTTGGTGATGATGCTCCGAACCGTTCCGCCGATGGTGAGTCGCTCCGAGCCGTAGCGAGCGAACGCGAGCGTGCAGAGGACGTTCACGAGTGGAACGAGGACGGTATTGGCGATGGCAGCGAGCGCGACGCCGTCGGACCCGAAGAGGGCCAGGGCGATCGACAGGCCGAGATAGTTGTTGAACCGGATGCTGCCCTGCATGACCGAGGTGAAGGCCGGTCCATCGAGGTCCAGCCAGCGTTGCGCGATCACGAGACCGAGCGCCGTGACGATGACGGGTCCGGCGAGGATCGGCGCCATGAGTCCGATCGGCAGGCCCGCGAGATCCGCCGTCGCGGTGCCGTTGATGAACAGGGCCGGCAGGAGGATGAAGTAGCAGAGCCGCTCGGCCGGCGGCCAGAACGACGGCGAGAGGAAGCTGCGTGCCCTGATGCCGTAACCGAGCGCGATCAGCCCGATCACCGGACCGAGCGCCACCAGGGTCTGCAGGATCATGGGGTGGCGCAGGCTGGATGAGCAGTCGACGCGCGACGCCGGGCTCGTGTCAGGGCTGCGGTCAGGACGGCCCCGATCACCAGCCCCGCGCCTGGAGCCACTCGGCGGCCAGCCGGATCCACTGTTCGGCGGCGCCCTGTCCCTCGGCCAGTCCCAGGCCGTGCTCGCCCTCGGTGAAGACGTGCAGGGCGTGCGGGACCAAGTGGGCTGCGAGCGCCTGCGCCAGGAGGTAGGCGTGCTGTACCGGCACGGCTTCGTCCGCCGCGGTGTGCCAGACGAAGAACGGCGGGGCGTCGGCCGTTACCAGTCGGTCCAGCGACGTCGCCGCGCGGAACTCCCCACCGGCGTCGGGCCCGAGCAGTTCGTCCTGGGAGCCGCGATGCGTCGCGAGTTCCATCGAGACCACGGGATAGCAGAGGACAGCGGCGTCGACACGCTCCTCGGCTTCATTGCCGGCTGTCAGCGCGGCGTGGCCCGCGAGGTGCCCTCCGGCGGAGAAGCCGAGGAGCGCCACCCGCTCGGCTCCGGCCGAACGCACCCTCCGGATCTCGGCCCGGACGGCGTCGAGCGGGGCCGGGTGCCGTGCCTGGACGGGATAGTCGAAGATACTGGCCGACAGTCCGAGGGAGCGCAGCCGGTCGGCGACGATCTCCCGCTCATTGTCCGACAGCATGCCGTAGCCGCCGCCGGGCAGGACGATGACGTGCGAGGAATTCATCCCACCACCGTACTGCGGCTGGGAATGTCGGTGGGACCCTCTTCACGCATCGATCGGTGCCCCTCACAATGAAAGCCCCTGGCCGGTGGGGCCAGGGGCTTTCATGCACTGCGGGAAGCTGTCAGCCCTCGCACTCCATGCAGAACTTGTCGCCGTTCTTCTCGCGCGCAAGCTGGCTGCGGTGGTGCACCAGGAAACAGGACATGCAGGTGAATTCGTCCTCCTGCTGGGGGATGACCTGGATGAGGAGTTCCTCGTGCGAGAGATCGGCCCCGGGGAGGTCGATCCCTTCAGCGGTTTCGCCGTCCTCGACATCGATCAACGCAGTCTGCGTGGTCGCGCTGCGCTGTGCCTGGATTGCCTCGAGGGACTCGTTGGCCGGCTGGTCTTCCGGGCGAACGCGTGGCTCGTCGTAGTCGGTTGCCATGGGGGTAGATCTCCTTCTATGGGGCGGGAATGTCGCCCAGATGCCACTCTCAACCTCGGAAGAGGCGGAAGTATTCCATATACCGGGAGCAATATACCCGCTACGGCTGGACTTTTTCTCCAACAGGTCTGCTCACGTCAATCCGTACCGCAATGTGACGGAACAGCCCCGGCATGGTAGACGGGGCGAATGCCCGCACGCGCCGTCGTAGGGTTGAAGCCAATCCCCATCATCCCAGGAGCTCCTCATGGCATTGGCACTCGACCTCGGCGGCAAGACGGCCCTCGTGACAGGATCCACACAGGGCATCGGACTGGCCATCGCCGCCACGCTCGCCTCCGCAGGCGCCCGCGTGGGAGTGAACGGCCGCAGCAACCGTAGCGTCTCCCGCGCCATGGAGGTCATCCGCAAGGACGTGCCCGACGCCGATCTGGTAGCCGTGGCGGCGGACGTCACCACGGACGAAGGACTCGCAGGAGCTCTGGCCGTCCTGCCCGCCGTCGACATCCTCATCAACAACCTCGGCATCTTCGGTGCACGGCCGGCCCTGGAGATCGATGACGCCGAGTGGCGCCGCTACTTCGAGGTCAACGTGCTCACCGCCATCCGGCTCACGCGCGCCTACCTGCCCGGGATGATGACGGCCGGCTGGGGCCGCGTCCAGTACATCGCCAGCGATTCCGCCGTCGTCATCCCCGCAGAGATGATCCACTACGGCGTCTCGAAGACGGCGCTGCTCGGCGTCTCGCGCGGCTTCGCGAAGGAGGCCAGGGGCACGGGCGTCACCGTGAACTCGATCATCGCCGGCCCCACCCACACCGGCGGGGTCGAGGACTTCGTGTACCAGTTGGTGGACAAGGACCTCGACTGGGAGGACGCGCAGCGGCAGTTCATGAAGGACCACCGGCCCCAGTCACTGCTGGAGCGCCTGATCGAGCCTCAGGAGATCGCCAACATGGTCACCTACCTGGCGTCCCCGCTCGCGTCGGCGACCACGGGCGCAGCGGTGCGCGTGGACGGCGGATACGTGGACGCCATCCTCCCGTGAGCCGGAGCGCGGTCCTCATCCCGAACGGCGTACTCGAACCCGGGCCCATGGCAGCGATCCTCGCGAACCACGCCATCCCCGGCTGTGAGGTTGCGGACCGCGCGGACCGCACGCACACACGCATGCTCGGGACGCCGGCCGGCCCGCGCCGCGTCACCGTCACCATCCGGCCGGACGACGTCGGACTGACAGCGGATACGGACGACGACGGCGAGTTCGAGCACCTCATCGACAGCACCCGGGCATGGCTGGACCTCGACACGGACACCGGCGCCGTCGCCCGTGCTTTCGAGGGCGACCCGCTTCTCGGCCCACTGGTACGCGACCGGCCCGGCCTGAGGGCGGTCGGCTATCCCGACGCTTTCGAGGCCGCCATCATGACGGTCCTCGGGCAGCAGGTGTCCGTGGCGGCCGGTGGCACGTTCGGCGGTCGGCTCGCCGCCGCCTACGGGTCGGCGTCGCCGTCGGGCCTCACACTGTTCCCCACTCCGCAGGTCATCGCCGACGCACCGCACGAGGAGCTGCGCGCAGCCGTCGGCGTGACCCGCACGCGGGCGACGACGGTGCAGAACGTGGCACGCGCCGTCGTCGACGGGTTGTTCCTCGATGCCTCGGCCGACCAGGCACAGCTGCGACGGGAGCTTCTCGCGATCCCCGGCATCGGTCCGTGGTCGGCGGACTACCTCGCCGTGCGCGTGCTCCGCGACCCGGACGCTTTCACGCCGGGCGACCTCGTGGCCCGGCGCGCCATGGGTAACCCGAGCATCAGGGACGCCGAACGCCTGTCCGAAGAGTGGCGCCCCTACCGCGCCTACGCCCTGTTCCACCTCTGGACGTCCGCGACCTACAGCGGGGACTAGGCCGGGACCTTCCGTCCGCTGCGCAGCGCCAGTTCCAGCTCGAAGCGGACCTTCGGGTCCTTGAGGTCGTCGCCGAAGAGTTCCCGCAGTTGCAGGACGCGGTAGCCGACGGTCTGCGCGTGGATCCCGAGCTCGTCGGCGATGGGCGTCCGCTGACCCCAGTGCCGCAGCCATGCCAGCAGGGTCTCCTCGAGCTTCTGCCGCTGGTTCCGGGGCAGAGCGGCCAGCGGTGCGAGCCGACGCCGGGCGAGCTCCCCGATGGCCGAGGGCTCCGCCGCCAGCACCACCTCGATGAGGTGCTCGTCCGCCCACACGGGCGGCTCGTCATCGCCCTCGCGAGGCGGCAGCATGGACGCGGCGAGGACCGCCAGCCGCAGCGACTCGGCCACCTGTTCCAGCTCGCCTGCGGGCCCGATGGCCGCGCTCCTCCCCGTGAGGGTCCGGTGGAGGTCGGCACGCCACGCCGGTCCGCGTTCGGGCACCAGGGCGACGGCGTCGGTCTCCCGCTCGATCACGATGGCGCCCGGCGTCAACCTCTGGCGGAGCCCCTGGGCCCGCTCGAGCGGAAGGGTCACGACGGCGAGTTGCGCGGGCACGGCCCAGTCGGCGAGCGAGGCGGCCTGGCGCAGTACCGTCTCGTCGGACTCCCCGAGGAGGAGCAGTTCCAGCAACTCGGCACGACGGCGGTCCACGGCGCCGGCGCGCTCGGACTGCGCGAACGCGTAAGCCTCGGCGCTCACCGCGGAGAGCTCATCGATGTACGCCATGATCGACTCCCCGAGATCCACCACCACGGCCGAGCCGAGCCCGGCCTCCATGGAACGGCGCGACATCTCCCTGAATGTCACGCGAGCCCCCATCCGGTAGGCGCCGAGCAACGAATCCATACTGCGCCCCTGACGGAATTCGCCGCGGCCGAGGCCCGCCACCAGTTGGCGGCTCTGGTCGGAGAGGGCGGGCAGGCTCGTGCCCGGCAATTCGAGAAACCGCTCCAGGGCGGCCGCGACACCCATGCGGAGGCCCCTGCCGAAATCACCCTCGATGGGCCGGGCGTAGGCCGGGACCAGCTGGGGAACCGCCTGGATGATGGCGTCGACGAGGTCCGGGGTAAGCGGCCTCAATCTCTCGCTCACGTCCGCGGGAAGAGCCAGCCATGGCGGCTCGGGTGGGGCCACACCTACCTCGTCAGGACCCACGCCAGCTACCTCATCTAATTCGTCAAGACAATTCTTCTCCGTCAACTGTATGTCATGAGTGAAGAGTTTTAGCGGGAGAGGCTATATCGTTAACCGAATGATCCGGCTCAAAAAGCTGGCGCGTGCAGCTTCCGCGCTTACGACACCGCTCACACCGGAAGACTTCCTGGCCCTGTTCAACCCGGTGTATTCCTCACGCCAGCTCCGCGGGGTCGTTTCCCGCGTGGTGCATGAGACCGAGGACTCCGCCACCATCTACTTCCACCCCGGCCACGGCTGGCATGCCCACAAGGCCGGGCAGTGGGCGCGCATCGGCGTGGAACTGGACGGTGTCCGCCACTGGCGTTCCTACTCCCTGAGCACCGCCGCCGGGCATGACCCGGCGATCACCGTCAAGGATGCCGGAGCCGTCTCCCACGTCCTCGTCCGCGACACGAAGCCGGGCGACATCCTGTTCCTCGCACCGCCCCAGGGTGATTTCGTGCTTCCCGAGCACCCGCGCTCCCTGCTCATGCTCACCGCAGGCAGCGGCATCACGCCCGTCATGTCGATGATCCGCACGCTGATCCCCCGTCGCCCCGACGCGAACGTGGTACTCATCAACTCCAACAGCACGCCGGAGAAGAGCCTCTTCCGCGAGGAGCTGGACGAGCTTGCAGACCAGTTCTCCAACCTCACGGTGCGCCACTGGTTCACCAGCGCCCGCGGACGGCTCGAATTCACGGCGAAGACCATCGCGGACCTGTGCCCGGACTGGCGCTCACGCGCCGCCTACGCCTGCGGCCCCGAAGGCTTCCTGAACAACGCCGAGGAACTGTGGCAGCGTGAGGCCGCCCTCGAGACCGCGAGCACCATGCCCGGTATCTCGTCCGGCGCCGGAACGCAGGCGGCCACCACGGGCACACTGACCATCGAGCGGTTCAGCACGGACCTGCTGGCGGGCGCCGGGCACGACGGCGGCCTCGTCACCTTCGAACAGTCCGACCGTGAGGTGCAGGCCGATGGCGACACCCCCCTTCTGGACATCGGCGAGGACGCCGGCGTCCTCATGCCCAGCGGTTGCCGCATGGGCATCTGCCACAGCTGCCTCATCCCGCTGCGCGCCGGACAGGTGCGGGACCTCCGCACCGGCGAACTGCACAACAATCCCGGACAGCTCATCCAGACCTGCGTCTCGGCTGCCGCCGGACCCGTGAACCTCGATCTTTAATCCCCCACCAGAGGAGTCCCCATGACCACCACGCTGACCCGCCCGGGCGCCCTTGCGGCGTCGGGCCACCCCCTGGTCCGCCCCGATGCCGCCAAGCACCTGACCGACGAGCAGGTCGAGGAGCTCGGCCGTGAACTCGACGCCGTACGCGACGAGATCCTCGCCAAGCGGGGGGCCGCCGACGCCGCCTACATCCGCCGCGTCATCAAGGTGCAGCGCAGCCTCGAGTTCGCGGGCCGTGGCACCCTCCTGTTCAGCAAGTACAAGCCCGCCTGGTTCGCCGGGACGGCCATGCTGAGCGTCGCCAAGATCCTCGAGAACATGGAGATCGGGCACAACGTCCTGCACGGCCAGTGGGACTGGATGCGCGATCCTGACATCCACTCCACCACGTGGGAATGGGACTTCGTCACGCCTGCGCGCTCCTGGCAGCACACGCACAACGACCTGCACCACCGCTGGACGAACGTCATCGGCAAGGACAGGGACGTCGGATACAACCTGCTCCGCATGGACCCCGACCAGCCGTGGCGCCCTTTCAACCTGGGCAACCCGCTGTACAACGCCATCCTGGCGCCGGTCTTCGAATGGGGCATCGCGCTGTACGACCTCGAGATCCCCGAGTACAAGGAGGGCCTCAAGACGAAGGAGGCCATGAACCGCGATCTCAAGGCGGTGGGCGTCAAGGTCGTCAAGCAGTTCAGCAAGGACTACGCCGCTACCCCCGCGGTCGCGATGCTCACCGGGTCCGGCAAGCAGGCCCTGTACGGCACCCTTGCCGCGAACGCCATCCGTAACTTCTGGGCGCACGCCGTCATCTTCTGCGGCCACTTCCCCGAGGGCACGGACACGTTCACCGAGGAGGAGGTCGAGGGCGAGACCCGCGGTGACTGGTATGTCCGCCAGATGATCGGCTCAGCGAACATCTCCGGCTCCAAGTTCATGCATCTCATGACCGGCAACCTGTCCCACCAGATCGAGCACCACTGCTTCCCCGACCTGCCGTCCAACCGGTATGCCGAGGTCGCCGTGAAGGTCCGCGAGATCTGCACGCGCTACAAGCTGCCCTACACCACGGGCCCCCTGCCCAAGCAGGTCGGGTCCACCTGGGCGAAGATCTTCAAGCTCGCCCTGCCCAACCGCACACCGAAGACTGCTACGGCGTAAGCACGGCCGGCGCCGTCGTCCCGGGTGCATCCGGGGCGGCGGCGCCTTCATGTGCCCGCCTCAGACCGAGGCGTCCTCCGCGAGGAGTGCGTCCACCTGCCCGAGGGCGAGCTTCAGCCCCTCCTCCATGCCCATCTCGACCATCTGGTTGAGTTGCTCGAGGGACTCGAACGCCGTCACCATGGTCATGCGGGTCCGGCCGCCCATGTCTTCCAGGGTCACCGTCGCGTGCGTCTCGCCGAGGTCGGCCACGGGGTCACCGTTCTCGTCCGCGAAACCGTCGTCGAACGCCAGGCGGTGAGGCGGCTCCACTGCGGTGATGCGCCACCAGCCCCGTGCCTTCTCGCCGTCGGGGCCCGTCATGTAGTAGGCCGCGCGCCCTCCCTGCTCGAACTCGTAGGCATCGAAGGTCGCGGGCCATGTCGGTGGGCCCCACCACCGCTCGAGCTGCTTCGGATCGGCCCAGATCCGCCAGACGCGCTCGACGCCGGCGTCGAATTCCGCGACCAGCCTGAAGCTCAGTGCTTCGATGTCCTTCTCCGTACTGATGACCGCCATGATGCTGCCTTCCTAGTCCTCATCCTGCGCATCGGCTGCAAGGATGTCCGTGATCCTGTCGACTCGCTGCCGCCAGATTTCCTCGTACTCGTCGAGCAGGCGGCGGGCCTTCTGCACGCCGTCGACCTGTCCCCGCACGATCTGCTCCCGTCCGCGTCTCTCCTTGGTGACGAGTGAGGCCCGCTCGAGGACGGCCACGTGTTTCTGTACAGCGGCGAAACTCATGTCGTACTGCTCGGCCAGGCCGGATACCGAATATTCGGCGATGAGGACGCGCGCCACGATGTCCCTCCGTGTCGCATCGGCAAGGGCCTGGAACAGGCGGTCCACCTCGTCCTCGCTCAACGCATTTACAACCATATGGTTGTACGTTACTCCCGGGTGGTGCCGCCGTCAACGGTTCGGTATTGCCGACGTGGCAGGAAGGACGGCGGGCGCCTACCCGTTCGAACGATTCGCCGGCGTGTACTACGCACGTGCCCCTGCGCTGAGGATGTGCGGGGACGTGACACCGATTATGGCGAGGGTCCGGGGACCCTGCGAGACTGGCCCCATGACCCGCGGAATCTATGTGAGCGCCATGACCAACGGCTCCGGCAAATCCCTCATCTCCCTGGGGCTGGCCGACATGCTGCACCGGCACGCCGACCGCGTGGGATTCTTCCGGCCCATCGTCGAGGGCGACGACCCCGCCGCTGATCCGATGGTGGGCCTCATGCAGCGTGCCTTCAAGCTCCCGGACAGCCGGGCCCGCGGCGGGCTCACCCGCGCCGAGGCCCGCGCCCTGCTCGTCACGGGCGACCGGGCCGAGATCGACGCGCGCTGCGTCGCCATCTACAGCGGGATCGCCGCGGAGTGCGACGTCGTCATCGTCGAGGGAACGGATCTCTCCGGCAATGATGCCGCCGTCGAGTTCGATCTCAACGCCCGCCTCGCCAACAATCTCGGCGCCATGGTCCTCGCCGTCGTCAGCGCCAAGGACATGTCCGTCGACGAAGCCGCGGACGCCGTCGACGTGGCCCGCCGGGAGCTCGACGCTGCGAAGGTCTCGCTGCTCGCCATGATGGTGAATCGGGCGGCGGACGACGCCGTCACCGCCATCAGCGAGCACGTGCGCCCCGGACGCTCCGGGCGCCCCGTCTACGTGATCCCGGAGCTGACCGAGATCTCCCAGCCCACCGTCTCCGAGGTGTCCGCGGCACTCGGTGCCCGGCAGATCGCCGGCAACTCCAACCTCGAGCGCGACGTCGTCAGCGTCCGTGTCGCAGCGATGAATGTCGGGAACTTCCTGCACCTGCTGACGGACGGAGCCCTCGTGATCGTCCCCGGCGACCGCGCGGACGTCCTCGTGGCGACCCTCGCGTCGTCGTTCTCCCCAGAGTTCCCCGTGCCCTCGGGCATGATCCTGACCGGCGGGCTCGCGCCGGATCCCAACATCCTCGCCCTGCTCGCGCAGGCTCCGTTCCCCGTCTTCGCGCTCGACGACGACACCTATACGGCAGCCCGCCGCGTCAGCGAGGTTCGCGGGGAGATCGCGAGCGGACTGCGCCGGAAGGCAGCGGCAGCCCTCGGCGCCTGGTCGCGTCGGGTGGACGAGAAGGAACTGCTCGAACGCCTCGAGCTCCCCCGACCGGTCAACATGACGCCGCTGCGCTTCCTGCACGAGCTGATCCAGCGGGCCCGGGCCGAGCGTCGGCACATCGTGCTCCCCGAGGGCGAGGACCTCCGCGTCCTGAAGGCCGCGGAGATCCTGCACCGGCGGGACGTCTGCGACCTGACCATCCTCGGGCCCGAGGCGAAGGTGCGCGAGCTCGCCACGGGGCAGGGCATAGACCTCACCGGGCTCACCCTGGTGGATCCCTCGACGTCGGAGCTGCGTGAGGAGTTCGCCGTCGAGTACGCCCGGCTCCGCGCGCACAAGAACGTCTCGCTGGAGCAGGCCCGGGAACGCATGCTCGAAGGCGCATACTTCGGGACGATGATGGTCCAGCTCGGGAAGGTGGATGGCATGGTGTCCGGCGCCGCCCACACCACCGCGAACACCATCCGGCCCGCCCTCGAATTCGTGAAGACGAAGGACGGCGTGAAGATCGTCTCCTCGGTGTTCCTCATGCTCCTTCAGGACCGCGTGCTCGTCTACGGCGACTGCGCCGTGAACCCGGATCCCAACGATGAGCAGCTCGCGGACATCGCGATCGCCTCGGCCGAGACCGCGGCCCAGTTCGGCGTGGAGCCCCGCGTGGCGATGCTCTCCTACTCCACCGGCGAGTCCGGCAGCGGCGGCGCAGTGGACGAGGTGCGGCGTGCCACGGAACTCGTGCGGCAACAGCGGCCCGACCTCGCGGTGGAGGGGCCCATCCAGTACGACGCCGCCGTGGATGCCTCCGTCGCAGCGTCCAAGCTTCCCGGATCCTCGGTGGCCGGGCAGGCGACGGTGTTCATCTTCCCGGACCTCAACACCGGCAACAACACGTACAAGGCCGTGCAGCAATCGGCCGGCGCCGTCGCCGTCGGACCCATCCTCCAGGGCCTCCGCAAGCCGGTCAACGACCTCTCGCGGGGCTGCACCGTCGAGGACATCGTCAACACGGTCGCCATCACCGCGGTGCAGGCCCAGCAGCCCGCCGCTTCCTAACCCCCAGCCCTCCGCCCGCTCGCCAGGACAGGACCCCATGATCATCCTCGTCATCAATTCAGGCTCGTCCTCGCTCAAGTACCAGGTCCGCGAGGGCGACGACGTCCTGGCGGAAGGCCTGGTGGAACGCATCGGCGAAGCCGAGGTGCCGGACCACGCAGCGGCGCTCGACCGCGTGGACGGCGAAGTGGCCGCCGCACTGGACGGACGCGGGATCGACGCCGTCGGGCACCGCGTGGTGCACGGCGGTGAGCGCTTCAGCGAACCGGTGCTGATCGACAACGAGATCACCCGGGCCATCGAACGGCTCAATCCACTGGCGCCCCTGCACAATCCCGCAGCCGTCACCGGTATCCGGGCCATCACCGAGAAGTGGCCGAACATGCCTCAGGTGGCCGTCTTCGACACCGCCTTCCACCGCACCCTGCCCGAGCACGCCTGGCGCTACGCCGTGCCGGACGAGCTGTACCGGAAGTTCGGCATCCGGCGCTACGGCTTCCATGGCACCTCGCACTCCTACGTAGCGCGCGGGGCCGCGGAGCTGCTCGGCGCGGGCTCCTTCACCGGCGTCATCGCGCACCTCGGCAACGGTGCGTCCATCACGGCCGTGCGCGACGGCGAGAGCATCGACACGTCCATGGGCTTCACTCCGCTGGAGGGCCTCGTGATGGGTACGCGGTCCGGGGACATCGACCCGTCCATCCTGCTCTTCCTCCTGCGTGAGGGGTACAGCGAGAAGGACCTCGATACCCTCCTCAATCGGAACAGCGGACTCAAGGGTCTGGCGGGCACGAATGACATGCGTTCGGTGGCGGAAGCCGCCGATGCCGGTGAATATCGGGCGAAGCTGGCAATCGAGGTGGCGTCGTACCGGCTGGCGAAGTATGTCGGCGGCTATCACGTCGCGGTCGGCGGAGCCCAGGCCCTCGTCTTCACCGCCGGTATCGGCGAGAATGCGCCCAACTTCCGCACCGCGGTGGTCTCCAAGCTCGGCGCCCTCGGTCTCGAGCTCGACGAGGAGAAGAACGGCGAGCGAAGCAAGCAGGCGCGCGTGATCAGCACACCGGCCTCGGCCTTCCCCGTCCTCGTCGTGCCGACGAATGAGGAGGCGGCCATCGCGGAGGCGACGGCCGCCGTCGTCAGCGGCTCGTAGGGCGTTCGGGAGCGAGGACTCGGGCACACTAGGTCCATGACGATCCTGCGCATGGCCCTGCTGTTCGTCCTGGCCGCGGGGGCGGAGATCGGCGGCGCCTGGCTCATCTGGCAAGCCGTCCGTGAGGGTAGGCCTTGGTGGTGGGCCGGTCTCGGCATCATGGCCCTGGGAGCCTACGGCTTCGTGGCGACCCTGCAGCCCGATCCGAATTTCGGGCGCATACTCGCGGCGTACGGTGGGGTCTTCATGGCCGGCTCGCTGGCGTGGGGGGTACTCGTCGACGGTTTCCGCCCCGATCGCTGGGACGTGATCGGTTCGGCGTCTGCCTGGTCGGCGTCGTGCTGATCATGGCCATGCCACGTTCGACGGCGTGACCCTCCGGCCCTTGTCCTCGCCCTACGCCGCCCCCAGCAGCCGTGCCAGCCCGGCGGCGAGCGCACCGACGGCCACCACCACCAGGAACGGCGCCCGCAGCCAGAGCGCGACGGCGGCAGCAACCAGCGCCGCGACCCGCGCGTCGAGCACGAGCGTCTGACCCGAGGCGAACGTGTTGACGGCGGTCAGCGCGGCCAGCAGTCCGATGGTCAGCGAACCGGCGACACGAAGCATCCGCGGGTTGTCGAGCAGTTTTGCGGGCACCAGGAAGCCCAGATATTTCGTGGCGATCGAGATCACGCACGCCAGCAGGATCCAGCCCCAAAGGCTCATGCGTCCCCCTTGGCCCCATGAGCGGCGGACCCCAGGGGGTACGGCTCGACGTCGGGCTCCAGGCCCTCTGTCGCCGGCCCGAGGCCGGAAAGCCCGAGGACCGCGGCCACGACGGCCGCGATCAGGATGGGCACGCCGGGTGGCACGAGCGGCACGGCGATCAATGTGACCACTGCGCAGACGACGGCGATGGCCGCGGGTTCCTTCGCCCTGATCCGCGGCCAGAGCAGCCCGAGGAATGCCGCGACCGCCGCGCCGTCGAGTCCCCACCGCGCCGGGTCGCCCATGGCGTTGCCTGCGAGCGCGCCCACCAGCGTGAAGAGGTTCCAGAGGACGAAGACGCCGGCTCCGGCCGCCCAGAATCCCCGCCGCTGCTCGTCCGGATCGCTCTGCCCCGTCGCCGTCGCCACCGATTCGTCGATGGTCAGGTGCGCCATCGCGAGTTTCCGCCAGCGCGTGGGACGCAGCAGGACGTTGATCTGCATCCCGTAGACGCCGTTGCGGATACCGAGCAGGGTCGCGGCCGACAGTGCGGAGATGCCGGACCCACCACCGGCGATGACACCGATGAATGCGAACTGCGAGCCGCCGCTGAACAACAGCAGGCTCAGTGCCATCGTCTGGAGGAGATCGAGGCCCGCGGCGACGGACAGCGCGCCGAAGGACAGTCCGTACAACCCTGTGGCGATGGCCACCGAAAGGGCGACACGGACTGCCGGGGATTGTAGGAGCACCACCCGACAAGGCTAGGGGATGAGGGGCTTCGGCTTCCCATCCGTGTCGAAGAGGTAGATAGTGGAAATGGAAAGCCTACTTACTAACCGGAGGAGCGCCACATGAAGGCAGTGACATGGCAGGGCAAGCGCAACGTCAGCGTCGAGAATGTCCCTGATCCCACCATCCAGGAGCCGACCGACGCCATCATCCGCGTCACGTCGACGGCGATCTGCGGCTCGGACCTGCACCTCTACGAGGTGCTCGGCCCCTACATGCACAAGGGTGACATCCTCGGGCACGAGCCGATGGGCGTCGTCGAGGAAGTGGGCGCGGGGGTCACCAACCTGAAGGTGGGCGACCGCGTGGTCATCCCGTTCAACATCTCCTGCGGGTACTGCTTCATGTGCAAGCGGGGACTGCAGTCGCAGTGCGAGACCACACAGGTCCATGCGGCAGGGTCGGGTGCTGCGCTGTTCGGCTTCTCGGAGCTGTACGGCTCCGTTCCCGGCGGGCAGGCCGAGTACCTGCGTGTCCCCTTTGCCGACTACGGACCCGTGAAGGTCGGGCACGATCTACCTGACGAGCGCTACCTGTACCTCTCCGACATCCTCCCCACCGCCTGGCAGGGCGTGCAGTACGCGGACGTCCCGAAGGACGGCGTGCTCGCTGTCTACGGCCTCGGACCCGTCGGCCAGTTCGCCGCACGCATCGGCAAGTACCTCGGCCACCGGGTGATCGGGGTCGAGCCCGTCGCGGAACGCCGTGAAATGGCGAAGCGCCACGGCATCGAGACCATCGACTTCACGAAGAACACCGCCGAGGAACTGCGCAGCATGACCAACGGCCGCGGACCGGACGCCATCGTCGACGCCGTCGGGATGGAAGCACACGGCTCCCCCATCGGCGCCTTCGCCCAGAACGCCGTCGGCATCCTCCCGGACAAGCTAGCGCAGAAGGTGATGGAGACCGGCGGCAGTGATCGCGTGACCGTCCTCCACTCCGCGATCGACGCCGTCCGCCGCGGCGGTACCCTGTCCCTCAGCGGCGTCTACGGTGGCGCAGCGACCCCCATGCCGATGCTCAACATGTTCGACAAGCAGCTTCAATTCCGCATGGGCCAGTGCAACGTGCGCCGCTGGACGGACGAGCTCCTGCCGATCGTGGAGGAGCCCTCGGATCCCCTGGGCGTCACGGACCTCATGACCCACGAGGTCTCGATCGACGAGGCCCCGGCCGCCTACAAGAACTTCCAGAAGAAGACGGACGGCACGATCAAGGTGGTCCTCAAGCCGCAGGGCATCACGGTCTAGCGCCCCCCAGGGCACCACCCGGGCGTAACCCCTAGCGCGCCACCCCGGGCGCGACGAGGACAGACGTGACGGCGGGAGCCCGGCCCTCGGGTCGGGCTCCCGCCGTCGCATGCCTCGGCACTACTCACGGGCCATCGCGTCGTGGGAACCGGCCTCGCCGCGGGCCACGTGCAGCGCATCAGCCGCCCGCACGAGCCCGAGGTGCGAGAAGGCCTGCGGGAAGTTGCCCGCCATGCGCCCGTTCTCGGCGTCGTACTCCTCCGACAGCAGGCCGAGCTCGTTGCAGTAGCCCACAAGCTGGTCCATGAGCCGCTTGGCATCGTCGAGCCGACCACTGTGCGCATATTGCTCCACCAACCAGAAGGAGCAGGCGAGGAAGGGGTGTTCGCCCGGCTCGAGGCCGTCGTCGGACTCGCCGGTGCGATACCTGAGGAGTAGCCCCTCGGGATCCAGCAGGTGCTGCTCGATCCGCTCGACCGTGCCCAGGATCATCGGATCGTCATAGTCGAGGAAGCCCACCTGCGGGAGCTGCAGCAGGGATGCATCCACCTCCGTGCCGTCGTAGACCTGGGTGAATGTGTTGAGCTCGCGGTTGAAACCGCGCTCCAGTATCTCGGCGCGCAGTCCGTCCCTCAGTTCCGTCCAGTGTTCCTCGGGCCCTGTCAGGCCGTGGTCCCGCACGGCGCGGACGGCGCAGTCGAAGGCCGCCCACATCATCACGCGGGAGTGGGTGAAGTACTGCAGCTGGCCACGCATCTCCCAAATGCCGTGGTCACGGTCGTCGAGGTGGTTCTCCGCGAAGCCCAGCAGTGCGCGCTGCAGGGGCCACGAGAAGTTGTCCTCCGTGACTCCGTGGCCGCGCAGTTTCTCGAGTGCCACCATGACTTCCCCGACGACGTCGGCCTGGTACTGATCCACGGCACCGTTGCCGACACGCACGGGGGTGGAACCCGCGTACCCCGGCAGGTTGTCCAGTTCGCGTTCCGGCAGCTGGCGTTCCCCCGCCAGCCCATACATGATCTGCAAGTCCTCGGGATCCCCGGCGACGGCCCTCAGGAGCCAGTTGCGCCACTCGAGTGCTTCCTCGGCGAATCCGTGCGTCATCATGGCTTCGAGTGTCAGGGCGGCGTCTCGGAGCCAACAGAAGCGGTAGTCCCAGTTGCGTGCACCGCCGAACTGCTCCGGCAGGGAGGTCGTGGGAGCTGCGACGATGCCGCCGGTGTCCTCGTGCGTCAGCGCCCGCAGCACGAGGAGCGAGCGCCGCACCGCCTCCGAGTACTCGCCGTCGTCCACGCAACTGGCGCCCCAGGCCTTCCAGTAGCTGATGGCGGAATCGAGCTGCTCGTCGACGTCGAGCGGAGGCGGGGTCTCCCGGTGCGAGGGGTACCAGACGAGTTCGAGGTCGACGACGTCGCCCGGAGTCACCTCGAAAATGCCCTCGTGACGGTGACCTTTTGCCCTCAGCCGGGGCCCGCGGAGCAACAGCGCATCCGGTCCGGCGATCGCCAGCAGCACGGGGACGCCGTCGTCCGTGCCCTGGCTGACCCATGGGAGGATCTCGCCGTAGCCGAAGCGGATCTCCAGTTCCTGCCGTACGCTGACCGTGCCCGCCAGTCCCTGGATGCGCCGTACCACGTTCGCCCTGCGGTCGGTCACCGGCATGAAATCGGTTACCAGCACTTCACCCTCGGTGGTCCTCCAGTGCGTCTGGAGCACGAAGGTGGAATGGATATAGCTCCGGCTCACCACCTCGGCCGTAGCCGAGTCCGGTGCGACCAGCCAGCGGCCGTGCTCCGGAGTGCCCAGCAGGGCGGCGAAGACCGAATCGGAGTCGAATCGCGGAAAGCACAACCAGTCCACGCTGCCGTTCCGGGAGATGAGCGCACCGGTGTGGAGGTCGGAAACGAGTGCGTATTCCTCGATCGGTGATTGCATTTTCCAACTCAACCACAACGGAACCGGCTGCTGGACGGCTACTTCAGGTTGCCCTCGAAGGCCAGCCGGATCCGGGCCGGGTAATCCGTGGTGAACTCCTGGACACCGAGTCCGGCGAGGAACCGGGCGTCCTCCTCGGTATTGACCGTCCAGGCCCGCACGCGCACGCCGTCGTGGATCCACCGCTGGATTCTTTCCGGGTGGTCCCGCACATACTGCAGGCTGGGCCCCGCGATACCGATCTCCTGCCGGTCGATCAGTTCCTCTCCCTCCTTCAAGGCCCTCTGCATGATGGCGATGAGGGCACCCTCGGCGATGGACCCGAAGCTGAGGGCGTCGCGCACCTCCTGCGGGCTGACATCCGCTACGAGCTGGCACAGCACATGGTGCGGAACCGACTCGGCGAGCTGCAGCATGGAGTCGGGGTTGAAGCTCATGAAGCTCACCTCGACCAGGCCCAGCATCGATGACTCCGGGTCCCACCCCTCGTCCATCAGGAACGCGATCAGCGCCTCCTCCAACCTCAGTCCGAAGGGGCTCGGATGCTTCAGTTCGATCGCCAGCTTGATGGGCCGGCCGGACTCGCGGAGCAGGACCAGCAGGTCGGACAGGGCGAGGAGCTGGTGTGCAGCATCGCCATACTCCGCAGGAATGCCGACGCCCTTCCACGAGCACACGTCGAGCATCCGCAGTTCGGCCAGTGTGCGGTCCGCCACGTCACCGGACCCGTCGGTGGTCCGTTCCAGCGTGGTGTCATGGATGCACACGAGCTGACCGTCGCGTGTCAGGTGCACGTCGCACTCCACGCCTTCGGCGCCGTCCGCGAGCGCTTGCAGGTATGCAGCACGGGTGTGCTCGGCATAGGTTCCGCTGCTGCCGCGGTGGGCGAAGATCACGGGGGGCACGGGGCATCCCTTCAGTCGCGTCGGTGATATCCCTCATACGGTACGTGACCCCGCAATCGGGACACCATCGGCCCCCAACCGCAACCGGACCAGCGTGCTCCCTCGATAGACTCGGGAGGGTGAATGATCTGATGACCGCCACCGATACGGAGCGGGCGGCCGCCCTGCGCCGCATGAAGATGCTGGCTACGGGACTACTGGTGGTCATGGCGGCCATCTTCGTGGTGGCTTTCGCCCTGCAGGATACCTATCCGTGGCTCGAGTACGTCCGCGCCGCAGCGGAGGGTGGCATGGTCGGGGCCCTCGCGGACTGGTTCGCCGTGACGGCCCTCTTCAAGCACCCGATGGGACTAAAGATCCCGCACACCGCGATCATCCCCCGCAAGAAGGACCAGATCGGCGAATCGCTCGGCCAGTTCGTCGAGGAGAACTTCCTCTCGGAGGACGTGGTCCGCGCCAAGCTCGATTCCGCGCGGATCGCGCAGAAGGCCGGTGCGTGGCTGGAGAAGCCGGACAGCGCCGACCGGGTCGCCGTTGAGGGTGCGGCCCTGATTCGCGGGATGTTCACGGTCCTGAACGACGACGCCGTACAGGGCGTCATCGAGTCCATGGTCAGGAAGCACCTGCTCGACCCGCCCTGGGGGCCGCCGGTCGGCAGCATTGCCGAGCGCATCTTCGCCGAGGGGCACCATCACCGGCTGGTGGACCTGCTGGTGGATCGGGCAGGCGACTGGGTGGACGCGAACTACGCCGTTGTCACGAGGGTCGTCGCGCAGCGCTCCCCCACCTGGGTACCGCGACTCGTCGACGGCGTCGTCGGCGATCGCGTGCACGCCGAACTCTCGAAGTTCATCCGCGCGGTGCAGGACGATCCACAGCACGATGTCCGCATCTCCATCGACAAGTACCTCCGCGAGCTAGCGCAGGACCTGCAGCACAAGCCCGAGACGATCGCCAAGGCCGAGGAAATCAAGGGACAACTCCTCGACGACCCGCGCGTCAGGGACCTGACCGCGCGCACGTGGTCGACGATCAAGAACGCCCTCCTCGAAGCGGTCAATGACCCCGGGAGCGAACTGACGACGAAGTTCAAGGCGGCGGTGCGGGACTTCGGTTCCCGCCTGACCACGGATGCGGAACTGGCCGGGAAGGTGAACCGCTGGATCGCCGATGGCGCCTCCTACGCGGTGCGGACCTATCGAAGCGAGATAGCCGGAGTCATCTCGGAGACAGTGGGTCGGTGGGACGCAGAGGAGACATCCCGGAAAATCGAACTGCAGGTCGGCAAGGACCTGCAGTTCATCCGCATCAACGGCACGGTGGTCGGTTCGCTGGCAGGGCTGGCGATCTTCGCCATCGCTGACGCGATCTTCGGCTAGGTCCGCTTCTGCTCGGAACCTGATCCGGGCAGCTGCAGGACCTCGGCCAGTTCGCCGGGAATGGTCTGCGGCAGGGGCCCGAACGCCTCGCGCGTGGTCTTGATGACTGCCTTGCCCATCAGGTGGTTGCCGGTCCCGCCGATCACTGCACCGGCGCCGAAGGGCAACGCCCGGCCGAGCATGAAGCCACCCTGCTTTGCGAGGAACTTCTTGAGGAAGCGGCGCTGGATGGAGCCGGTGATGGTCTTGACCATCGAAGTCGGCGCTGATTTGTTCACGAGTTGGCCCCAGTACTGGGGAGCACCCTGGCCGGCCGAGGCACCAAGGATGGAGCGGACAAGCGCCATGCCCTCCTCGCCCATGAGGATGGCCATCACCATGACCCGCGACCGCTCGGGGTCCACCGTCTTGACTCCGTGCAACTCGGCGATCGATTCCGCATAGAGGGCGGTGGCTTCGAGGAATCCGACGGTCGCGGCGGCCGAGAGACCGAGGGACGCAATGGTTCCCACGGCCGGTACCGCAGCAGTGGCACCGACCGCTGCGCCTGCCGCCGTCGTCGCACGAAGGTAGTCGCGCTCGAGGAAACGTGCCAGTTCCGCGGGTGATGCGTCCGGGTGGCGACGGCGGAGCCGGTTCAGATTGGAGAGGATCAGGGGGCGCTGGACATCCAGCGCCCGCTCGATCCCGCGGAGGATCGCGGGCTTCGGGTTGCCGTCCTTGTCGAACAGCGTCCCGCTGGCAGCCTTCATGGCTGGGTTCTCCTTGTTACGGCCAAACATGATGGTCCTTCCGGTGCTGTGACGTGCCCTGATCGAGTGTAGGTGCGCATGCACTCGGCCGGCCCTGGGTTCTGTTGCCGACGCCGGCTCTGCTGATGCGTCCCCTGAACAAGGGAAGGGCGCCACCGACGATCCGGTGACGCCCTTCGGCAGCTGTTCCCCCAGGGTTCAGCCGGAACTCCTGACTAGACGCGTGAGCGCTTGCGGCCCGTGATGGCACCGTAGATGGCGAGCACGATCAGGGCGCCGATGACTGCGAAGAGGATCGACATCAGCGAGAAGGTGCTACCGAGGTTGACGCCGAGGATGCTGCCACCGATGAAGCCACCGAGGAACGCGCCGATGACGCCGAGAAGCATCGTGATGAAGATTCCGCCACCCTGCTTGCCGGGGAGGATCAGCTTGGCGAGAGCGCCGGCGAGGAGGCCGAGGATAAGAAAACCGATGAAACTCATGAGGTGCTCCTTGAGTGATTTTGGGCAACCCGTCCGCTGGACGGGCTACTGGCCAATAGCGTGATGCACCGCAGTGCAACTTGTTCCAACTGTACTTCATCAGCATGCTTAGGGTGCAATCCTAGCATCATGCTAATCCTGCTTATCAAGACCTGGACGGAGAACTTTGCCGAACCGTTGCGGGGTCTTCGAATCGCCACCACGCCACGTGAGCACCCGGATTCCAGCGAATCTGCCCGTATGCTGGCACCAGGCGGGCCGCGCTGGGAGAGAGCGGCAGAGTCAGTGAAACGGCTGGGGAATTCTCTCGAAACTGCCAATGAAGTCAATCCGAAGGAGTAATACTCATGCGAATCGGTTCCTCTATTTTCCTTATTGCACTCGGTGCAATCCTTGCCTTCGCTGTCCAGGCTCAGGTGAGCTTCGTCGACATCACTCTCGTCGGCTACATCCTGATGGCGGTCGGCGTGATCGGCCTCATCGCATCCCTGATCCTGGCCGCTCCTCGTCGCCAGGCCCGTGTGTCAGAGTCGCGGTCCGTCGTCGACCCGAATACGGGCGAGACGATCACCAGGCGGGAGTCCCGCGACACGGGACTGTAGCCAACGAGTCAAGAGCAGGGCTGGAGCATTGCTCCAGCCCTGCTTTTGTGTGTTCGGGCTTGGTAATCGCCGAAAAGTGCTTGACGTATCGTAAAAACCGGAACTAAAGTCTCTCAAACGAAGATAAAGCCACATGCTGCCGAGTAGCCCCGGTAGTAGGAGACAACGGAGTCCTCATGTTCGCGGAAGAGCGCTATCGCCAGATCAGCACGCTGGTCTCTGCCGACGGTCGCGTCACTGTAGCGGGTCTCTCATCCCGTTTCGGCATCACCAAGGAGACGGTCCGCAGGGATCTCGCACTCCTCGAGACGGACGGCGTCCTGCGTCGAGTCCACGGTGGAGCGATCGCGGGTACCGGGGCTACGACGAACGAACCGAGCCTCACCAGCCGGTCCTCCCAGCGCTCACCGGAGAAGAAGCGCATCGCCCAGGCCGCCCTCTCGCTCGCTCCCCTGGCCGGCGCTGTCATCGTCGATGCAGGCAGCACTACCGGCGCCCTCGCGGACCTCCTCGTCAGCGAGGCCCGCCCTGCACTTGCCGTCGTCACCCATTCAGTCCCTGTCGCGGCGCTCATCTCCGGGGCCGGTCTGAGCGTGGAACTGGTGGGAGGCCGCGTCCGCGCCCTCACCAGCGCGGCAGTCGGCAGCAGCGCGGTGGCCCACTTCTCCCGCCTGCGGGCCGACGTCGCGTTCATCGGCACCAACGGCATCGCTGCCGGCTTCGGCCTCAGCACTCCCGACATCGACGAGGCCGCCGTGAAAACCGCGATCGTCCACTCCGCCCGGCGCGTGGTGCTCCTGGCGGACTCATCGAAGTTCGACGAAGAGACCCTCATCAGCTTCGCCAACCTGGAGGATATCGATGTACTCATCACCGATCGTGCACCGCGGGGCCCCCTTGCCGAAGCACTCGCCGACGCCGATGTGGAGGTGACCGTCGCGTGATCCTCACTCTTACGGCGAACCCCAGCATCGACCGCACCGTCGAGCTCACCGGTCCCCTCACCCGCGGTGCCGTGCAGCGCGCCACGCATGTCGTCCAGGAGGCCGGCGGTAAGGGCGTCAACGTCAGCCGTGCTCTCGTGATGTCCGGAACGCCCACGCTCGCGGTCCTCCCGGGGGACGACGACGACCCCGTCCTCGCCGGGCTGCGGAGCATCGCCGTCCCCTTCCGCAACCTGCCCATCGGTACAGGACTTCGCACCAACACGGCGATCACCGAACCGGACGGTACGACGACGAAGATCAACGAGCCGGGCCCCGAACTCTCGGGCGCGCTCCTCGACGAACTCCTCGCCGTCGTCGTCGCCGAGAGCAACGGCGCGGACTGGTTGGTCCTGGCCGGATCACTCCCCCCGGGCGTCCCGCCGACCTTCTACACGAAGGTCACGGCCGCAGTGCGCGAAGCGTACGGGTTATCATCGCCCCTCGTGGCAATCGATTCCTCCGGGATGCCCCTCATGAAGGCCGCCGCAGGTGTCCCTGCCCCCGACCTGCTCAAGCCCAACGCCGAGGAACTCAGTGAGCTGACGGGTATCGGTACCGGCGACGAGCTGGAGCAGGATCATGAATTGGCCGCGAAGGCCTGCGCGGTGCTCGTCGCCGCGGGGGTAGGTGCGGTGCTGGCGACCCTTGGCTCCAAGGGCGCCCTGCTCGTGACGGACACGGGAGCATGGCACGCCGTGCATCCCCCCGTCACGGCGCGTTCCACGGTCGGCGCGGGAGACTCCGCGCTGGCCGGCTACCTGCTGGCGCACAGCGCAGGCGAACTCCCGGAGAACTGCCTGCGCCAGGCGGTTGCCCACGGGTCGGCAGCTGCCGCCCTTCCCGGTTCCACCGTTCCATCGCTCCACCAGACAACGCCGGCCGCCGTCGCGGTCACCCCCCTCATGGTCACGCTGCCAGTGATCGAACCAAGCACCCCCGAGTCCATAGCCGGACCGGAAGCACAGGAGGATTTCTGATGTCGAATCTCATCACTCCGGAGCTCGTCACTCTGGACAAGGACCTGGGGACCGAGCGAGCCTCGGTGATCCGCTTCCTCGCGGAACAGGTCGCCGCGCAGGGCCGCTCCACCGAGGTCGATGGCCTGTACGCCGATGCCCTGGCCCGGGAGGAGAAGACCTCGACCGGTGTTCCCGGCGGCATCGCCATCCCGCACTGCCGGTCGAAGGCGGTCACGGAGGCCACGCTCGCCATGGCGCGCCTGTCTCCGCCCGTCGACTTCGGGGCAAAGGACGGCCCCGCCGACCTCGTGTTCTTCATCGCTGCACCCGACGGGGCTGACCAGGAGCACCTGAAACTCCTGTCCAAGCTCGCGCGGTCATTGATCAAGAAGGACTTCAACGCGTCACTGCGCGCCGCCAGGACACCAGCCGACGTCGTCGTGCTCGTGAACGGCGCCCTGGGGATCGGTGACGCCGGCGCCGCAGCGACGGCGGGGGCCGGCGCACACGCTGCCGGATCCGCAGCACCTGCAGGGCCTGCAGAATCAGCGGGATCCGCCTCGGAAGCCCGGTCGCGTGAAGCGGCCGAAACGCTGGGAACATCACCGGCCGGCACCGACACCACGGGGCCCGCCGTCGATCCCGAGCCGTCCACCACGACGAAAGCGCGTCGCCTCGTCGCGGTCACCGCCTGCCCCACCGGCATCGCGCACACCTACATGGCCGCTGATTCACTGGTCGCCGCCGCCCAGGAGAGGGGCATCGACCTGCAGGTCGAGACGCAGGGTTCCTCCGGCGCCACTCCCCTGGATCCCGCAGTCATCGCAGCCGCCGACGCCGTGATCTTCGCCGTCGACGTCGACGTCCGCGACAAGCACCGCTTCGCCGGGCTGCCGGTCATCAGCGCTCCGGTGAAGCGCGGCATCGATGAGCCCGGGGAAATGGTCGACGAAGCCGTCGCAGCCGCCGGCAATCCGAATGCGCGCCGGGTCGCCGGCACCGCGGGCGGTGATGAGCAGGCCGACGACGACGGCGGTCGGGACAGCATCGGCAGTACGCTGAAGCGCGCGCTGCTCACGGGTGTCAGCTACATGATCCCCTTCGTCGCCGGCGGCGGACTCCTGATCGCCCTGGGCTTCCTGCTCGGCGGATACCTGATCACGGAGACTGCCGACGCGGTCGTCCTCGAGAACAGCTTCGCGAACCTGCCCGACGGCGGGTTGAGTACCTACCTCGGCGCCGTCGCCTTCAAGATCGGCCAACTGTCCCTCGGATTCCTCGTACCGGCCCTGGCCGGGTACATCGCCTACGCGCTGGCGGACCGGCCCGGCATCGCTCCGGGCTTCGTCGCCGGCGCGGTCGCCGGATTCATGGGCGCAGGATTCCTCGGCGGTATCGTCGGCGGCCTGTTGGCCGGCTATGTGGCGATGATGATCGGGCGCCTCTCGGTACCCCGCTGGCTCCGCAGCCTGATGCCCGTCGTCATCATCCCGCTGGTGGCGTCCATCGTGGCCTCGGGCCTCATGTTCCTCGTGCTGGGCGGGCCGATCGCCGCGATCACCACGGGCCTCAATTCCTGGCTCTCGGGTCTCACCGGCACCGCCGCCGTCGGCCTCGGGCTCATCCTGGGCCTCATGATGGCCCTGGATCTCGGGGGCCCCGTCAACAAGGTGGCCTACTCCTTCGCCGTCGCCGGCCTCAGCGCCGGATCGATAGACAACCAGGCACCATGGCAGATCATGGCAGCGGTCATGGCCGCCGGCATGGTGCCACCCCTCGCCATGGCTCTCGCGACGACGATCGACCGCCGCCGCTTCACCGTCGCCGAGCGCGAGAACGGCAAGGCTGCCTGGCTGCTCGGGGCAGCCTTCATCTCCGAGGGCGCCATCCCGTTCGCCGCTGCCGATCCGCTGCGCGTGATCCCCGCATCGCTCCTCGGTTCCGCTGTGACCGGAGCGATCGTCATGGGTACGGGCGTCACCTCGCAGGCACCCCACGGAGGCATCTTCGTCTTCTTCGCCATCGGGAACGTCGCGATGTTCATCATCGCCATCCTCGTCGGTACGGTCATCTCCGCCCTCGCCGTGATCGCCCTGAAGCGCTATGCCACCAGCAAGAAGGACGCCCCGGTCGCCGAGCCGGTTGCAGCCTGACCCGCAGTCCGGTTGGCTGTACTGGGAACCCACCCATCGAAGGAGCGCATCATGGCAGAACGCAGAGCAACAGTGGCGAGTCGCGTAGGTCTGCACGCCCGTCCGGCATCCATCTTCGCGGAGGCCGCGGGTGAGCTCCCCATCGAGGTCACGATCGCCATGGACGGCGAGCCGGCGGATGAGGCGATGGACGCCTCGAGCATCCTCTCGCTCATGAGCCTGGGGGCGTCGCACGGCGACGTGATCGTCCTCCGCGCCGAGGGTGACGGCGCCGAGGACGCGCTCGAGAGCCTGGCCCGCATCATCGAGACGGACCACGACGCCGAGTAGCAACCCCAACAACACAGGGCACCATCCGCTGTCGATACATGGCGGATGGTGCCCTTTGTGCGTCCCCAACACTGTTGGACAGGTAGCTGGGTCCACCCGTTCTCATGGGCCCACCTACCTACCGGATAACAATCCGCTGCCCCCCCACGGGCAGCGGCAGTTACATAATCATTATATTTCCACACGATCATGAAAACGTGAATAGCTAAGGGACACGATTGCGTCACTTTCCCGTCGCGTGCTCCTTCGTCGTTATCGTGCCGGACGAAGCGGCTAGGCGAGTTTGTTCGCCTGCCTGTGGCTCCGCCTGCTGACGATATGGCTGAGCCAGATCAGGCACAGTCCCAGAACGGTCAGGAGGATGGCCAGGAACGGCAGGATGATGTCCCATTGGTGAAGCTCGATGGGCATGAGCCGCAACACGCCATAGGCGACCACGATGGCGAATCCGCAGGCCAGCAGCCCACTGGCAACCCGGTGCAGGGGGCGGGAGCCCCTGTCGAACGCCGCCCGGAACCCCGGCACCACCAGGCACGCCGCGACGTAGGCGGGATACAGCCGGCCAACGGCTGCGTACTGCAGGACGGTGTCCTGGGACCCGAAGTCACGCAATCCCGTCGAACTGCCCTGCAACTCGCTCGCGAGGAAGAAGTACACGGTCGCGGAGATAGTGATGATCAGGACGGCGATCCCGAAGGGCCCCGCAATCATGCGTCGGGCACCAGCGGAATCGAAGGCAGCGGCCATCCTGACACCGATCAGCAGGAACACCGCGTACAGGAAGAACCGGATGAGCAGGTTTGCCAGATTGACGCCGCCCATCAGGGCATCCACGGCCAGGTAGATGGCGTCGAGGGACAGTGCGACGGCAATCGTCAGCAGGACCAGGGCAGTGAAAACCACCCTTCCGCGCCCGTGAAGGACACCAGGGAGGCGGACGAACGCGCCAAGCGCGCACACCGCCAGGACGATCCACTGGATAGCGAGATTATTCATCCCAGGTTCTCCCACATCGCACGGTCCTTGCCATCCTCGAGTTCTGCCCTGCGGATCTGCTTGCCGAGGACGTCGAGTCGATCCCGGGCAAGGAGGACCAGGTCGAGGTCAGGCAACGCACAGAGGGCGCGGGCCCGGCCATCCTGCGGCCACCCTCCCTCCTCCGGAGTGAGGAGTCCGGTGACCACCAGCCCGCTGGTGAGTGAGACGCCGGCGATCCGCGCTGCCTGCACCGCGATCTCGGGGGCGAGGCGACCCGCTGTGAGCTGGGCCGACAGGTTCTGTCGGGCGACGCCGGTACTCTCGGCGAGCTGCTGGCGGAGGTCCCCCGGGTCGATGGCCTCGATCCATGCGCGCACCGAATTCCGATGGGGGAACGGGGCGAGATTCAGCTGGAGATCGCTCCCCGTATACTCCTTGTCCTCGCTGCGCGCCACGAGGAGCCTGAGGATGTCGACGTGGCTCACCTGACTGACGAGTTCATCGTCCGTCGGCGGGCGGACACCGGCGGGCACGTCCCCGAAGCCTTCGAAAACGGCGAGCGCCTCTACGGGAGGAAGACTGTAGCCCCGCGCGATGGAGACGATGGTCAACACCGACACCTTGCCGCGCACGAGCTGCTGCGCGAGCGTGGACCTCTTGATCCCCGCGACCCTGCAGACATCGGACACAGTGTCCTGGGGTGCGATCCGGGAACGCCACAGCTGGAACGCCTTGGCTGTGACGGCCATCATCACCTTTCGATTGGACTTTACGGTGTCGTGTCGAAGTATACTGAGATCGCTGGCTCCGACTTCTGCGATTCCCCCATACGCAGAACTCGGAGCCAGCTCCATTTAACCCGTCGGGCATCACACGATGAGTCGGTTTCCTAGCCTTTCACCAGCGGACTTTCTTCTCCTTCTTGCCCTGCTTGCTGCTTTCATTGGCGGCTTTCACATGGCCGGCTCCCGTTGAAGCTGTCGGGTTGGCGGCCTGGCTCTTCTTCGCCAGCGCCAGCTTTGCTCTTGGATCATCCTGCAGTCTCCGCGGCTGGGAGCCCATCGACGCGGAGACCTCACTGGTACTCGGTGCGCTCTCGGTGCCGGTCGGGGATTGTTCGTTCTGGGGCGTGCTGGTCATGGTGTTCCTCTCTGAGGTGTGCGCCCGTGCAATGCGTCGGAACACGACAGCACAACGGCAGGGATACCTGCGGGAGTGCCGGGGAGTCGGACAGGTTCAGCGGGCGCCTGCGGAAGGGGTGTCATCGACACATGGCGCGGATCGCGGGCGAAGCCGGATCGCCTACTGAAACGGAATTGTCCTCATGTTCCCGACCGTACACCCGGCTCCAGCGCTCGGACAAGGGCCTAGCGTTGCCGTCCGCCGGTCAGCGTGAGGTCCACGAAGACCAGCCTGTGGTCACTGGTGGGGAACGGGTAGATCCCGGTCAGTTCCGCACCGGGCATACCTGCGCGTGGCCAGAACACGCCCGACGCCGTGACCCTCAATGTGCGGGACGGCAGCACGTAGTCGGCCCGGATGTTACCGGCGCTCTGATCCTCGAAGTCCGCCGTGTCGAACTGGGCATCACTTCGATGACCGGCGTTGGCACTCCCCTGCAGGGCCGACGCCTCGGTGGCACCGTTGGAGGACGGCAGCGGGTCCTGGACCAGCTTGTTGCCGAGCAGCTGGTCGATCGAGCCGTCGAGCGAGTCCCCATCAAGGGAGTCGCTGTTCTGGTCACCCAGGACGACGAAGCGTTCACCGCGCTTGAGGCCGCCGGCCGCGCCGTCGTCGTCGTAGATGTAGGAGGCATCTCCGCCGCCGGTGACGTAATCGGACCAGAAGCGGATCTCGTCGCTGTTGCGCCTGCCGTTGCGGTCCTCCTGCCCGTCGAAGACGGGGGGAGTCGGATGACTCGCGAGGACGTGGACGGTCCTGCCTGCGATACTCACCGGCACGTCCCAGTGCGATTTGCTGGACAGGGGCAAGTCACCGAGCTCGCCCGCCGAGTACCAGTCCCCCTGCGCCTCCGTTGCCGGATTGTCGGGCAGGAGCGCGCCGGGCATGTCCTTCCAGAGGAAGTTCCGGAAGGTGCGGACGGACTCCGTCTGGATCGGGTACTTCGAGTAGATGACCATGCCGTACTGGCCCTCGAACATCCCGAAGCCGAGGGCATCGTCAGCTCCACCGATCCGCCCGTCATTGTTGAGGTCGTAACCGCTGGGGACGCCGGTGTTGGACGGCGCTGTGTAGACGTAGGGATATTCGAGGGGCGCTTTGCCGTTCTGGCTGACGCCCAGGTAGTTCCTGCTGAAGAGGTCGGCGGCCCTGTTGCCCGGTACGTAGTCGAACTCGTTGAGGAGAACGACGTCGGGGCGATTGATCTGCAGGACTTCCGCGATTGCACTGGCCTGCGCATTGCCGGGAGTGCTGAGGTCCCTGACAAGCTCACCTGTGGCAGACCGGTTGAGACTCGCGTTGTAGGTCGCGAACCGGACGTCCTGCCTGATCGGTTGGCCGTTCTGTGTTACAGAGCGCGAGTCATCCGCCGGGACTGCACCTGCGGCGGGAACACCTGCTACGAGGAGGGAAACAGCCAGCACACCGGCCGAGCACAGCGCCAGGACCCGCATGTACCCCTCCTCAGGTCGTCGGACCGCCGATGCCCGATCGGGCAGGCGGCACCGACGGTGGTTCACCCCGGTACCCCGAGCCTAGCTGGCGAGGACCCGGCGAAACGGGCCGGCTGATAACGATTCAAAGTCGTCATCCGGGAGACGTCCGCGACGTCAATCGTCCGCGCTCCGGTTTGTCGCCCTGCAACCTCCCGTCCTCCTGTGTCAGGCTGGGCCAGGTTTTCGTCGTCGTGCCGTAGGGCACCGGAAGGGAGGCTCCATGCCTCTGTGGCTACAGGCCTTCGCGTGGGGTGCGATCGCGGGAGGTGCCCTGGTCATCGGGGCGGCGATCGCGTGGAAATGGAAGGTGCCGCCGCGCACCGTTTCCTTCGTGATGGCCTTCGGCGCCGGGGTGCTGATCTCCGCGCTCGCCTTCGAGCTGGTCGGCGAGGCGGAGGACGTCGGCGGACTCGTTCCCACGGCGTCCGGCTTTCTCGTCGGAGCCGTCACCTACGTCGGGGCCAATGCCGTGCTGGCACGCAAGGGCGCCCAGCACCGCAAACGATCCGGCAATCAACAGCCGTCGGAGGCGGACAGTGGCGGCAGTGGCAACGCGATCGCGCTCGGGGCGTTGCTCGACGGCATTCCCGAATCAGTCGTCCTCGGCCTCGGACTCGTGGCTGGAGGAGCAGTCAATCCGGCCGTGCTGATAGCGATCTTCATCTCCAACGTCCCGGAGGGACTGTCGAGTACTGCGGGCATGAAGACCGCCGGGCGCGGTTCCCGATACGTGTTCGGCCTGTGGGGCGGCATAGCGCTCATCTCCGGCCTGGCCGCCCTTGCCGGGTACTCGCTCCTGGCCGGGGCGTCGGGCGTGACGGTCGCGTTCATCACGGCAATCGCCGCCGGAGCCATCCTCGCCATGGTGGCCGACACGATGATTCCCGAGGCGTTCGAACGCCAGCACATGTTCACAGGACTCATCGCCGCGCTCGGATTCCTCACCGCCTTCGTGGTCCATGAGGTATCCGGCTAGGCTCACCGACCGCGGATACGAAGAAGGACCGCGGACTACTCCGCGGTCCTTCTTCGAACGGGTGGGCCCTGAGGGGCTCGAACCCTCGACCCACGGATTAAAAGTCCGTTGCTCTAGCCAACTGAGCTAAGGGCCCCACATCACGCTGCACCGGACCGAGGATCCGACGTCGTGCAGCGTCGACCCGCTAACTTTATCGCAATCGCCCTGGCCCCGAGGACTGCGGCGGGCACCCCGTCCCATGGCCGGGAATCAGGCAGGAGTATCCTCGTTCCATGGACGGCGACTACACGAACAACAGCCCACGGCCCCACAAGCCGAAGCCATTCGCTCCCGCAGACTTCGAGGTCTTCGCGGGGGGAGTAGATCCCTCACGGGTCTCCGAGGCCGCCCACATGGCAGCGCACGCCCTCGTGCATCACGGGCGTGATGCCGACGATCCCGATGTGACCCGCCGCCTCGTCGAACTAGCCGACCAGCAGGGCCTCGAAGCCATCGCCGAGATGTGGGCCGAAAGCCCCGCTCGTTCGCTGCCGGGAGCTCTGTGGAGACTGTACGCATTGCGCGCAGCCACCCAGCAGAACCCGGATCGTATCGCCGCCTACTTCGCATCCGGCAAGGAGGACGCGCAGGTGTCGAAGGTTGTCGCCGGTGTCGCCGAACCTCCAGGAGCCGCCGAGATGACAGCGATGGCAGACACGATCCTGTCCGGCGCCTTCGAGGGCGACTTCGACGTCGCCCTCGAACGCTTTGCGGCGTTCTGCCGCGTCGTCGCGCTGGGCCAGGCGCACCACGCCGACGGCGCCGAGCTCGCGAACGGCTCGCATGCCTCCCGACTGACGCGCAATTCGCATCAGCTGATCAAGACCGCGGAGGACCTGGAGCATGCTGCCGCGTCCTGGCGGCGCGGGGAGCTCGACTGAACCGCCCTACCGGGGCTGCTGTTGACAGCGGCTCCCGGTAGGGCAAGACTTAACACGGCGTCGAACCGTGGAACCCCCGGGCTTCAACACTCAGCCGCTCCGAGCGGCCTTCCGCCGAGAGGCGCTCCCGGTTCGACGCCACTACTTTGTTCACCGGGACCCGGTGCGACGGCAGCTGCAACGCTGACACCATCCGATCCTTCGAGGAAGACTCCGTGAAACTACGCCTCTTCCCCCAGGAGAATGCTGGGCTCGAACTGCTCTCGCGGATGGCGCGCCAACTGGTGCTCGGCGTAGGGACGATGTCTGCCATTCTCGGCGCCTCCACAGAAGAATACGACCACCTTTCCGAGGAACTGCACCAGCACGAGTCGGCGTCCACGGATCTGCACTTCGCCCTCCTGACCTCCATGCGGACCTCGTTCATCAATCCGCTGCCACGGGAGGACCTCTACGTCCTCTCCCGCCTTTTGAACGAAGCCATCG
This sequence comes from Arthrobacter sp. PL16, assembly GCF_035985055.1. Taxonomy (NCBI): domain Bacteria; kingdom Bacillati; phylum Actinomycetota; class Actinomycetes; order Micrococcales; family Micrococcaceae; genus Arthrobacter; species Arthrobacter sp. PL16. Next base: position 156,366 of record NZ_JAXCIC010000003.1, read on the forward strand.
AGAAACTCGACGGCGCCGGGGAACTCATCGCGCTCTACAAGCTGAGCAAGCTGAGCCAGCGTGCCGCCGACCAGCTGGAGGTCATCAACCGGCAGGCGGAGCTGACCGCCGTCGCCATGCAGCGGCTGAACTCGATGGAGGATCTCGAGGAGTACTGGATCGAGATCCTGCGCCTGGCGCGGCGTGCCGAACGGACGCACCGCAGCTGGTGCGCGGAGCTCCTCAACGATCACAAGCCCCTCGTATACGCGCGGCACCGTGATGTCGCCAACCAACTGGTGGACGTCACCAAGGACATCCGGCGGGTCGCAACCCAGGTGGGCAGCATCCTCGTCAAGGAATCGTAGGTGGAGCCCCTCCTCCTCGGTGCGGTGATCGTCGCCGCAGGCGGCTTCGCCTTCCTCAACGGCTTCCACGATGTCTCGAACTCCGTCGCGACTGCCGTGCGGACCAGGGCGCTCACCCCGACGGTCGCCGTCCTGCTCGCGGCACTCTTCAACCTCATCGGCGCCCTGCTGAGCACGTCCCTGGCCCTGTTCTTCACTGACGCCGCCCTCGGCCTCCCCGAGGGCGCCACCGGGCTCGGCATCCTGATGGCGGCGCTGCTCGCTGCCTGCATCTGGGGCGTCATCACCTGGTACCGCGGCAAGCCGTCGTCGTCCACCCACGCGCTGCTCGGCGGCGTCATCGGCGCGGGCGGCGCCTCGCAGCTCACCAACGGTCCGGCGATGAGCGGCGCCGGGGAGACGCTTCTGCTCCAGATCATCCTGCCTCTGGTGCTCTCGCCGGTGGTCGCCTATCTCCTGGCCTACGCAGCGGTGTTCCCGGCGACGTGGCTGCTGCGTCACGGCTCACCGGCGAAGGTGAACCGCGGGAACCGCATGGCCCAGTCCGTGCTGGCCGGGGTCTTCGCCCTGGGGCACGGCCTGCAGGACGGCCAGCGGACCATGGCGGTGATCCTGTTGGCCCTGGTCGGCTCGGGTTACGCGACGGGCTCCGACATCCCTCTCTGGGTGCAACTGTTCGCCGCCGTGCTGCTCGCGACGGGGTCCCTCTTCGGCGGCTGGCGCATCACCCACACGCTCGGCAAACGGCTGGTGGATATCGACCCACTGCGTGGCATGACAGCCCAGGGGGTGAGTTCGGCCATGCTGTTCATCGGCGCAATCTCCCTGCACTTCCCGCTCTCGAGCACGCACACCATGACCTCGGCGATCGTCGGCGCCGGTGCGAATCAGCGGTTCGCGTCCGTCCAGCGACCGCGGGTGGCCCGAATCCTCCTGATCTGGCTCGGGACCGCACCTGCCACCGCGATCATGGGCGCCGTGTTCTTCCTGGCATTGAATCCACTCCTGTAACAAGCAGGCCGCCCTGGAGACAGACCCACGGCTGCTGCAGGCCGTAGACCGGGACAGGCCGCGCGAACGACGACGGCGACCCCCTTGGGAGGGAGCCGCCGTCGTTCCCGCCTCCCAGGTCTATCCGAAGCGGCCGGAGACGTAATCCTCGGTAGCCTGCACGGCCGGCTTGTTGAAGATGGTGGTGGTGTCGCCGTACTCGATGAGCTTGCCCGGCTTGCCCGTGCCTGCGATGTTGAAGAAGGCCGTCTTGTCGGAGACCCGCGCCGCCTGCTGCATGTTGTGGGTCACGATCACCACGGTGTACTCGGATTTGAGCTCGTTGATGAGGTCCTCGATGGCCAGGGTGGAGATGGGGTCGAGTGCGGAGCACGGCTCGTCCATCAGGATCACCTGAGGAGACACGGCGATCGCGCGTGCAATGCAGAGGCGCTGCTGCTGGCCGCCGGAGAGTCCCGATCCGGGGCGGCCCAGGCGGTCCTTGACCTCATTCCACAGGTTCGCGCCCTGCAGGGACTTCTCGACGAGGGAGTCGGCGTCGGACTTGCTGATGCGCCTGTTGTTGAGTTTCACGCCGGCCAGCACGTTGTCACGGATCGACATGGTGGGGAACGGGTTGGGCCGCTGGAAGACCATGCCGATCTGGCCGCGCACGGACACGGGATCGACGGCGGAGTCATACAGGTTGTCGCCGTCGAGCAGGACTTCTCCCTCCACCCGTGCACCCGGGATGACCTCGTGCATCCGGTTGAGCGTGCGGAGGAAAGTGGACTTGCCGCAACCCGACGGACCAATGAACGCCGTCACCGAACGGGCCTCGATGTTGATGTTGACGTCCTCCACGGCAAGGAACTTGCTGTAGTAGACGTTCAGGTCCTTGACGTCGATTCGCTTGGACATTGCTTCCTTATCGGTAGATACCGCGGGTGGTCAGCGGCTGGTCTTGGGGGCGAACATGCGGGCGACGAAACGGGCGACCAGGTTCAGCAGCATCACCATGAGGATCAGCAGGAGCGCTGCGGCCCAGGCGCGCTGGGTACTCGGATCCGGGGACGTCGGGGAGGTCGGGGTGAGGATCTGGTAGTAGATGAAGGTCGGCAGCGTGCTCATCCAGCCGCTGAAGACGTTCATGTTGATGGAACTCGCGAATCCCGCCGTCACAAGGATAGGCGCGGTCTCGCCGATGACGCGGGCGATCGAGAGGGTTACGCCAGAGGCGATACCGGAGATCGCCGTCGGGATGACCACCTTGGTGATCGTGCGCCATTTGCGCACTCCCAGTGCATAGGAGGCTTCGCGGAGTTCGTTCGGCACGATCTTCAGCATCTCCTCCGTGGACCGGACCACGACGGGGATCATGAGGACGGAAAGGGCGACGGCGGCCACGAAACCGGTGCGCGTACCCGGACCGAAGAGGAGCGAGAACAGGGCGGCGGCGAACAGGCCGGCGACGATCGACGGGATGCCCGTCATGACGTCGACGAAGAACGTGATGGCCTTGGTGAGGCCCCTGCCGGCCCCGTACTCGACGAGGTAGACGGCGGTCAGCAGACCGATGGGCACGGAGATCAGCGTCGCCCAGAGCGTGATCTGCAACGTGCCCACCACCGCGTGATAGGCGCCGCCCAGCACCGGCGTCCCGTTCTCGAGCGCCTGATTGTCCACAGCGCCGGTCACGCCGTTCATCGAGGTGAAGAGGAAGTTGTAGTTGAGCCCTGGTACGCCCCGCTCCAGGACGGTCCAGAGCACCGAGACGAGCGGCAGCAGGGCGATCAGGAAGGCCCCGTACACGAGGAACGTGACGAGCCTGTCCTTCGCCTTGCGCTCACCCTCGGCGACGGCGGTGACGATCGTGGCCGTGATGACGAAGACGATGGCCGTGATGACGGCCCAGCCGACGACGGAGAAGCCGATCAGGGTGGCGAGGGCTGCCCCAAGGACGACGGAGGCCGCCAGGACCACCCACACGGCATACGAAGGGAGGTGTCCGCGCGTCAGGTGGGACTGGCGACGCTGGAGCGTCTGGTTCGCTGCCATTTAGTTAGCTCCCGAGAATTCTTGGTGCCGCGTGATGATGAAGCGCGCGATCATGTTGACGATCAGCGTGATGACGAAGAGTACGAGGCCCGCCGCGATCAGTTCATTGAGCCGCAGTCCGAAGGCCTCGGGGAAGTTGAGGGCGATCTCGGCCGCGATGGTCTGGTTGCCGGACTTCACGAGGCTCGCGACGAGCGCTCCGGGCGAGAGGACCAGGGCAACCGCCATGGTCTCCCCGAGGGCGCGGCCGAGTCCGAGCATCGTGGCGCTGATGATGCCGGGGCGGGCGAAGGGCAGGACGGCCATGCGGACCATTTCCCAGCGCGTGGCACCCATCGCGAGCGCCGCCTCCTCGTGGAGGTTCGGGGTCTGCAGGAAGATCTCCCTGCTGAGCGAGGTGATGATGGGGATGACCATGACGGCGAGGACGATACCCGCGGTGAGCATGGTCTTTCCGGTCTGGCTGGCCGGCCCGGTGAAGAACGGTATCCACCCCAGGTTCTCGGCGAGCCAGGTGTAGACCTTGGCCAGCTGAGGGGCGAGGACGATGTAGCCCCAGGCGCCGTAGATGACCGACGGGATGGCTGCCAGCAGGTCAATGACGTAGCCGAAGGCGCGGGAGAACCGCCGGGGTGCGTAGTGCGAGATGAACAGCGCCACTGCGATACCGACGGGCGTCGCGATCAGCAGCGCGATCGTGGCCGCGACGACCGTACCGATGACGATCGGCAGGATGTAGGCGGTGAAGCCGTTACCGCCGGTCACTTCGGCCGGATCGGCGACGAAGGTCGGTGCTGCCTGTACGAGCAGGAACACTGCGACGCTGAAGAGCACTGCCAGGATCAGCACGCCGGCGGCGAGGGAGATTCCGGAGAAGATCTTGTCGCCTGCACGGCCTCGATCTGTCGACGCTTTCAGCGAGTTGGTTGACACGTTCTTGCCTTCCAGGCGGTCGATTTCAGGTGCAGTGACCTGCCCGGGTGCCGGGCCGGTCACTGCTGGTTCCAGCCGTGAACGGCGGACGGTCCCGTCCGGTCTCCATTAGACCAGACGGGACCGAAGGGTCCTTCGCTAGGAGGCGACCTTGATGGAGTCGATCGCCAGCAGGGCCTTCTCGCGAAGAGATTCCGACAGAGGGGCGTTGCCGGCGGAGCCTGCGGCCTCGGTCTGGCCGTCCTCGCTGACGACATAGGAGCCGAATGCCTTCACGAGGTCGACGGTCTCCTGGCTGTCATAGGTGGTGCAGTAGACGTGGTAGCTCACGAGCACGACGGGGTAGGTGCCGGACTCGGTGGTGTCACGCTCGAGCTGGAGGGACATGTCGAGCTCGGCGCGGCCCTCGACCGGGGTTGCGACCTCGACGGCCTTCGCGGCCGCATCGGAGCTGATCTCGGCGTACTCCTCGCCGACCTTCACCTTGGCCGTACCGAGGTCCCCCACAGCGGATGCATCGGCGTACGTGATGGCGCCGTCGGTCGAAGTCACGGTCTGGACGACGCCGGAGGTGCCCTTGGCGTTCTCGGACTGCAGTTCGGCGGGCCATGCACCCCCGACCTCGTAGGTCCAGTCCTCAGGAGCCGCAGCGGCGAGGTAGTCGACGAAGTTCTCGGTGGTGCCCGACTCGTCCGAGCGGTGCACGACGGTGATCGGGGTGTCGGGCAGTTCGACGCCCTCGTTCTGGGCCGCGATCGCCGGATTGTTCCAGGTGCTGATCTCCTTCTTGAAGATCTTCGCGATGGTGGGGGCGTCGAGGTTCAGCTCGGTGACGTCACCGAGGTTGAAGGCGATCGCGATGGGGGAGATGTACGCGGGGACGTTCAGCGCACCGTCCGGGCCGCAGACCTCCACGGACTGGGCCATCTCTTCGTCCTTGAGGAAGGCATCCGAGCCGGCGAACTGGGCGCCGCCGCTCACGAAGGCCTTGCGCCCTGCGCCGGACCCATCCGGGGAGTACTGCACCATGGCGCCCTGGTTGGCGGCCTCGAATCCGGCCTTCCAGGCCTCCATCGCAGAGTTTTGCGACGAGGCGCCGATGCCGGTCAGGGTCCCGGACACGGCAGTGCCTGCGGCGGAGGACGCGGGTCCCTCCGCGGCGGGCTCGTTGGTGGCGTTGTCGGAACCACAAGCGGTCAGCGCCAGCGCGGCTACGGAGATAACTGCCGCAGCGCGGCCAAAGCGAAGAGCCTTCACTAGATTTTGCCCCTTCCAGGGATGTATTCATCGGTGCACGAGTGGCACTCGGTAGAGATGTACGCGTTCTTGTACATCCTTCAAGCTAGGGAGCGCAGGTAACGAGACTGACCAAGCGACATGAACGGAAAGTGAACAGCGCGGGGCTATTCCATTAGTCCAGCCCGTTCGCACCGCCGAATGAGACGAACGTCTCGCTCCAACGCACCTCCTAGACTGAGGGCATGCCGCCGCGCCAGGGACTCACCTCAGCCCTCGCCTTCCTGCGCAAGCGCTCGCGGATAGGGGTCAAGCGCAGCTCGAACTCGGTACTCACGGCACTGCAGATGACGGTGTGCGCGGTGGGTGCGTACGCCTTCGCCGAGGAGGTCCTCGGCCACAACGGACCGCTCTTCGCAGCGACGTCGTCCATGATCTCCCTCGGTTTCTCCCGTGACCCGCGCTTGCGACGCGTGCTGGAGGTGGGCATCGGCTGCACCCTCGGCATCTCGGTCGGCGATCTCCTGCTCACCCTCTTCGGCACCGGCCTGTGGCAAGCTGCCGTGGTCCTGTTCATCTCGATCCTGCTGGCACGCTTCCTCGACAGCGGCACCATCTTCACCACACAGCTCGGCCTGCAGTCCCTGCTGGTCGTGCTGCTTCCGGCTCCCGAAGGTGGACCCTTCACACGCAGCGTCGACGCACTCGTCGGTGGCCTGTTCGCGCTCGTCATCACCATGCTGCTGCCCCGGGACCCCCGCCGTGAGCCGAAGACGAACGTGCGGGGACTGCTCGGCGAGTTGTCCGGCGTCCTCAGGGACAGTGCTTCCGCCCTTCGCCAGAGCGACTCGACCCTCGCCTGGCACGCGCTGGTGCGTGCCAGGAACTGCCAGTCGCAGCTCGACAGCCTCACCGGAAGCATGCGGGCGGCGCAGGAGGTCGCAAAGATCTCCCCCGCCTATCGGCGCCACCGGGACGAACTCGGGTCGTTGCGCAGCGCGGTCGAGTCCATCGACCTCGCCATCCGCAACAGCCGCGTCTTCTCGCGCCGCCTGACATCGGCCATCAACCACGCGGCCCTGACGGACGAGGCGATCGAGAGCCTCAGCCAGTCGCTGGAGGACACGGCCGACGCCGTCGACGTCCTCAGCCGCTCCCTGTCCGCGCGGGACTCCGCCGAGCGCCGTCTGAACCAGCGGCAGGCGCGCAATGAACTGGCGGCCGTTGCCACGGACCTGCATCCGCAAACGCTCGGGATCAGCCGCCTCGAGGGCGAGGGCCTCGTGCTGCTCCTGCGCCCGCTCGTCGTCGATTTGCTCGAGGCGACCGGGCTTTCCCACGAGGACGCCGCCGAGTACCTCCCCCGACTCTGAGCACACACATACGGGCGGCGTGGGCGGCTCTGTCGGTGGCCGCCGGTAGCCTGATTCCATGGCCACGAAGACATCGACCGCCGCACGCGCCGGCCGCAGCAACACCCCGAACTTCCGCTGCGCGGAGTGTGGATACACGACGGCGAAGTGGGTGGGCCGCTGCGGCGAATGCCAGGCCTGGGGGACCGTCGAGGAAACGGGCCAGGTGGTCGCCCGTACGACGGCGGCGACGGCGGTCACCACGCCGGCCCGGCGTATCGCCGACGTGGACGCGACGCTGTCCGGCTTCCAGCCGACCAAGATCGATGAACTGGACCGTGTGCTGGGAGGCGGGCTCGTACCGGGTGCCGTGATCCTCCTCGCCGGTGAACCGGGGGTGGGGAAGTCGACCCTGCTGCTCGACGTCGCCGCGAGGGTGGCCCGGCTCGGCAAGAACGTCCTGTATGTCACCGGCGAGGAGTCCGCAGCCCAGGTCAAACTCCGGGCGGACCGCATCGATGCCGTGGCCGACTCCCTGTACCTCAGCGCCGAGACGGACCTCGGCCAGGCGCTCGGCCAGGTCGAGAAGATCGAGCCGGCACTGCTCATCGTCGATTCCGTGCAGACCCTCAGCAGCGCTGCCGTGGACGGCAGCGCCGGTGGCGTCACGCAGGTGCGGGAGGTCGCGGCGTCGATCATCGGGGTGGCGAAGGCCCGCGGCATGACCACGCTCCTCGTCGGTCATGTCACGAAGGACGGTTCCATCGCCGGACCGAGGCTGCTCGAGCACCTCGTCGACGTCGTCTGCCAGTTCGAGGGCGAGCGCCACTCCCGCCTCCGGCTCCTGCGGGCCGTCAAGAACAGGTACGGGCCGACGGACGAGGTGGGCTGCTTCGATCTGACCGACGGTGGCATCGAGGGACTGGCTGATCCCAGCGGCCTTTTCGTGTCACGGACCAAGGACCCGGTGTCCGGCACGTGCATCACCGTGACGCTCGAGGGACGCCGTCCGCTTCTCGCCGAGGTGCAGGCCCTGCTCGCCGAATCCCCGAATGCGCAGCCGCGGCGGGCCACGAGCGGTCTCGACAGCTCACGCGTCGCGATGCTGCTGGCCGTGTTGCAGAGCCGTGCGTCCGTCAGCCTCCACAAGGACGACAGCTACGTGGCGACTGTGGGCGGTGTCCGGCTGACCGAACCGGCGACGGACCTCGCCGTCGCCCTTGCCATCGCATCCGCCAAGACGGACCACCCCCTGCCCGCGCGGCTCATCGCGTTCGGCGAAGTGGGACTGGCGGGCGAGGTCCGTCCCGTTCCCGGCATCGGTCGACGCATCCAGGAAGCGGAGCGTCTCGGCTTCACCCACGCCATCGTCCCCGCGTCTCCCGGCGGGACAGGCCCCGTCCCCAAGGGGTTTTCGGTGCGGGAGGTCTCGACCCTGGCCGAAGCGCTGGCACTGCTGTTCTAGGCGGGCGCCCCGGCAGTGTTACCGATCTGCGACCGGGGCCGATACAGAGGAATTTGCGCGCGCACGTAGTATTATCCTCGGCTGCGCGGGCACATCCGTGGGCTTTGCCCGCCGTCCGAAGCTCGATGGCGGTCGCCCGACCGTGCCGGGCTTCCAACAGTGCGGCGGCGAAAGGATAGGCCCATGGTTCGAAGTCCAGAGGACTCGCTCAAAGCCACCCTCGCCAGAGTAGCCCCGGGAACCCAGTTGCGCGACGGTCTTGAGCGAATCCTGAGGGGACGCACAGGAGCGCTGATCGTTCTCGGCTTCGATCGCACCGTGGACTCGATCTGCTCCGGCGGATTCGACATCGGCATCGAGTTCTCGCCGACCCGGCTCCGCGAACTCGCCAAGATGGACGGTGCCATCGTCTGCGACAAGGACGCGAGCAAGATCCTCCGCGCAGCGGTCCAGCTCGTACCCGATCACACCATCGAGACGCAGGAATCGGGCACACGCCACCGCACCGCCGAGCGGGTCGCCAAGCAGACCGGCCTCCCGGTCATCAGCGTCAGCCAGTCCATGCAGATCATCGCCCTCTATATCGACGGCCTGCGCCACGTGCTCGAGGGTTCGGAGCCGGTGCTGGCCCGCGCGAACCAGGCCCTGGCTACGCTCGAGCGTTATCGGGCACGGCTGGACCAGGTCACGAACGCTCTCTCCGCCCTGGAGATCGAGGCGATGGTCACTGTACGGGACGTCGCCGTCACCCTGCAGCGCCAGGAGATGGTCCGCCGGATCTCCGAGGAGATCTCGCAGTACGTCCTGGAACTGGGCGTCGACGGCCGTCTGCTGTCGCTCCAGGTCGAGGAGCTCACCACAGGCCTCGGACCGGGCAGTGAGATGGTGCTGCGCGACTACATGGATCTCCGCACCAGTTCCGCGCCGGTCGAAGAGCGCGTCGCGACCCTGCAGGGTTTCAGCTCGACGGACCTGATCGACCTCGGCACCATCGCGAGCGTGCTGGGGTTCAACCCGTCCATCGATTCACTGGAGGCGGTCATCCAGCCGAAGGGCTACCGTCTGCTGTCCGGCATCAAGGCCGTCCCTCCGGCTGTCGCGAACCGCCTCGTCGACCACTTCGACGGTCTCCAGAACCTCATGGCCGCGAACATCGACGACCTCATGGCGGTGGACGGAATCGGCGAGCAGCGAGCGCGAACAGTGCGCGAGGGCCTGTCGCGGATCGCCGAGACGAGCCTGCTCGACCGCTTCATGTAGCGGACCATGCCGCACCCGCGCAGGTGCCCTGTAGCGACGGCAATGATCGTGCAGCGCATCACCCGCGTGGTCTATCGGGTTACTGGAGCCGCGTGGTCTGTCGGGTTACTGGAGGGTGAACTCCACCGGAGTGCTGCTTCTGGCTCCGAGCCGCGTGGTGACGGTGTAACTGCCGGAAGCGGGTTCTTCATCGACCGTGGTGCAGCCCGGCACGGTGCGGTTCCGGGACCATTCGAACGTTGCGCGTTCCTCCCCACCCGGCGCGATCGCGCGCTCGAGATCCTGGGAGGCCTGCTGGCAGTCGGTGGAGGAGAACACCCTCTCGTCCCCGGAGGTCACCTCGAACTGCATCTGTGACGTTCCGACGTTGACGTCGCAGGGCGTGGTTCCCTCGTTGCGGACCACGAGGGTCAGGACAGGATTCTCGTCCGTCCCGTAGGACTCCTTGTCGGTTTCGGCCTCGACGACCACCTTCGATGCGTCGCAGCCGTCCGACGACGTGGGCGAGCGTTCCGCAGGAGCAGTCGTGCGCGTCGGCGCCGGCGCCCCCGTGCTGGAGGGAGCCGTGCTGTCCCCGGCGGCAGGGGCCTCGGTTTCGGCGGTTGCGCCAGGGGTCGGGGTGGCACCGGCTGTCGCATCCGCACCCCGTCCGAAGGCCGCTGCAAGAACAACGCCGCCGATGGCGAGCCCTGCGACCACGAGGAGCGTGAGGATCATCACCGCCAGGCGCCGCCTCCGGTAGATGGCCGGGCTCAGCCGCCTGCCTCCGCCCCGCCTGCCCCTGCCGTGGTCGCCGCCGTGGTCGCCCGTTGATTCCATCCAACAAGGCTAGGGAGGGGCCCGAGCTTTCTTCCGGGCACCACGCCGGTGGATAGAGTATTCACGACAAGAAACCAGGAGCACCTATGAACCCCGGTAGCGGAACACCCGCGGCAACCGTGCGCACCACCGGAGTTCCGGAACCGTCCGGACCACTCCTCGATGACCTCCATACCCGGGTGACGGACTGGTTCGAGGATGCTGCCCGTGAGCTGCCCTGGCGGGATCCTACATGCTCGCCCTGGGGCATCCTCGTCAGCGAGATCATGCTGCAGCAGACCCCCGTGGTCCGGGTACTGCCGGTCTGGCTCGAATGGCTCCAGCGCTGGCCCACCCCGGCCCACCTCGCGTCGGAACCGTCCGGAGCGGCCGTACGGCACTGGGGCCGGCTCGGCTATCCCCGCCGGGCACTTCGTCTGCACGCCGCCGCACTGGCGATCGTGGCGGATCACGACGGAGAGATCCCGACCACCCGCGATGAGCTCCTCACCCTGCCCGGCGTCGGTGCCTACACCGCTGCCGCGGTGGCCGCCTTCGCCTTCGGCAGGCGCGAGACCGTCGTCGACACCAACATACGTCGCGTCCATGCCCGGCTCATGGGCGGCAGCGCCCTGCCCGCTCCCGCCCTGACGTCCGCGGAGATGAAGCGGGCGGTGGCGCTCATGCCCGGCGACGCCGACCTGTCCGTGCGATGGAATGCCGCCGTGATGGAACTCGGCGCGGTCATCTGCACAGCCAGGGCCCCGAAGTGCGACGCCTGCCCTGTCATCGACGCCTGTGCCTGGGTGGCTGCCGGACGCCCTGCTCCCGACTACGTCCCCAAGGGCCAGTCGTGGGCGGGCACGGACCGGCAGGTGCGCGGCGCGATCGTCGCCGTCCTGCGGGACGCCGACCATGCCGTGCCGCGCTCACTGCTCATGGAGGCGCCCGTGGACCTCAGCATGCAGGGACCGCCGACCACGCTTTCCCTGCCGTCCGGCGGTGCAGCCCGGCCAGGTGCACTGGGTGTCCTGCACGGGCTGCAGGCTCCGACCGAGCAGCTCGAGCGCGCCCTCACCGGTCTTCTGGCGGACGGCCTCGCCGAGGAGCACGACGACGGCATCCGCCTTCCCACCTGACGGTCCGTCAGGAAGGCTCGCCGAATCCCGACTCGACCGCCTGTCCGACGAAGTCCACAGCGGCCTGGGCATCGGGCCCCGTCGCCTCGACAGTGACCGTCCTACCCTGGCCGAGGCCGAGGGTCATCAGCAGCATCACGGACTTGCCGTCGACCCCGTTCACGGTCACCTCCGCGTCGAGATCGGTCAGGCCCGTGGCCAGTGCCGCAGCGGGCCGGGCGTGGAGCCCCATCTGGTTCGGAAGGACCCACGAGCCGCTGACCACCGGTCCGGCCTCCTGTGCCGGGGCGGCGCCGGCCTGACCCGGAGCGGCTGCGGCATGGGTGACGAACGGTTCCAGCTCCTCGGCGCGGATGGAGACGACGGCACCCTCGGCAGCCCGGAGTACGTCGTCGAGCGTGGCGCCGCCCTGCGCCTGGACGGCGGCGGCCACGGCACCCTCCACAAGGGCCGCTTCCGCGAGCCGGACGGCGGACCGCACCTCCGGCTCGAGGAACTCGAGCACCATCTCCGCGGTCATCACGGCCGAGCCGAGGTCGGTCAGGATCACCACCCCGTCACCGCCCGACGCCTGCTCGATCCCCGCCTGCACGCGCTCGAAGCTCGTGCCGATCCGTAAGGGGCCGTCGCCATCCCCCGCTCCCCCGGCGGCGGCGAGCACCACGTCGGGCGCCATCTGCGCTGCGAGCTCGACGACGCCCTCTGCAATCTTCTGGCTGTGCGAGACGATGACCAGGCCGACGCTCATGCGAACCGTTCCCCTGCGGTCTCGGCGGCAGCCTGGAGAATGAAAGCCGTCGATACGGCTCCCGGATCCTGGTGGCCGGCGCTCCGTTCACCGAGGTAGCTCGCCCTGCCCTTGCGGGCGATCAGCGGCTCGGTCGCGACGGCGCCCGCATGGGCGGCGTTGGCTGCTGCGGTGAGCACCTCGGGGGCTGTCGCCCCGGCCTGCGCGGCGGTCTCGGCGGACTCGGTGGCAGGGGTCCAGGCATCCACCATCGTCTTGTCCCCGATCTCCGCCTTCCCTCGCGCCACGATCCCGTCCCGTGCGGCCCTGATCATCGCGGCAGCAGCATTCGGATCGATCTCGGCCGCGTCCCCCAGCGAGGTCGCCGCGCGCAGGAAGGCCGTTCCGTAGAGCGGACCGGCGGCTCCGCCCACGGTGGACATGAGGGTCATGGCCACCAGCTTGAGGACGGCGGCAGGGGTCTCCGGCGCCTCGCTCGAATCGAGCTTCGCGACGACGGCCGAGAAGCCCCGGTCGAGGTTCTCCCCGTGGTCGGCGTCACCGATGACGCGGTCGAGGTTGATCAGGAGTACCCGGTTCTCGGCGACGACGCGAGCTGTCTCGCGCATCCAGCGGACCGCCCACTCGGTATCGAGGGCGTCGGCCATGCTCATGCCCCCCAACGAAGGGCGGCCGTGTGGACGGGGCTGTCCCACAGCTCGAGCATCTCTTGATCGACCCGCAGGATCGTCAGGGACGCGCCCTGCATCTCGAGAGCCGTGATGTAGTTGCCGACGAGGGAACGCTCGATCGTCACGCCGAGTCCGTCGAGCAGCTGCGAGACCTTGCGGAACATGATGTAGAGCTCACTGGCGGGCGTTCCGCCCATCCCGTTGACCATGACGATCGTCCGGTCTCCCGAGGTGAGCGAGAGATCCGCGATGATGGGGTCGAGCAGCCGCTGGGTGATGCCGTCGGCATCCTCCATGGCTATGCGGTGGCGCCCGGGCTCTCCGTGGATGCCGATGCCGATCTCGATCTCGTCCTCGGCGAGGTCGAAGCTCGGCACCCCGGCATGCGGCACGGTGCAGGCAGCGAGGGCGACCCCCATGGAGCGAACGCTGTCCACCACGCGCTGGGCGACTGCCGTGACGCCGTCGAGGTCATCACCCCGCTCCGCTGCCGCGCCGGCGATCCTCTCGACGAAGACCGTCCCCCCGACCCCTCGCCTGCCGGCGGTGTAGAGCGAATCCTCGACGGCGACGTCGTCGTTGACGAGAACGGAGCGCACGGCGACGCCGTCGGCCTCCGCCATCTCTGCGGCCGTCTCGAAGTTGAGGACGTCGCCCGTGTAGTTCTTCACGATGTGCAGGACGCCCGCACCACCGTTCACGGCGGTGGTGGCGGGGATGATCTGGTCGGGTGTAGGCGAGGTGAAGACAGCTCCCGGTACGGCGGCGTCGAGCATGCCGCGGCCCACGAAACCCGCGTGCAGCGGTTCGTGACCGCTTCCACCGCCGGAGACGAGCCCGACCTTGCCCTGCACCGGCGCGTCCTTGCGGGTGATGAACAGGGGATCCGGGTGGACGGTCACGAGGTCGGCATGCGCGATGCCGAATCCTTCGACAGACTCGTTGACCACGGCCCTGGGGTCATTGATGAGCTTCTTCACAGCGGCTGCTCCTTGGCTGTAGCGGACATTCTGACAGCCAGCAGCCCGCCTCACATGGACCACGCCGGCCATGGGACACGTTACCGCCCGTTCCGGCGCCTGCCTATAGGCCGACGTCCCCGCCGCACCCCGATTAACTGGCTGAGGGAGGAGCCCGGAGCCGGGCGCCCTCCCTCAGGTCTGCAGGCCACCCGATGACGGGTGCAGCCAGGAATCAATCAGTCGCGCTTGAACGCGTCCTTGACGTTCTCGCCCGCATCCTTGAGCTTCGAGCTCGCCTGGTCCTTATGGCCCTCGGCCTCCATGTTCTCGTTCCCGGACGCCTTGCCGAGGCCTTCCTTCACTTTTCCGCCCAGGCCTTCGCCCTTGTTCCCGATCTTGTCATCCAGTCCCATGATTCGGACCTCCTTCAGTCGGTGTACAGCCACCGGTTCCGGTGGCATGTCAGCATTCCCGAAGGAATGCTAAGTAGTCTTACCTTATCCCTGCGGGACCCTCGAGACCAGCCCGGCGGTCTCCCCCGGCTCAGAGCTGCCGGATCATCCGCGTATTGCCGAGGGTGTTCGGCTTGACCCGGGCGAGGTCCAGGAACTCAGCGATGCCTTCGTCGTGGGAACGCAGGAGCTCCGAGTAGATCCGGGGATCGACGGCGGACTGGTCCGCCATGACCTCGAATCCGTGCCGCTGGAAGAAGCCGACTTCGAAGGTGAGGCAGAATACGCGGCTCACCCCGAAGCTCCGGGCCTCCGAGAGCAGTTCCTCGACCAGGGCACGGCCGACGCCGTGCCCGCGAGCAGCCGGCGACGTGGCCAGGGTGCGCACCTCGGCGAGGTCCTCCCACATGATGTGGAGCGCGCCGCAGCCGAGCACCTCCCCGCCGTCGGACTCCGCGATACGGAACTCGGGCAGGCCCTCGTAGTACGCGACCGTCTCCTTCGCCATCAGGATCCGCTCCTCGGCGAGCGGCTCGACGAGGGACTTGATGGCGGGGACGTCCGAGGTGCGGGCGGGGCGGATGGTGAAGGGCATGGTCATTCAGTCCACTCTACAAACCGATCACCCGCCTGTGCCCCTAGAGTCCCAGCTCCGGAGGCAGCTCGCGCTCCTCGCCGAGGACGTTCGCCGCCAGGAAGGCCTCCACCACCCCGTACCAGATGCGCGCATGCTGCGGCTTCAGGATCCAGTGGTTCTCATCCGGGAAGTACAGGAAGCGGTGCGGCGTATGGCCGTCGTCGTCGGCGGGTAGCTGCGACGCGGACAGGAGGTCGTACCAGAGCCGCAGGCCCTCGCCGATGGGGACCCTGTAGTCCTTGTCCCCGTGGATGACCAGCATGGGCGTCCTGATGTTCTCCACGTGTGCGTGCGGTGAGTTCTCACGCATCGCCTCGGGTGTCATCTCCCTGGCCCAGTAGTAGGCAGCGTCGGTGGTACCGCCGAACTGGTCGAGGGCCCACAGGCTGGCGTGGGTCACGATCGCGGCGAACCGGTCCGTGTGACCGGCCACCCAGTTGGCCATGTATCCACCGAAGCTGCCACCCATGGCCGCCACGCGCGTCTGATCGATGTCATCCCGGGCCACGAGATCATCGGTAGCGGCCATCAGGTCGGTGTACGGCGCGCTGCCCCAGGAGCCCCATCCGCGGTCCACCATGCGCTGGCCGTAGCCGGTCGACAGCGCGGGATCGGGCAGCAGGACGGCATAGCCGCGAGCCGCCATGATCCAGGGTGACCAGCGCCAGGTCCAGGCATTCCAGGAACCGATCGGACCGCCATGGATCCAGAGCAGCGCCGGGACGGGAGCGTCCGCTGAAGCGCCCTCAGGCAGCACCAGCCACGACTTCACGGGATGTCCGTCCTCCCCGACGGACTCCACGCGCTCGAGCGATCCCGGCAGTTCGGGGCGCTCGGACGGATTCCGGAGCCGCTCGGTGACGCCGGTGGACAGGTCGATCCGGACGACCTCGGCCGGGAAGAGGTAGGAGCTCCGGAGGGCGAACGCCGTCGTGCCATCCGGCGAGAGCTGGACCTCGGAGTACGCCGCCGCATCCTGCGTCACCCTCCGCACCGCCCCCGTCGCGATGTCGATGACGACGACGGGCGCGCCACCGTCGTCGTCCGCCGTGCCCACGATCGCGGAGCCGTCCGGAAGCCAGGCGGCAGGCGACGGCCACCTGTCCCAGTCGGCGGCCAGGTGGGTCGGCTCGCCGCCGTCGAGGGGAAGCAGCAGCAGACTTGTTTGCGGCGCGAGCTCGGCCGTGGTCCTCCGGTCCCGGGTGACCGCGAGGTAGCGGCCATCGGGGCTGACCGGGCCCGGGGAGTAGTCGTTCTCCCGGTCGTCCAAAAGGACGGTCTGCTCCTTGGTAGCGACGTCGACGCGGACGAGCACCGTGCGCTGGGACCCGCGTTCCTCGGGGACGGTGAGGGAGGTGAAGAGCGCGGATCCGTCCGGGCTGAATACGGCGTGGGCGTCCCGCAGGCCACCGCGGGCGGACGGGATCAGGTCATCGAGGGTAGGTCCGTCGTCCGTTTGGAGGTCCGTCAGTGCGAAGTATCGCGGCTCGTCCGGGCCGAGGTCGGCGTCCCAGTAGCGCACGGGATATCCGGAGTGCAGGATGGCGGCTACACCGGCCTCCTTCCGGGCCTTGTGGCGCTCGGCGTCATCCTCCTCGTTTGCCGAACCGGCGAGGGAGTCGGCAGTGGCCATGACGACGTCCGCCGCCTCGGCCGTCAGAACCCCGGACACTCCGCCCTCCCGCGTCAGGAGCAGCAAGGCTTCCCCGCCCTTCGCGGGAAGGCGCCAGAGTGCCGGGCGTTTCTCCCCGCCGTCGTCGTCCGGATCCGGCCGGGAGGAAGTGAACAGCAGGTCACCGCTTGCGAGGAAAGCGGCACCCGACTCACCGGCGGAACTGCGCGTCAGACGATGGGCGGGCCGGCTGCCGGTCGGGTCGACCTCCCACAGGGCGGTCTGGTACGCGGTCTTCTTCGGGTTCAGGGTTGCCACGGATGTCACGAGACGAGTGCCTTCCCTGTTCAGGACGAGCCCGCTCAGGCGCGGCAGTGCGACGAAGTCATCAAGGGACGAGAAGGGGGTGGTCATGCGTCATCTCTACCACCCTCTGTGGGCGCGGTCACACAGGTTCACTGACGGATGAATTCCGTTGCCATGGGCACCCAATATCGTGCGCTGCCCGGATACGACAGAACCCGCCCTGATCACCAGGGCGGGTTCCGTCGATTCGTGCTGTGTGCCGGTACTACTCCGGAACGGTCGCTTCCAGCGCTGCCGGTGCGTCCTCGAGCGCCTTCGGGGCGCCGTGTCCGACGAAGGTGAAGCGCGCATCCACGCCCTCCCCCTCGACATCCACGTCGATGCGCTCGCCCGACTTGATCTCGCCGAAGAGGATCTTTTCCGAGAGCTGGTCCTCGATCTCACGCTGGATCGTGCGGCGTAGCGGCCGCGCACCCATCGCGGGATCGTAGCCCCGGGTCGCGAGGAGTACCTTCGCCGCGGGAGTCAGTTCCATCGTCATGCCCTTGTCGGCCATGCGGCCGCTCAGGCGCTCGAGGAACAGGTCCACGATCTCGACGATCTCGTCCTGGGTGAGCTGCGGGAACACCACGGTGTCATCGACACGGTTCAGGAACTCCGGGCGGAAGTGCTGCTTGAGCTCTTCCTGCACCTTCGCCTTCATCCGGTTGTAGCTCGTGGTGGTGTCGGTGCCGGACTGGAAGCCCGTCATGACGCCCTTCGAGATGTCGCGGGTACCGAGGTTGGTGGTCATGATGATCACCGTGTTCTTGAAGTCCACCATGCGGCCCTGGCTGTCGGTCAGCCGGCCGTCCTCGAGGATCTGCAGGAGCGAGTTGAAGAGATCGGCGTGCGCCTTCTCCACCTCGTCGAAGAGAACCACGGAGAACGGCTTGCGGCGGACCTTCTCGGTCAGCTGGCCGCCCTCCTCGTAGCCCACATAGCCCGGAGGGGCACCGAAGAGCCGCGAGACGGTGTGCTTCTCGGAGTACTCGGACATATCCAGCGTGATGAGGGCGTCCTCTTCACCGAACAGGAATTCCGCGAGGGCCTTGGCGAGCTCCGTCTTACCGACACCCGTAGGGCCGGCGAAGATGAAGGAACCACCAGGACGCTTCGGATCCTTGAGACCGGCCCGCGTACGGCGGATAGCCTGCGAGATGGCCTTGATGGCCTCGTTCTGCCCGATGACCCGCTTGTGCAGCTCTGCCTCCATGTTGAGCAGTCGCGAGGACTCGGCCTCGGTCAGCTTGAACACGGGGATGCCGGTGGAGTTCGCCAGCACCTCGGCGATGAGTTCCTCATCCACCTCGGCGATGTCGTCCAGGCCGCCGGACTTCCAGCGGCGCTCCTTGTCAATGCGCTCGTCCTGGAGCTTCTGCTCCTTGTCACGCAGCGCAGCGGCACCCTCGAAGTCCTGGGAGTCGATGGCCGACTCCTTCTCCCGCTTCACGTCCGCGATGCGCTCGTCGATCTCCTTGAGCTCCGGCGGGGCCGTCATCCGGCGGATGCGCAGGCGCGCTCCCGCCTCGTCGATGAGGTCGATCGCCTTGTCCGGGAGGAAACGATCCGAGATGTAGCGCTCGGCGAGCGTGGCCGCACTGGTCAGGGCACCGTCCGTGATCGATACGCGGTGGTGTGCCTCGTAACGGTCGCGCAGGCCCTTGAGGATCTCGATCGCGTGCGCCACGGATGGCTCGGCGACCTGGATCGGCTGGAAACGGCGCTCGAGCGCTGCGTCCTTCTCGATGTGCTTGCGGTACTCGTCGAGGGTGGTGGCACCGATGGTCTGCAGCTCGCCGCGCGCAAGCATGGGCTTCAGGATCGACGCGGCGTCGATGGCACCCTCTGCTGCACCTGCGCCGACGAGGGTGTGGATCTCGTCGATGAACAGGATGATGTCGCCACGCGTGCGGATCTCCTTGAGGACCTTCTTCAGTCGCTCCTCGAAGTCACCGCGATAGCGCGAACCGGCTACCAAGGACCCGAGGTCGAGCGTGTAGAGCTGCTTGTCCTTGATGGTCTCGGGCACGTCACCCCGCACGATCGCCTGGGCGAGGCCCTCCACGACGGCGGTCTTGCCGACGCCGGGCTCGCCGATCAGCACCGGATTGTTCTTGGTACGGCGGGAGAGCACCTGCATGACGCGTTCCATCTCCTGCTCACGCCCGATGACGGGATCGAGCTTGGACTCGCGTGCAGCCTGCGTGAGGTTGCGGCCGAACTGGTCCAGCACCACCGATCCGGCAGGAGTTCCCTCCTGCTGGGGGCCGCCTGCAGCAGCCGGCTCCTTGCCCTGGTAGCCGGACAGCAGCTGGATGACCTGCTGGCGGACACGATTGAGGTCGGCTCCGAGCTTCACCAGGACCTGCGCTGCGACGCCCTCACCCTCGCGGATGAGACCGAGCAGGATGTGCTCGGTACCGATGTAGTTGTGGCCGAGCTGCAGTGCCTCCCGCAGGGAGAGCTCCAGCACCTTCTTGGCCCGGGGGGTGAAGGGGATGTGACCGGACGGGGCCTGCTGGCCCTGGCCGATGATCTCCTGCACCTGTTCCCTTACGGCACCCAGAGAGATGCTGAGCGACTCAAGAGCCTTGGCGGCGACACCCTCACCCTCATGGATCAGGCCAAGCAGGATGTGCTCGGTGCCGATGTAATTGTGGTTGAGCATGCGGGCCTCTTCTTGGGCCAGCACAACAACTCGACGGGCACGATCTGTAAATCTCTCGAACATCAGACACACACTCCTAGCTAACGCGTATTTCGATGCTACGGGTACGGGGTGTGCTTTGGGTGCGTGTTCGCCACGGGCGAGATAACGCCGAAAGTCTTCCGCTTCAGGGCTAGGTGGTGGTGGTCAGCGCTGTGCCGCGCGGTACGCCTCGACGATTTCACTGTTCACGCGGCCACGCGACGACACGTTGTAGCCGTTCTCCTTGGCCCATTCACGGATCTGGGCCGCTTCCTGGTTGCGCGAGGTCGACGGGGCGCTCGAGCGCTGTTGCTTCGACTGATTGCCGCGACGGGCTGCGCCGACGTAGTCGGCGAGGGCCGAACGGAGCTCCGAGGCGTGGCTCTCGGAGAGATCGATCTCGTATTGCACGCCATCGAGACCGAATCGAACCGTTTCGTCGGCCTCTCCGCCGTCAATGTCATCAATGAGGATGATCTTTACCTTCTGCGCCACTATGCTCTCCTATTGGTTTCTCGATATCAAAGCCCCATAAATGAGTATGGGCCACTCTTCAATCAAGGTCAAAGAAGGAGTTTCTATCGGGGATCGATTTCCTGACCGTCATTCTTATCCGACCCGGGTTCGGCCGCGCGCGCATCCTCGGCATCCTGCAATTCCTCCGCCCGCGCCATGGCCTCGCGCTCGGCTCGGTCCGCATTGAATATGGCCTTGATCACGAAGTAGAAAAGGACTGCCAAGCAGGCTGATGGTAGGAGGACCGCCACATATTCCATGACTACTGCCCACCCTCGGGCCTGAGAATGGGGAAGAGGATCGACTCGCGAATTCCCACATCGGTGAAAAGCATCACCAACCGGTCGATCCCGAGTCCGATCCCGCCCATGGGAGGGGCGCCGTATTCGAGCGCCCTGAGGAAATCCTCGTCGAGTTGCATGGCTTCGTCGTCACCCGCAGCGGCCTGCCGGGACTGCTCGGTCAGACGCTCACGCTGGATCACGGGATCGACGAGCTCGGAGAACGCGGTGCCCCGCTCCATCCCGCCGATGATCAGGTCCCAGGCTTCGATCAGCCGCGGGTCGTCGCGGTGCGGACGGGCGAGGGGCTGAGCCGAGGGCGGGTAGTCGTAGACGAAGGTCGGCTGGATGAGCGTCGGCTCGACGATCTCGGAGAACAGCTCGAGCACCACTTTCTCGACGCCCCACGACGGATCGAGGGACACCTCGTGGCGCTCCGCGATCGATCGGAGGTCCTCCAGTCCCGTGTCCGGGGTGACCTCCTGGCCCACCGCCGACGACAGCCCCGGGTAGACGCCCAGCCAGGCCCAGTCGCCGTCCAAGTCGATGCTGCCCTGTGCCGTCTCGATGGTCCGCGAGCCCAGCAGGTCGGCGCAGGCGAGGATCATCTCCTTCATGCGATCCGCCATGACGAACTGGTCGGCGTAGGCCTCGTAGCACTCGAGCATCGTGAATTCGGGACTGTGGGTGGAGTCGACGCCCTCGTTCCGGAAGATCCGGCCGATCTCGTAGACGCGGTCGATCCCACCGACCACTGCGCGCTTCAGGTAGAGCTCGAGGGCGATGCGAAGAGTCATCTTCTGATCGAAGGCGTTGAGGTGGGTGTCGAAGGGGCGAGCCGTCGCACCACCGTGCACGAGCTGGAGGATGGGGGTCTCCACCTCGATGTAGTCGTGCCCGTGGAGCGTATCCCGGAGCGTCCGGGTGATGGCAGCACGCGTCCGGACCATCTGGCGTGCTTCCTCGCGCACCATCAGATCGACGTAGCGCTGGCGCACGCGCGTTTCCTCGTTGACGCCGACATGCAGGGTGGGCAGTGGGCGCAGGGCCTTGGATGCCATGGTCCACGAGTCCGCCATGACGGACAGTTCACCGCGACGCGAGCTGATCACCTCACCGTGCACCTGCACGTGGTCGCCGAGATCCACCAGGGATTTCCATTCGGCGAGACCGTCGGCGCCGACCTCGGCGAGGCTCAGCATGACCTGGAGCCTCGTGCCGTTCCCCTCCTGCAGGGTCGCGAAGCACAGCTTGCCCGAGTTCCGGATGAAGACGACGCGCCCGACGACGGCGACCTCCAGTCCGCTCGATTCCCCCGCCCCGAGGTCCGCGAACCGATCACGGATCTCGATGAGCGCGTGCGTCCGCTCGGGCTTCACCGGGTAGGGCTCCATCCCGGCGTCGAGCAGTCCTGCACGCTTCTGCAGCCGGAAGCGCATCTGCTCGTTGAGGTCGTCAGCGGGGAGGGTGTCGTCGTGGGTCACGGAAGACAAGTTTACGGCTCTCGGCCGGACACCCCGTGTCAGTGGGTGGGGCGGGCCGATCCAGCCTGGATGACGGTGTTGTCGATCAGTCGGACGGCACCTACCCGGGCGGCGACGACGACGAGGGCCGGCCCGACGACGGGCAGGGCATCCCCCGTGAGCGGCGTGAACGATGACGGATCGACGGCCTCGAGGTAGTCGAGGTCCACACGCTCCTCCGCGGCGATCTCGGCACGGGCCGCATCCAGGTCGAGGGGCCGGCCGTGCTCGGCCCTTTCCCGCACCGACCGCAGGACCCTCGACAGTACGAGCGCAGCCCGATGGTCCTCCGCGCCGAGGAAGCGGTTCCGGCTCGAGAGGGCGAGGCCGTCGTCGTCGCGCACGATCGGGACGCCCTCGATGCGGACCGGGACATCGAGGTCGAGCACCATACGGCGGATGAGGGCGAGCTGCTGCGCGTCCTTCTGCCCGAAGTACGCGCGATACTCCGTCGCGGCACCCGGCATCGCGAGGTTGAGGAGCTTCGAGACGACGGTCAGCATCCCGTCGAAGTGACCGGGCCGCGACGCCCCCTCGAGGATCGCGCCCATACGTCCCGCACCAACACGCACCAGCGGTTCCCCGCCCGGATACATATCCCCGACGGACGGAGCGAACACGACGTCGACGCCGCACGAGCCGAGGAGGCGGACGTCGTCGTCGAGTGTGCGGGGGTAACGCTCCAGATCAGCCGGGTCCCCGAACTGCAGGGGGTTCACGAAGATGGAGGCGACGACGACGTCGTTGTCACCGCGCGCCGTGCGGGCAAGGGAGGCATGGCCCTCGTGCAGCCCGCCCATCGTGGGGACGAGCCCGAGCGAGGGCCCGTGCCCCACGGCGGCTCGCGATCGGGCTCCATCGAGGAGGCGAGCCGTCGTCGAACGCAGGTCGGCGGGCGTGGAGACGAGAAGAGGGGTGGTGGTCACGCGTCGGTGCCGGTCGAGGTCACGAAGGGTCCTTCGGGGAGTCGGAGGAGGTGCCGGCCGCGGCAACGCACGGCAGGAGAGGACAGGGCAGGCCTACAGCTCGTCCGGCGCCGCACCCGGCGGTCCGGGCACGTCGGCCAGGGCGGCGAGGATCGCCTCCCCCTGCACCGGAGTGAGGATGCCCCGCTCGAGTGCACGCAGGGCAGTGGCACGGGCCATACCGAGGTAGGCCTGGCGCGTGTCCGGGGCATCGTGCGCCTCGAGAGCCGCGCGGTGGGCGCGCACCGTTCCGGCGTCGCCGCGTGCCACCGGTCCCGTGAGGGCACCCTCGCCCGAGGACAGCGCGTTCTCGAGGGAAGCCTTCATGAGCGGCCCGAGCATGCGGTCCGGGTGCTGGACGCCGAGGTCGGCGAGGAGCTGCGCGGATTGCGCGGCGATGGTGACGAGGTGGTTCGATGCATGCGCGAGGGCGGCGTGGTACAGCACACGGGATTCCTCCTCGATGACCACGGGCTCCGCTCCCATCTCGACCACGAGTGCCTGCGCGATCGGCAGCACCGCCGAGGGCGCCGTGATACCGAACATGCAGTCCGGCAGGCGGCCGAGGTCGAGGCTGAGCCCCGTGAAGGTCATGGCGGGATGGAGGGCCAGCGGGATGGCACCGGCCGCGCGGGCGGGCCCGAGCACGGAGGTGCCGTAGCGCCCCGAGGTATGCACCACGAGCTGTCCTGCCTGCCAGGCCTTGAGCTGGGCCAGGCCTTCGACAAGCGTCGGCAGGGCGTCGTCGGGCACGGTCAGGAGCACCAGCTCGGCCCGCTCGATGACGTCCGGAACCTCGAGGATGGGCACACCGGGCAGGAGGTTCTCCGCGCGCTCGCGGCTGGCCTCGGACATGGCGGATACCCCGACGACGGCGTGTCCCGCGGAACGCAGTGCTGCTCCCAGCACCGCGCCGACCCTGCCGGCCCCCACGATTCCGACGCCGAGCCTGCCCGGACGGCGGGACGGATCAGTGCCGGCCATCGAGTGGCTCCTCATCCCGGGGAGGTGCGGGAACATAGCGCGGCAGCTCTGGCATGACGGACTCCCCTGTCACGACCGGTTCCCGATCCGGCGACCGACCGGCGGATGGACCGTCGGGCCCGTCCTCGGCCCGGCTGTCCGGCTGGTCGCCGTGCCGACCGTCAGGCAGGCCGGCACGCTGGTCGCCCTGCCGGCCGGCGGGCAGGCCGGCACGCTGGTCAGCGGTCCGGTTGGCCGGATCGCCTGCTGCACCCGGGTGCGCCGATGCCGGTTCCGTGCTGTCCGGCGAGGCAGCCGGGATCCGGCGCAGCTCGTCCCCGGTTCCGTCGCGGGCACCTGACGCGTCGACGTCTTCCGCCACCGCCGCGGTCATCATCGCTTCGCTTCCCTGCGCCATGGTCCTGGCCGCGATCGGAACGGGCTTCATCCAGTGCTCCGGCGCGCTCCGGCGCCGGGCTTCCGCGGCCCGCACAGCCTGGCCGTGGAAAAGGTCCCAGGCGGTGGCGGAGTCCGCGAGGAGCACGCGGGGGCCCACGGGTCCGGGAGTCGTCTGGAACTGCAGGTTGGCCACGTCGAACCGGCGATCGACGGGCCCTTGCTCGAGGGACAGCGACTGCGTCCTCTCGTGCGGGACGACGACGAGCTGACGCCAGAGGACACCCGAGCGCATCAGCAGCGCGGTGTCGGTGACCGCGAATCCGTTCCGGCGCCAGGCAAGGGGAGCCAGCCACTTCGCGCGCCGCGGAGTCGTGACGAAACCCTCGCCCCCGTCGCGGCCCACCATCCCGGCTCCGAAGACCTCGACGGGGCGTGTGGTCCCCGGATCGGGCAGCACGAGGGCGAGGATCTGCAGCACCTCGTCCCGTGTCCCGACGGGCAGGAGACTCGCGCGGGCCTGCCCCTCGTTCGATGCCGATGCACCGTAGCCCGCGACATTGACGGTCACGCGGTACCAGCCCTTGAGCCGCCACAGCGGCGACTGGACGATGCTGAGCGCCTGCACACGTCCGGGTGGGATCGTCTGTGCCCGGGTATCGAGCAGGCCGTAGCGGACGCGGATGCCGTCCGGTGAGGTCGCCGCCCGGAAGTTGTAGCCGGTGCTCAGCGCAGACCAGTAAACACCGACGACGCCGATGACGACCGGGATGAAGGAGGTGGCGATGATCGGGGTATCCAGGGTTACGCCGAGCGTGATGATGACGGCGGCGGCCACCACCAGGGCGATCGTCGTACCGGACAGGAGCGCCGCGCCGATCACCCGGCCCGGCGGGATCGCCACCACTTCGCGCTCGGGCGCTTCGACGATCTCCTCCGGGTGCTCCGGGTCCGTATCCACGCCTGCTGCGCGGGCCAGGATGGTGGCACGCAGTTTCCTGGCGTCGTCGAGCTTCAGGAAGGCCAGACGCACGGCGGACTCCCCCGCGTCGGCCACCTCGAACTTGAGCTCCGCGAGACCGAAGATCCGGGCGAGGAACGGCTGGACGATGTCGATGGCCTGGACCCTGTCCAGCCTCGCCTGGCGCTGCTGCCGGAAGACCACGCCGGAGTGCACGCGTACATGTTCGGCCGTGACCTGATAGCGGGTGAAGTACCAGGAGACGAGGAAGGCGGCCGCGATGATCACCACGACGCCGAGCACGACCCCGGCGGCGATCAGGAGCCCTACGCCCTCGGGCAGGGGTCCCCGGCCCCTCGCCCCGGAGTCGAAGAGGCCCTCGAACCAGTCCCTACCGACGAAGTAGAGGATGGCGACGAGCGCGATCCAGCCGCGCACGAGCGGTGAGATGAAGTGGACGCGGCGCCACTCGTCGGTGGTCGGTCGCCCCTCGGAGGCGTGCGCCGCATCGAAGGCAGCGGCGGACCCGGGCGTGGACGTGACGGCGGTCGGGGCTCCGGCTGACTGCTTGCGCTCCTGGTCGCCCTCGGGTGCGCCTGCGGACGGTCCTGGCGCGGCTGTCACAGCCCGGCCAGCCTGGCTTCTCCCCGCGCGGACAGCTGCTCACGCAGCCTCGTGCCCTCCTCCGTGGGCAGGCCGGGGATGAAGGCGTTCGTTGCTGGGGAGGCCGTGTGGAGTTTCAGGGTGCAGATGCCGAAGGCCCGCTCGAGCGGCCCGACGGCGACGTCCACATACTGCATGCGGCCGTAGGGCACCACCATGGTGCGCTGGAAGAACACACCCTGGCGGACCAGGAGGTCGTCGTCGCGCTCGGCGTATCCGATCGCCCGCACCTGGCGTGGGAGAAGGAGCCCGCGCCAGACAGCGCTGGTGAGGGCGATCGCGGGAAGGGCCCAGGCGACCGGAAGGGGCGGGAACGAATCCCACACACCGGTGAGGCGCAGCACCAGGGGGATACTCGTGACTACGAGCCAGACCAGCGATCCGAGGAGCCATCCGAGGAGCCTCACGCGCAGGTACTTCGGAGACACCCTCGACCACTCGAGTCCGGACGGATCGATCGGTTCCCTACGCATATTCCCCTTCGCTGTAGCCAGGAGCGCCTGTGCCGTCGTCGTCGGGCGGAAGCCTGCAGAAGCTCTCGACAACCAATCCCACCACAGTCATGACGATTCCGCCCGCCATGAGGGCCACGGATCCCCAGAGCGGACCGCTGGCCGAGCGGACGGAGAGGAGGGCGAGCTGATCGACGAAGATGCCCGCATGCCAGCCGAGGTTCAGGGCGCCGGCGTAGGCGCAGGCCTGCGCGAGCACCAGCGTCCGCATCGCAAGGATGGGGTCGAGGGCGCGGTCCCGATTGCCGTTGCGCCAGCGGAGCACGCGGAGCCCGAACACCAGCGTGATGGCGATGATCAGCGCCGTGGTGACGAGCGAGGTCAGGGGCAGGGTCGGCGTGCCGTATCCGTTGCGGGTGGCGAGCAGGTTGGTCAGCCAGCCTGCGAGCCCGGCCAGCAGCCCTATCAGGACCAGCCAGCGGAACCGGAGGGTAGTCACAGCGTCCTAGACTCCCTCGAAGGGCACCAGGCCCGCAAGGTCCTCTGCCTCCGCGGCCAGCTCTGCGACCGGCCGCCCGTCGAGCCGGGCACCGGAGTCCATCCATGCCCAGGGTTGCAGGACGAACGCGCGGACCGCCGCCCGCGGGTGCGGAATCGTCAGGGTCACATCGTCGGAGGTCCAGGATCCGTACGTGATGATGTCGACATCGAGGGTTCGCGGACCCCACCGGACAGTGCGCTTGCGATGATACTTCTCCTCGACGGCCTGACAGAGCGCCAGGAGCTCGTACGGGCCGAGGTCCGTCTCCACCTCGATGACCATGTTGAGGTAGTCCGGCTGCTCGGGACCACCGACCGGCTTGGTGCGGACCACGGGCGAAACGGCATGGAGGCGCACGCGATGCGGCTCCACGAGGTCGGCGACGGCGAGGACCAGGGTGTCATTGCTGGCTCCGAGGTTACTGCCGAGGGCGAGGACGGACCGGACGGTGCTGGTCACGGTCGGCTCCTGCGGAGGGTCACGGCGACGTCGCCGAACGGTACCTCGATCGGAGCCTTCGGCTTATGGACCGTGACGTCGACGGCGGCGACCGGGAAGGAGGCGAGGACCGCCGAGGCGATGGTTTCCGCAAGGGCTTCGATGAGATCGAACGGATCCCCCCCGATGATGCCGTGCACCAGGTCGGCGAGGTCCCCGTAGTGCGCCGTCCGGGCCAGATCGTCGCTGGTGCCGGCCGGTTGCAGGTCGAGATGCAGCACGATGTCCACCACGAAGGGCTGCCCGTCACGGCGCTCGTGATCGAAGACGCCGTGGTACCCCTTGGCCGTGATGCCCCTGAGCACCACGGTGTCGAGGAGGCCGGAGGGCGAACCGGGACGGCCCGGGGCGGGGGCGGTGGCGGACTTCGGCGCCTGCCCGCGGGGGACGCTCGCAGCCCTGCCGACGGTCCCGTCCGTGGTCATGGGCGTGGACCCACGGCGGCGGCGACCTTGACGGCGTCGAGGGTGGCGGCCGGGTCATGGACGCGGACGCCCCATGCACCGGTCGAAGCCGCCAGGGTGGCGACGGCGAGCGAGGCGTGGTCACGCTCTACCGGCGCCGCAGCCTTCCCGGCGGACGTCAGCAGCGTTCCGAGGAACCGCTTGCGGGAGGCCCCGACGAGCACGCGATGGCCCAGTCCGGTGAAGGCGTCGAGGTTCCGGAGGATGGCCCAGTTGTGCTCGTCCGTCTTGGCGAAGCCCAACCCGGGATCGAGGATGATCTGCTCCGCCGCCACTCCGGCCGCGACGAAGCGGTCCCGCAGCCCGGTCAGCTCAGCAGCCACCTCGGCGACGACGTCCCGGTACTCCGCGAAGCTGTCCATCGTCGTCGTGGTGCCCCTGCGGTGCGTGAGGATGTAGGGCACCTGACGATCAGCCACGAGCCCGGGCATGGCCGGATCGAACTCGGCGCCCGAGATGTCGTTGACGATCGCAGCCCCGGCATCGAGGGCCTGCCGGGCGGTCTCCGCGTGCATCGTGTCGATACTCACGAGCGCTCCCGCTTTCACGAGCGCCCTGACCACGGGCAGGACGCGGTCCAACTCCTCCTCGACCGACACCTCACGGGCGTTCGGCCGCGTGGACTCACCACCGACATCGATGATGTCCGATCCGCCGTAGTGCATGCGCAGCCCGTGGCTGATGGCGTCATCGGTGGACGCATACTTGCCGCCGTCGCTGAACGAGTCCGGAGTGACGTTGAGGATGCCCATCACGACGGCACGGTCCGTCGGCAGATCGCTGACGGTCCTGGCTGCACGGGCTGGCCGGATGACGGGCAGCGGCGACGTCGACGGCCCTGTTCCGGGCGCTGCGGCGAGTGAATCCATGGAGTCGGGTTCCTACTTTCCGAGAATGAGGCTCATGGCCTCGGCACGCGTCGCAGTCTCGCGGATCTGGCCGCGCACCGCAGATGTGACGGTCTTCGCGCCGGGCTTCCGCACCCCGCGCATGGACATGCACATGTGCTCGCACTCGATGACGACGATCGCACCCTTGGGCTTCAGGTGTTCCATCATCGCATCGACGATCTGGGTCGTCAGCCGCTCCTGCACCTGCGGTCGGCGGGCGTACACCTCCACGAGTCGCGCGAGCTTGCTGAGCCCGGTGACCCGGCCGTCCTCGGACGGGATGTACCCGATGTGCGCGGTCCCGTGGAAGGGCACCAGGTGGTGCTCACACGTCGAGTAGAACGGGATGTCCTTCACCAACACGAGTTCCTGGTGCTCCAGGTCGAAGGACGTCGAGAGGACCTCGGCGGCATCCTGGTGGAGCCCGGCGAACATCTCCGCGTAGGCCCGGGCCACACGCGTCGGGGTCTCGAGCAGACCGTCCCGATCGGGATCCTCGCCGATCGCTGCAAGGATCTCCCTGACCGCCCGTGCGATGCGGGGCTGGTCCACTGGGGATCCGGTAGCGATCAGGGCAGCGTCCACCACCTGGTCGTCGAAATCTGTCATGGACATCTCCCTTCATCGGGCACTGCTCACCACCGGCCCGATGACCGGCGGCGTACCGCTGCAGGACTAGCTGTCCCGGCTGTCCCCGGGGCCGGTGCCCGATTCGGGCGACGGAAGATCCGAGCCGGCGACGTCGAAGTCGCTGGGGATGTTCGCGTCGGCGATCTGGTCCTGAGGAGCGACCGACTCGGGAGCGGGCTGTCCGCTCTCGAGCGCCTCCGCACGCTCCTTCTTCGAGACGACCGGGGGCAGGGAGTGCACGGGACGCGTCTGCTTCGACAGCCACACCTCGCGCAGGTCGCGCTTCCGCACCGAGGTGAAGACCTCGGCGATCTCCGCCTGGTTCAGGGTCTCCCGCTCCAACAGTTCGAGTGCCAGCTGGTCGAGGACATCGCGGTTCTCGGTCAGGATCTGGTAGGCCTCGTCATGCGCATTGTCGATCAGGCGGCGCACCTCCTCGTCCACCACCAGGGCGATCTGGTCGGAGTAGTCCCGGTCACTCCCCATGTCGCGGCCCAGGAAGGGCTCACCGGCACCCTGGCCGAGCTTCACGGCGCCGATGCGCTCGCTCATACCGTACTGGGTGACCATCTTTCGAGCGGTACCGGTAGCCTTCTCGATGTCGTTCGAGGCACCCGTCGACGGGTCGTGGAAGACGATCTCCTCGGCGACGCGGCCGCCCATCGCGTACGCCAGCTGATCCAGCAGCTCGTTCCTCGTGATGGAGTACTTGTCGTCGCTCGGCATGACCATGGTGTAGCCCAGTGCGCGACCGCGCGGCAGGATGGTCACCTTGGTCACCGGGTCGGTGTTGCGGAGGGCCGCAGCCACCAGGGCGTGGCCGCCCTCGTGGTAGGCGGTGATCTTCCGCTCCAGTTCCTTCATCACGCGGCTGCGCTTCTGCGGTCCGGCGATGACGCGGTCGATCGCCTCGTCGAGGGCGCGGTCGTCGATGAGCTGCGCGTTCGAGCGCGCGGTGAGCAGCGCGGCCTCGTTGAGTACGTTCGCCAGGTCTGCGCCGGTGAACCCGGGCGTCTTCTTCGCGACACCCTTGAGGTCCACGCCCGACGCCATCGGCTTGCCCTTGGAGTGCACGGACAGGATGTGCTCGCGACCCTTCATGTCCGGGGCCTCGACGCCGATCTGGCGGTCGAAGCGGCCTGGGCGCAGGAGCGCGGGATCAAGGACGTCGGGACGGTTGGTCGCGGCGATGAGGATCACGTTGGTGGTGGCATCGAACCCGTCCATCTCGACCAGGAGCTGGTTCAGGGTCTGCTCACGCTCGTCATTGCCGCCGCCGATGCCGGCACCACGGTGGCGTCCGACGGCGTCGATCTCGTCGACGAAGATGATGGCGGGCGAATTGTTCTTCGCCTGCTCGAAGAGGTCCCTCACGCGGGACGCACCGACACCGACGAACATCTCGACGAAGTCCGAGCCGGAGATCGAGTAGAAGGGTACGCCGGCCTCACCTGCGACGGCGCGGGCCAAGAGTGTCTTGCCGGTACCGGGAGGACCGTACAGGAGGACGCCCTTCGGTATCTTCGCGCCGAGGGCCTGGAACTTGGCCGGCTCCTGCAGGAACTCCTTGATCTCCAACAGCTCCTCGACCGCCTCGTCAGCGCCGGCGACGTCGTCGAACGTCACCTGCGGCATGTCCTTGGTGATGAGCTTGGCCTTCGACTTGCCGAACTGCATGACCTTGGAGCCGCCGCCCTGCATCCGGCTGAGGAGGAACCAGAAAATGACACCGAGGATCAGGATGGGGAAGATCAGTCCGGCGAGGCTGAGGAGCCAGTTGCTCTCCGCCGGCTGGTCCGTGAAGCCGTCCGTGTCCGAGGTGTTGATGGCGTCGACCACGCTCTCGGCACGCGCCAGGCTGTAGTAGAACTGGACGTTCTTGCCCTTGTCCTGGTAATCCTCCCGCAGCGTCAGGTCCACACGCTGCTCGCCGTCGTAGATCTTGGCCTGCTCCACCTTGTCCTCGCTGAGGAACTGAAGGCCGACGTTGGTGTCGACACGGGAGCTGCCCGTGCCGAAGAGGCCCGGAAGCACCAGCAGGAGCGCCACGACCGCCAGGACGATCCAGAAGATCGGCCCCTTGAAGATGTTCTTGAATTTCATTCGTCTCAGGGCAGCAAGCCCTGTCCCTCCTGCTGATGCAAGTGAATTTGTGCGGGCGCTCTACCGTATGGGTGCCCTTTGAGCACCTCAACCTATACACCGTCCGAGATTGTCCACGCGCGGATTGCACCAATAGTTCCCTCTTGGCGTAGCGGCGGAAATGCAGCCCGAAAGGGATCTATTCGTAAACGTGGGGCGCCAGGGTGCCGATGAAATCGAGGTTGCGGTATTTTTCCGCGAAGTCGAGGCCGTAGCCGACGACGAATTCATTGGGGATGTCGTAGCCCACGTACTTGACGTCGATGTCGACCTTCGCGGCGTCGGGTTTCCGCAGCAGCGTGCAGATCTCGACCGAGGCCGGACCGCGCGAAAGGAGGTTCGCCTTGAGCCAGGACAGTGTCAGCCCCGAGTCGATGATGTCCTCCGCGATCAGGACATGCTTGCCCATGAGGTCGGTCTCGAGGTCCTTGAGGATGCGGACGACGCCGGAGGACTGCGTTCCCGAGCCGTAGGACGAGACCGCCATCCAGTCCATGGTGATGTGGGAGTGGAGGGCCCGCGCGAGGTCCGCCATGACCATCACGGCCCCCTTGAGGACGCCGACGAGGAGGATGTCCCGTCCCGCGTAGTCCGCGTCGATCTGCTGCGCCAGCTCGTTGATCCGCTGCTGGATCTCTTCCCTGGTATAGAGGACGTGCTTGAGATCTGACTGGACGTCGTTGGAATCCACCGATTACTCCTGGGTTGGACGGTGCGACTGCTTCACACCGGGGCCGTTGTTGCTGCCATTGTTACTGAGGACAAGATTGCCATAGCTTGGTTCTCCGCGAAGAACCGCCCGCCCGCGTACCTGGCGATGGACACTCACCTTCCCCCCGAGCTGCACCGGTCCGGCCGACCCCCTGCGGTCCAGCAGGGACTCCGCGGCCCGGAGTCGCTCGAAGCTGGGCTGGAACGCCCCCAGTTCGAGGGCCGCGAGGGCGAGGACGCGTTGCCTCAGCGCCGGAGGCAGGGCCCGCAGGCCGTCCTCCGGGAGGAGCAGGGTCCCGTCGTCCCCCAGAACCCTCAATGATGCGTACTCCCTGGCGCTCAGCTGCTCCAGGTGGTCGGCGTCCTGTCCGAGGATGCGGGCGGTGCGGGCCAGCGCCTGGGCGATGCCCGGGCCGAGCTGGTCCTCGAGGAACGGCAGCACGTCACCGCGCACACGGGACCGGGCGAAGCTCGGGTCGAGGTTCGTGGGGTCGTGCCAGGGGTCGAGCCCGTAGAACGCGCAGATGGCCTCGGTATCGGCGCGTCGGAGGTCGAGGAATGGACGCACGTAGAGGCCTCGACGTGCGGGCATCCCGGCGAGCGAGCGTGTACCGGATCCGCGGGCGAGCCCCAGCAGCACCTGCTCCGCCTGGTCGTCGAGCGTGTGGCCGAGCAGGACCGCGGATGCACCCAGCCCGGCCGCGGCTTCGTCGAGCGCGGCGTAGCGGGCGCTGCGGGCGGCGGCCTCGGGACCCATGCGGTCACGGTCGACCCTGACGCGGTGCACCTCGACCGGCTGCAGCCCGAGATCCCGTGCCGCTCCCGCGGCCTTCTCGGCCGTCGCCGCACTGCCCGGCTGGAGTGCGTGGTCGACGACGACGGCGCCGACCCGGCAACGGCCCGTGTGCGCGAAGTGCCCGGCGACCGCCGCGAGTGCCAGCGAATCGGGACCGCCGCTGCACGCGACGAGGACGAGCGGCAGGCCTGCCCCCGGGGCATCCGCCGTGGAGGGATCCTGGGCCGGCGCGGTGGCGGTCGACGATTCGTCCGCATCCCTCGACCTCCGTCCCTGACGCGGCGCCGTGTCCGCCAGGAGTCCCTCGAGACTCGCCTCCAGCAGGTTGCGTGCCGTACCGACGGCGGGAAGCAGCCGCGGGCGCCTAGCCATGACGCCGCAGGCTCATCCTGTCGATCCACTCGTCCGCCGCGTGGATCTCCCGCTCGGTGGGCAGGTGCTCGGCCGACTGCCAAACGGCGTTGAAGCCGTCCATGCCCGTCTGGCTCACGACCCGCCGCACGAACTTCGCGCCGTCGCTGTACTGGCGCATCTTGGCGTCCAGCCCCATCAGCTGGCGGATGACCTTCTCGAGCGGCCCGCGTGACTTCCCCCGGGCGTTGAAGCGACGGCGGATGGTCTTGACCGACGGGACGATACTGCCGTCCACCCCATCCATGACGACGTTGGCGTGGCCCTCGAGCAGGCTCATGACCGCGGTCAGGTGGGACAGGCGCGCTTTGTCATCGGGGTCCTGAAGGATCGACAGCACCCCGATGTCCTGCGCCGGCACACCGTCCGCGGCAGGGGAATCCCTGAGCGCCCGCGACTTCGCCGTGGTGATGTTCTTCACGGCCGTACCCAGCCGCTCGGAGAGTGAGTCCGCCTTGTCCATGAGGCCCGATGTCAGCTCGCCGATGTGCCCGGTCATGTGGTCCTTGAGCCAGGGCGCGGCGGCGAACTGCACGCGGTGCGTCTGCTCGTGGAGGCAGACCCAGAGCCGGAAGTCGGACGGATCGACGTTCAGTTCCCGCTCGACGGAGATGATGTTCGGGGCCACCAGCATGAGACGGCCGCCCTGGCCGTTGCGCGAGGGCACGAACGGGTCGTACTGCCCGAGCACCTTGCTCGAGAGGAAGGCCAGGATCGCGCCGAGCTGCGCGCCCGTCAGGTTCCCGCCGAGGGTCAGGGACGCGGACTTCAGTACCTCCGGCCGTGTCGTCGCGAGCTGGTCGAGCGCCGGCTCCATGAGCGTGCGGAAGCTCTGCGAGTTCGCCTTCGCCCAGGACGCGCGGTCGACGATGAGCAGCTCCGAATCCCGGAGGTCACGGGCGGCGTCGAGCCGCGAGATGGAGTGCACGTGACCCACGGACACATCCGCCAGTTCGCGCATGTTCTGCACCGCGCGGGCAATCTCCGCCGGCTTCATCGTGGGTCCGGCGGGAGTCAGGGATGCCGCGGTCGAAGCCGCGACGTCCCAGTTGACCAGCTGCGGGCGGGGTGCTGCGGACTCGTTCCTGAACATGCGCCTATTCGATCACATCCCGCCGGCGGAGGGCTCCGCAGAGCCGACGGTGGGGCTGGTTCGTCTGTCGGCGAACGGGTCAGCGGCAGCCGCAGGCCGCCAGGAGCGCCGCGGCATGATCCGCGGCGGTTCTCGCCTCGAGCGTGTTGCCGTCGAGGCCGTCGGCGAGGAAGGAGAACACCAGGAGGCGGCCGTCCGCGGTCACGACGTGCCCGGTGAGGCCGGTGACCGCGTTGAGGGTGCCCGTCTTCGCCCGCACGGTCCCCGCACCGGCAGCGGCAGCCGGGTCCTCGGCCGTGAATCGGGTGGACAGGGTTCCCGTCAGGCCCGCGATCGGAAGGGACTGCGCGACGGCGGCGAGACCGGGATCCTTCGAGGCGGTGGTGCCGCGCACGAGGGAAGCGAGCTGGGCCGGCGAGACGGCATTCCGGACGGAGAGCCCCGCGGCGTCCCCGATCAGGAGGCCCTCCTCCGGAACCCCCAACCGTCCCGCGGCGGAGGCCAGCGCCTCGGCCGCCCCGCCGAAGGAGGCGGGGCGGCCGCTGTCGCGGGCGGCGGTGCGCGCGAGGGCTTCGGCGAGGTAGTTGTCGGAGATTTCCAGCATGCGGCGCACCTGTGCCTCGAGCGGGGCGGATTCCACGGCTGCGACCTCCGCAGCGTCCTCAGGCGTGGCCCGTCGCTGGACGTCCGTCTCGATGGTGATGCCACGGTCCCCGGCGGCAACCGCCAGCGCTGCCGTGAAGGTTCGGGCGGCATCGAGGCCTGCGTCCTGGGAGCGGGGTCCACCTGCGCGCCCCTCCTCGATCCACGCCGAGTTGACGGCGAGGGCATGCAGCGGTGCAATCTCACCGGCGTCGATGTCCCCTTGGGCCCAGGTGGGATTCAGTCCGGCGCCGACGAAGAGGGAGTCATCGAGGAGGACGGAGTAGGGCCCCGAGCCCACGGGGAGGGCGGCGGCGGTGTCAGCCGCGAGCGTCCCGAGGCCGGCGTGCCCGACGACGGCGTCCGGAGCGGACGGCCCGGAACCGAGGAGCACGTCACCGCCCCCGCGGAGGAACAGCGTGCCAGGGGCGGACAGGGATGTGAGGACCGACGTCGTCAGGGTGCGGTCCGGTTGTCCGAACGTCATGGACGCGACGGCGGTGAACAGTTTGATGTTGGACGCAGGGGGCTGAAGCCGCGCGGCGTCCCTCGCGTACAGGACCGTGCCGTCCGTGGAGTCGACCACCGTCCCCGCGAAGGAGCCTGGGCCCGGAATACCCAGGGCGGCGTCGAGCTCAGCACCCAGCACCGTCGGATCCGGGGCCGGCGCGGACAGCGAGAGCGGGGTGACGACGTCGGGCACCGCGACGGACGTGGGCGGGACCTGCAGCGCCGGAATGACGGGAGGAGCGACGGGCGGCGGCGGATCGACGGCGGCCAGCACGACGGGAGTGAGGTGGGTGGCGAGGGGCACCGCGATCGCCACCATGACCAGGACCAGCACCAGCACGGCCAGCAGGCGGAGCGGTCGCATCATGGTGTCCTTTCGCAAGCTGTCCAGCAGGGCGCCGCGGAGCAGCGCCCAGTCCACGGGGAAATACTTTGGTAGCGGCGCCCGACCGATATGTTAGGGCTGACGATAAACAGTAGACCGACTGCGTGCCCCTTCCCCGGAAGGCGCGACCGCGGCCGCCACAGCACCACCGACCTACACCCACAGGAGTTGCCATGAAGCTCGACGTCACCATCGAGATCCCCAAGGGCTCGCGCGTCAAGTACGAGATCGACCACGAGACACACCGACTGCGCCTGGACCGCGTCCTCTTCACCGCGATGCAGTACCCCACGCACTACGGCTACTTCGAGAACACGCTCGGGGAGGACGGCGATCCGCTCGATGCCCTCGTCATGCTGCAGGACTTCGACCTGATCCCGGGCGTACTCGTGGAGTCGCGACCCATCGGGGTGTTCAACATGACGGACGACGGCGGCGGAGACGCGAAGGTCCTCTGTGTTCCCGTCGATCCCCGGTTCGACCACATCAAGGAACTGTCCGACGTGTCGGACTTCCTGCTGGACGAGATCAAGCACTTCTTCACGAAATACAAGGACCTGGAGCCCGGCAAGTGGGTCGAGGCCGCTGACTGGGCAGGCCGCGAGGAAGCCGAAGCCGAGATCGAAGCCTCACTCGAACGTTTCAGGCAGATCGGCGAAGGCAGCGCGCACGACGAGCCGCAGGGCCGCGATGTCGACGTCGCCGCGCGGAACACGACGGAGACACCCGAGGGCCGCTAGCGCCTTCCCCGTTCGACGGAGCTCCCGCAGCGCATCGTGCTGCGGGAGCTCCGTGCATCGAATGGCTCGGATAAGCAACGTCATCCGGTTGATTTCCGCCGCCTACGTCCATACTGATGCCATGCACTATGTCCTCACGATCAACCAGCGTGATTCACGCGACGTCGGAGACCTCGTGGGGGAACTCCTGAAGGCCCTGCGCTACCTCCCGGCCGTCGTCCCCTTCCAGCGCTCGGTGGGCGACGAGGTGCAGGGCGTCGTGGACTCCGCGTCCACCGCCGTGGACGCGGCGCTGCGGGCCATCCGGTACCGGCGCTGGCACGTGGGCATCGGCGTCGGCGGCCTCACTCCCCCCGTGCCCGATCGTATCGTCGACGCCGAGGGCTACGGACTGGTGTACGCACGTCGAGCCGTGAACCGGGCCCGGAAGACCGGCGAACGGATCCCGCTCGCCGTGGAAGGCCCCGACGGCGAGATCGCGGCGGAGGCGGAAGCCGTCCTCCGGCTGCTCGGGCAGATCGTCTACACGCGCACCGATGCGGAATGGACCGTCCTCGATCTGATGACGCCGGGCGCCCGCGGACAGCAGAAGTACGTGGCGCAGGAGCTGGGCATCACCGCGCAGGCCGTCAGCCGCGCCGTCGTCCGCTCGCACTGGATGGAGGAGTGGGCCACCCGGCCGGCCGCCGCCCGCCTGCTGGACCTGACGCACGGTCCGGCGTCCCTCCCCGAGGCATCCCTCGCGTACTGAGGGGTTCCGCGGTCAGACCAGCGAGCGCAGTACCTTCGCGGCGCCGTCGTCGTACACGCTTCCCGTGACCTCGGACGCAGCGGACCGCACTTCCTCCGGCGCCTGTCCCATGGCGACCCCGCGCCCGGCCCACTGCAGCATCTCGATGTCGTTCCGTCCGTCCCCGACGGCCACCGTGAGACGGGGGTCCGTCCCGAGGCGCTGCCGCAGCACCTCGAGAGCGCTGGCCTTCGTCACACCCGAGGCAGCGATGTCCAGCCACGCGGTCCAGCCCACCGAGTAGGTGACGCCGTGCAGCCCGATCGACGCCACGGCTTCGCCGAACTCCTCTGCGGAACTGTCCGTGCTGAACACCACCACGCGTACGGCGCGGCTCTCCAGCATCTCCTCGAAGTCGACGCTCTCCGCCTCCGAACCGAAGCTGGCGTCCTGGAAGCTCTCGGTGGAGAGGAACCTGCCGCGATCGTCCTCGAGGGCGTACTTGGCGGAGGGCAGGCGCTCCCGAAGAGCCGTCAGGGCCGGCCGGGGATCAAACGTCACCCGTTCGAGGACCTCGAACCCTCCGGGGGCTGCGGCATCGATCTTCAGCGTGACACCCCCGTTGGAGCAGACGGCGTAGCCGCTCGTGATCCCGAGGAGCCGGATGACGGGCACCGTGGCTCCGAGGGACCTGCCCGTGGCGATGATGACGTCGTGCCCGGCTTCGATGACGGCCTGCGCGGCGTCGCGCACTTCTTCCGTCATGGAGCCCTCGTGATCCACGAGGGTGCCGTCGACGTCGAGGGCGATCAGATGGTGTGTTCGGTTCTTCTGTCGGTCATCGATGCCGACATTGATGAAGGTGCTCATGGTTCAGTGAACCAGACCCCACTGACGCACCGATAGAGCCGCGCTCATAGTACCGGAAGCGTTTCCAGTCCGTTAATATACGGACGCAGCGCAACGGGGACGGTGACCGAGCCGTCAGCGTTCTGGTGATGCTCGAGGATTGCGACGATCCAGCGCGTCGTCGCGAGCGTGCCGTTCAGGGTGGCGACGGCGCGCGTGCCCTTCTGTCCCTCGCCCTCCTGGCGTTCGCGGATGTTCAGGCGACGGGCCTGGAAGGTGGTGCAGTTGGACGTCGAGGTCAGCTCCCGGTAATCGGCCTGGGTGGGAACCCACGCCTCGCAGTCGAACTTGCGTGCGGCGGACATTCCGAGGTCACCCGCGGCGGTGTCGATGACGCGGTAGGGCAGCTCGACCTTCGCAAGCATCTCCTCCTCCCAGGCGAGGAGGCGCTCGTGCTCTGCGGCGGCGTCCTCGACGGAGGTGTAGGTGAACATCTCCACCTTGTTGAACTGATGCACGCGCATGATGCCGCGGGTGTCCTTGCCGTGCGAACCGGCCTCGCGCCGGTAGCAGGAGGACCAGCCGGCGTAGCGCACGGGTCCGGCGGTCAGGTCGATGATCTCGTCCGAGTGGTATCCGGCGAGCGCCACCTCGGAGGTTCCGACGAGGTAGAGGTTGTCCTCCTCGAGGCGGTAGATCTCGGCGTCGTGGGCTATGTCGAAGCCGGTGCCCTGCATAGTTTCCGGGCGGACGAGCGTGGGCGTGATCATGGGCGTGAAGCCCGCCTTGATCGCCTGGTCGAGGGCCATCTGCAGCAGGGCGATCTCGAGCCTTGCACCGACACCCTTGAGGAAGTAGAAGCGTGAGCCGGAGACCTTGGCGCCCCGCTCCATGTCGATCGCCCCGATCAGTTCACCGATCTCGAGGTGGTCCCGGGGTTCGAAGCCGTCCGCGGCGAAGTCCCGGGGAGTTCCTACCTTCCGGAGGACCACGTAGTCGTCCTCCCCGCCCTCGGGTACACCCTCCTGCACGAGGTTCGGCAGCTTGCGCACGAGGACCTCCTGCTCGGCCTTGGCTTCCTCCGCGGTGGCGGCCGCCGCCTTCACGGACGCCGCCAGCTCCTTGACCTCTGCCAGGAGCGCCTGCTTCTCCTCGCCCTTGGCCTGGGCGACCCGCTTACCGAACGCGTTCTGCTCCGCTCGGAGCGTCTCGTACCTGGTGACGGACTCCCGCCGCGTCGCGTCCGCCGAGAGGATGGCATCGACGAGGGATTCGTCCGCCCTGCGGGCGCGCTGCGATGCTCGGAACTGCTCTGGATTCAGGCGGAGGTCGTTGACGTCAATCACACGGTCAAGACTACCCAACGCCCTGCACGGCCACGGCGCAGGGGAAGCGCCGGGGAGGTGCGGGGGGTGGCGCGCCGCTATTGTGGGTGACCATGCGCCGCAAACTACTCGCTGGAACCGCCGCGGCCTCCGCCGCTGTCGCGTCCCTCCAGAGCTACTGGTCGGTCCGGCGGTTGCAGCAGACCCGTACACCGACGGCTTCCGTCCACGAACCGATGCCGGTTGCCGGAGGGCATCAGCGCGTCGCCCTCGTGCTCAACCCCTCGAAGCTGCAGGCCGATATAACCCGCGCACTCGTGGAGCAGGCCTGCTCCGATGCCGGCTGGGAGCCGCCCCTCGTCCTCGAGACCACCATCGGGGACCCGGGCACC
The DNA here is from genome assembly GCF_035985055.1 of Arthrobacter sp. PL16. Lineage (NCBI taxonomy): Bacteria > Bacillati > Actinomycetota > Actinomycetes > Micrococcales > Micrococcaceae > Arthrobacter > Arthrobacter sp. PL16. Next base: position 196,532 of record NZ_JAXCIC010000003.1, read on the forward strand.
GGCCAGGCGGAGCGAGCCCTGGACGCAGGCGTCGACGTCGTCATCGCCGCCGGGGGCGACGGCACGGTCCGCGCCGTGGCACAGGCCCTCGCGCACCGGCCGGCGGCCCTCGGGCTCCTGCCGCTCGGCACCGGGAACCTTCTGGTGAGGAATTTGGGCCTTCCCTACAACGACATCGCCGGGTGCCTTCGCCTCGCCCTGCACGGGTACGAGCGACGCATCGACATGGCGCGCATCACCCTCCGCAACGACAGCACCCACACCAGTTCGGAGCAGCCGTTCCTCGTCATGGGAGGGGTCGGCTTCGATGCGAGCGTGGTGGCCGATGCCAAGCAGGACCTGAAGGACAAGTTCGGGTGGCTCGCCTACAGTGAGGCGGGCGTGCGCCACCTGCCGGGCCGGCGACGACGCATCTCCATCAGCCTGGACGGTCAGCCGCCGCAGAGCCGGAAGGTCCGCAGCCTGCTGGTGGCGAATTGCGGGAAGCTGCCGGCGGGCGTCGATTTCGTGCCGAACGCCATGATCGACGACGGCTACCTCGACGTGGTGGTGCTCAGCCCCCGGAGCCTGGTCGGGTGGACCTGGATGGCGGCGAAGATCCTGCTCCGGCACAGTGGCGTGATCCCGGTCATCAGCTACTACCGGGCTCGGGAGGTCACCGTCTGGTCCGGCGACCCGATCGACACCCAACTCGACGGCGACGCTTCCGGCTCGACGACGTCGTTGACGGCGCGGGTGGACCCGGGCGCACTGATGGTCCGGGTGCCGGCGTCGGCTCCCGGACCATCAGGGTCCACCTCGGTGCTGCCGTCGGACCTCCAGAGAAGGTGGCAGCGGCTCCTGCGCCGCTCCTAGCGGTCGCGGTCCGTGTACTCGCCCTCGGTCTCGGGGTCGTCGACGAGGGGCCTGTCCTTGTCGGTGTACTCGCCCTCCTTCTCGGGCTCCTGCGCGGAGGTGTAGCCGCCCGATCCTTCGGCGGGTGCGGAGCTGGTGTAATGACCCTCCTGCTCGGCAGCCGCGGCGGCCTCCGAGGGGTCGCGGTCGGCGCGGTCGGCCTGCTCCTTGATGAGGGCCTGCTCCTCGGCGAAACGCAGGTCGTTGCCCTGGTCCCCGATGTCGCCGTGCCAGTTCGGATCCGACGTCGAGCCGTCACCCTCGTTGGGGTTGACGATGTGTCCTCCATGAGCGTTCTCGGTCATGATGCTGCCTTTCGTCGAAGGATGCGCTCCTCGTTGGGCGCCCGTTGCCAGCGTACTGACGATCGGGATGGTTTGGATATGCGGGAATGCTGTGGCCGGCCGATTCCGGTCAGTCGCGCAGCAGTTCCTGGACGGCCTTCTCGGAGGCCGAGTAGGTGGTGATGGGGATGACCTCGCCGCTCATGAACCTGTCGACGAGCCGGGGGTCGACGTACGAGCTGCGGGCGACGGTCGGGGTATTGCCGAGGTGGTCCGCGACAGCTTTCATGGTGGCGCTGACGGCCTTCTGGCGCGCGGTGCGGCTCGTCGCCTTGAGGTCCTCCTTGGCCAGTGCCATGGCGGCGACCACGGTGGCCTGCCAGGTCCTGAAGTCCTTCGCGGTGAACGGTCCGCCCGTGACCTGCCGGAGGAACTCGTTGAGCTGCGAGCCGTCGACGTGGTGCCAGACCCGGTCGTCGGTCTGATAGGCGAGGACGGTGTCAGCGTCCTGGCGCTCCATCATGGGGCGCAGGGCGGCGGCGAGGTCCGCGTCCTCGAGGCGGGTGTCCCATTGCTGGCCGCTCTTGCCGGGGAAGTCGAAGATGACGAGGTCACCCTCGATGGTGCAGTGCTCCACGAGCAGAGTGGTGACTCCGAAGGAGCCGTTCGCCTCGGCGTACTGCGTGGAGCCGATCCGGAGGGCGCCGGCATCCACGATCCGGAGCGCGGCGGCGAAGGCGCGCTCGCGTGAGACTCCGTCGCTGCGCAGGTGCTGGGTGATGACGCGGCGGGCGCTCGGAAGTTTGGCCCCGAAGTCGAGGGCGCGGTCGAACTTCTCGCGGTCCTTCTGCTCGCGCCAGGCCGGGTGGTACATGTACTGGCGCCGGCCGGCGTCGTCCGTGCCGATGGCCTGGACATGGCCATTGGGGTACGGCGCGATCCACACGTCCTTCCAGGCGGGTGGGATCACGAGGTCCCTGATGCGCTCGATCTCGTCGCGATCCTGCAGCAGCTCGCCATTCGGCGCACGGTAGCTGAAGCCCTTGCCATGGCGTCGGCGGGAGATACCGGGCCTGCGCGTGTTGCTGCGGCGCAATCGAGCCATCGTAGAACCAGCCTTCGAGTGGGAGGAGGACCTTCGATAGTAAGCCTACTGTGCTTCGGTACTCCCAGCACTGCGATATCTAGCGGTTACCGAGGATCCCGCCGAGCCAGGCGTCCGCTGCGCCGAAGGCGTCGTCGGAGGTGTGTCGCTCGACCTCGGGCGAGCGGCGGTCCGCACGGGCATAGGAGCCGAGGAATCGGAGCCCCGGACTGATGCGGTGCAGCCCCTTGAGGGCATCCGCCACCCGGGCGTCCCCGACATGCCCGTCGGCGTCGACACTGAAGAAGTAATCGCCGAGGAACTGGCCCGTGGGCCTCGACTCGATACGACTGAGGTTCACGCCGCGTGCTGCGAACTGATCCAGGATCTGCATCAGGGCGCCGGGATGATCCTCGGGCAGGGGGATGACGAGCGTCGTCTTGTCCGCCCCGGTGCGCGGCGGAAGCACATCCGGTCGCCCCACGAGCACGAAGCGGGTGACGGCATCGGTGATGTCCCCGATGTCCATCGCCAGGACGGAAAGCTGCAGGCGCTCCGCCACGAGCGGCGAGCAGATGGCGGCGTCGTAGCTGCCATCACCATCGGCAAGGCCGTAAGCGGCGGCGGCGGTCGATGACGCAGGAAAGTACTCAGCAGCCAGGACATGTGCGTCCACCCAGTTCCGGCATTGCGCCCAGGCATGGCCGTGCGTCGCGATGCGACGGACGGCGTCGAGCGCGGTGCCATGCCGGGCGGCGAGCACGAAGGTGATCGGGACGAGCTCCTCGCGCAGGATCCGCAGGGGCTCGCCGACAGCTATCGCATCCAGGGTCGCGCTGACACCGCCTTCCACGGAATTCTCGATGGGCACCATGGCGGCATCGACGGCTCCCGACCGGACGGCGTCGAGCGCAGCCCCGACGGTCGACGCAGGGACGCGGCGGGCGGCCCCGGCGCCGGGCACCTGCAGCAGGGCGGCCTCCGTGAAGGTTCCCTCCGGCCCCAGGTAGGTGTAGGAGGATGTCTCGGACGGCGTCACAGGACGGTTGGCTCACTGCCCGTCTCGGACACCATCGGCTTGCCTGCCTCGAGCCAGGCGCCCATCCCGCCTGTCACGTTGATCGCGGTGTAGCCGTTGCCCTCGAGCCATTCGGCCGCACGCTGGGACCGGCCACCGCTGCGGCAGATGACATGGAGGTCCTCGTCGGGATCGAGCTCGCCGAATCGTGCGGGGAGCTGGTCGAGCGGGATGTGCACGGCGCCGTCGACATGGCCGGCCTCCCACTCGTAGTCCTCGCGCACATCGAGGATGCGCGCGTCGTCGGGCACTGCCGTCACCGGTACGTCGTGGAGTTCGCTCATACTCCTACCTTTTCACGCTCCGGCGCAGCACCGCTATTGCTACGGGCGGTCACGGCCGGGCCCACTGCCGTCCGGCTCCTATAGTTGTGCTTGTCGATCGACCTGTCCCCGTCGACACCGGGGACCCTCGGGTTCCGTCACCGCCCCGCCTCCCACTGGAGCCCCCATGAGCGAACTGCACGAACTCCCAGCCCTCACCCTCCGGGATGCGCTGGTGCGCGGGGACGTCAGTGCCCGTGAAGTCACGGACCACTTCCTCCGGCGGATCGATGTCCTCAATCCGGATCTCGGCTCCTTCATCACCATCACGCACGACCACGCCCTCCGCGCCGCGGACCATGCCGACCGCCTGCACTCCTCCGGCGTCGCCCTCGGTCCGCTGCACGGTGTGCCCCTCGCCCACAAGGACCTCACCGACGTCGCGGGCGTGCGGACCACCCTCGGAACGGCCGCCCTCGATCACGCCGTCGCCGAGAAGGACGCCCCCCTGGCCTCGATCCTGCGACGATCCGGAGCCATCAGCCTCGGCAAGACCCAGGTCCCGGAGTTCGGGTTGAGCTGCTACAGCGAGAACAGCATCGCGCCCCCCGCCCGCAACCCGCTCGACCGGCGTCTCAGCCCGGCCGGCTCCTCGGGCGGCAGTGCCGCAGCGGTGGCCGCCCGGATGATCCCCTTCGCGCCGGGGACGGACGGCGGCGGCTCCATCCGCATCCCCGCTGCGGCAACAGGCCTGGTGGGCCTCAAGCCGAACCGCGGCCGCGTGCCCTCGGGCTCGGGACAGGCGGACCTCGGGCAACTCGTCGTCGCCGGTCCGCTGGCCCACTCCGCCGCCGACGCCGGTCTGCTCCTCGACGCCCTGGTGCAGGAGCCGAACTACCGCCCGACGAGCGCAGCATCACGCTATCCCGGCTCCTTCCTGGAAGCGGCCCTGCGGGCGGAGGGCCGCTTCCGGATCGGCGTCAGCACGGCCTCGCCCTTCTCGGGAGCGATGGACATCAGCCTGGACAGCGCTGCGACGGACGCCCTGCACTCCGGGATCCAGGTGCTGCAGCGGGCCGGGCACGACGTCGTCGACACCGACCTGACCTACGACCGCCGCTACCACGACGCCTTCCAGCTGGTCTGGACCGCCGGTCTCGCCACCGCGCCCATCCCGGACGAGCGCGAGAGCAGGCTGACCGACATCACCCGGGTGCTGCGCCGCAGGGCGATGGGCAGGACTGCGGCGGAACTCGCGGGCGCCGTCGACGTCCTGCGGCAGTTCGAGCAGGACACGATCCAGCAGTATTCCCGCTACGACATGATCCTGACGCCGGCGGTGGCGATGACGCCCCGTCCCATCGGCTGGTACTCCGACGCCGACGGCGACACCGACTACGTGCGGCAGTGCCGGTACTCGCCGTACACCTCGATGGTGAACGTCTGCGGGTTGCCGGCCGTGACCGTCCCCACGCTGCGCCTGCCGGATGGCCTGTCGATGGGCGTGCAGCTCATCGGACGCCCCGGTGAGGAGGCGCAGCTCCTCGCGGTGACGGCACAGATCGAGGCGCTGGGATAGGACCGCGCCGCTTCCGGCCAGATCCTGTTGCGCGGCCGCCTCCGATCCCACAGACTTCTACTCACCGGTAACTTCTGTACCGGCGGGCCGGAAGTCATCGAAGGATCAAAGGAGATCGCGTGCCGAACCTCGCCAACAACCTCGTGGCCACCGCAACGAGGAGTCCCTCGGCGGTGGCCATCAAGCTCGACGACGTCGAGGTGACCTTCGGCGCTCTCGAGGTGCTAAGCCAGAAGGTCGCGACCATCCTCGCGGAGCACGGCGTCCGGCAGGGGGACCGCGTCGCCCTGATCATGCCGAATATTCCCCAAATGGCATTCGTCTATTACGGAGTCCTGCGCGCGGGCGCCGTCGTCGTCCCCCTCAACCCCCTGCTCAAGGGGCGGGAGATCGCCTACCACCTCACGAACTCGGGGGCGCGGCTCGTCTTCGCCTGGGAGGGGATCATCGCCGAGGCCGAGGCGGGAGCCGAGGCTTCCGGCTCCGACGTGGGCAGTGAGGTCGGCGTGATCACCGTGGACAGCGGCGCATTCATGCAGCGCGTGTCCGCCGCGGAGCCCACTCCGGGCGTCGTCGAGCTCGACGGGGAGGACACCGCCGTCGTGCTCTACACCTCCGGCACCACCGGCAGGCCCAAGGGCGCCACGCTCTCGCACACGAACCTCGCCCGCAACACGGAGACGTCCCGCGACCTCATGGGGACCACGGAGGGTGAGGTCCTGTTCGGCGGCCTGCCCTTCTTCCACATCTTCGGGCAGACCTGCGCCCTCAACGCCGCAGTCCTCACCGGGGCCACGGTGACCCTCCTGCCCCGCTTCGAGCCGGGCAAGGCTCTCGAGATCATCGCCCGGGATCACGTGACCATCTTCGAGGGCGTCCCCACGATGTACATCGCGATGCTGCGCCACCCGGGCGTGACGACCACGGATCTCTCCTCCGTCCGCGTCGCGGTCTCCGGCGGCTCCGCACTCCCCGTGGAGGTGCTGCACGAGTTCGAGCGCGTCTTCGAGGCGGACCTCCTGGAGGGGTACGGCCTGTCGGAGACCTCGCCGATCGTGAGCTTCAACCGGGTGGGGCAGCTCCGGAAGCCCGGTTCCATCGGCACCCCGATCGACGGCGTCGAGGTGCGCATGCTCGATCCCGAGGGCGTCGAGGTGGCCCAGGGCGAGGTGGGCGAGCTCGCCGTGCGCGGACACTGCGTCATGAAGGGCTACTGGGAGAACCCGGAGGCCACTGCGGCAGCCATCCCGGACGGCTGGTTCCGCACGGGCGACCTCGCCCGGGTCGATGAGGACGGGCTGCTGTTCATCGTGGACCGCAAGAAGGACGTCATCCTGCGCGGCGGCTACAACGTCTACCCGCGCGAGGTCGAGGAAGTCCTGTACGAACACCCGGCTGTAGCTGAAGCCGCCGTCATCGGGGTGCCGGACGACCTCCACGGCGAGGAGATCGTGGCGGTCGTCGGGATCAAGGCCGAGCACGCGCCCGCCGACGATGCCGCCCGGGATGCGCTCGCGACGGAGATCGTCGAGTTCGCCAAGGAGCGGATGGCGGCCTACAAGTACCCGCGCCGCGTGGTGCTCGTCGACGCGTTGCCCAAGGGCCCCACAGGCAAGATCCTCAAGCGTGAGATCAAGGTCTAACTCCGACGGACTGCGCTGAAGAGGCCGTAGACATGCGCGGCGGCCTCCTCCATCAGCGCCCCGGCATCCCTGATCAGCAGGTCGAGCTCCATCGGTCCGGTCGCGATGGAGAAGGCCGCCGCGAGTCCTGCGTCCTGTACCTCGGCCGCAGTGAGCTGCACACGACCGGCGATTGCCACGACCGCGCAGGTGGCAGGGGCATTCTCTACGACGGCCTGCACCACCTTGCCGCCGAGGGACTGCGAGTCGAAGGAGCCTTCACCCGTCAGGACGAGGTCGGCATCGGTGAGCGCACCGGCCAGTCCGACGGCGTCTGCGACCAGGGCCGAGCCGGGGACGATCTCCGCGTCGAGGAAGGCCACGAGCACGGCGGGCAGTCCGCCGGCGGCACCCGCGCCCGGCAGGTCCAGGACGGCGACACCCGTCAGCTCCTCGAGGATGCCGGCGAGGTGGGCGAGCCCGTGATCGAGGACGACGACGTCATCGGGCGTCGCGCCCTTCTGCGGGCCGAAGACCACGGCGGCGCCCCGCGGGCCACAGAGCGGGTTGTCGACGTCCACCGCGATGCGCCAGCGTGCCTCCCGGGCGCGCGGGTGAATGTCGGAGGTGTCGATCGATGCGAGGGCCGCGAGGGAGCCGCCGCCGGGCGGAAGGGGATCGCCGTCGGCGTCGAGGAAGCGGGCGCCCAGGGCGGACAGGAGCCCCGTGCCGCCGTCGGTGGTCGCTGACCCGCCGATGCAGAGCAGGATCTCCCCGGCGCCGTCGTCGAGGAGCCGACGGGCGATCTCCCCCACGCCGTAACTGGTGGCCGTGAGGGCGTCGAGGGGAAGGTCCGCCACCAGGGGCAGACCGTTGGCTTCCGCCGCCTCGAGGACGCCTCGCGCGTCGGGTCCGTGCTCCGAAGGAGTCGTCGAGATGCCGTATCGCGCGGTGCGCGCCCGGCCGGCGGCGTCGTGGCACCGCGCGGTCCGCGGCTCGGCCCCCCAGGCTGCCAGCAGCGCGTCGAGCGTCCCCTCCCCGCCGTCGGCCAGCGGCGCCAGGACGACGTCGGGCACGGGGTGGCCGAGACGGACGGCGGCCGCGACAACCCCCCTCGACATGGCAAGGGCAGCCTCCGCTGCGGGAAGGCTGCCCTTGAGGGAGTCGGGAGCAAGGACGATCTTGAGCGGGCGCTGATGCGCAGGCGTGGTCACCCGACAACCCTAGCCCTACGTCCAGCCCCGTTCGGGGCCGGAACGGAGGGTGTCAGCCGCCGGACCCGCCGCCGTTGTCCGCCTCGAAATCGGGGGCCACCTCATCCTCGGGGCCGGGTCCGCCGTAGCCGCCCGCCGCCTGCTCCTCGAGCTTGCCGGCCTCGTCCGCGCCCTGTTCCTCGGGATCGCCGGTCGGGGTGTCGCTGGAATTCTCGCTCATGATGCTGCCTTCCGTGATCCGTCTGCCCCTGGCTGGGTGCTGATACTCAGCTTACTGATCATCGGGGGCCCGGCAACCTGCAGAAGGGCGCGACGGGTGTAATCGGCCGCGTTCTTTGGCATGCTGGGGCCATGGCTAATCGAGCGGGCACTGTAGCCCTCCCCACCGACCTCGTCGACGTGACCAAACTGCTCGACGCGTATTTCGACGTCGAGCCCGATCTCGGGGATCCCGCGCAGCGCGTCGCCTTCGGCACCTCGGGCCACCGCGGGTCGTCGCTGAAGTCCTCGTTCAACGAGGGTCACATCGTGGCGATCACCCAGGCGATCGTCGAATACCGTGCGGGGCAGGGCATCACCGGCCCGCTCTTCATGGGCAAGGACACCCATGCGCTGTCCGAGCCGGCGCAGAACACGGCCCTCGAGGTCCTGGCCGCCAACCACGTGAGCGTCCTCATCGACGCCCGCGGCGCCTACACGCCCACCCCTGCCGTCTCGCACGCCATCCTCACGTACAACGCGACACGAACGGAGCAGGCGGACGGCATCGTCATCACCCCGTCGCACAACCCCCCGGGTGATGGCGGCTTCAAGTACAACCCGCCGCACGGAGGGCCCGCCGACTCGGATGCCACCACCTGGATCGCGAATCGCGCCAACGACCTCCTCGAGTCCGGGCTGCGGGGTGTGCAGCGCATGCCGATCTCGCAGGCGCGGACGGCCGAGGGCATCAGCAGCTACGACTTCCTCCAGCACTACGTCGACGACCTCCCGTCGGTCCTGAACCTCGATGCCATCCGCTCGGCGAACGTGCATATCGGCGCAGACCCCATGGGTGGCGCGGCCGTGGACTACTGGGGTGCGATCGGCGAGCGCCACAACCTGAACCTCACCGTGGTCAACCCGACCGTCGATCCGCAGTGGGCGTTCATGACGCTCGACTGGGACGAGAAGATCCGGATGGACTGCTCATCGCAGTACGCCATGGCGTCGCTGATCAAGCAGGCCGGCCAGTTCGACATCGCGACGGGCAATGACGCCGACGCCGACCGCCACGGCATCGTCACGCCCGACGCCGGGCTGATGAACCCGAACCATTACCTCGCCGTCGCCATCCAGTACCTCTACGCGAACCGGCCGAACTGGCGTGCGGACGCCGTGATAGGCAAGACCCTCGTGTCGTCGTCGATCATCGATCGTGTCGCCACAGACCTCGGACGCGTGCTGCAGGAAGTCCCCGTGGGCTTCAAGTGGTTCGTGCCAGGGTTGCTCAGCGGCGAACTGGCGTTCGGCGGCGAGGAGTCTGCCGGAGCGTCCTTCCTCCGCCTCGACGGGAAGCCGTGGAGCACGGACAAGGACGGCATCCTCCTGGCGCTGCTGGCCTCGGAGATCACGGCCGTCACGGGGAAGACGCCGTCCCAGCACTACACGGGCCTGACGGATCGCTTCGGCGCGCCCGTGTACGCACGGATCGATGCAGCAGCGACGCGCGAGCAGAAGGCGGCCCTCGGGAAGCTCTCGCCCTCGGACGTCACCGCCACGACCCTCGCGGGCGAGGAGATCACGGCCCGCCTCACCGAGGCACCCGGCAACGGTGCGCCCGTGGGCGGACTCAAGGTCACGACCGAGAATGCCTGGTTCGCCGCGCGTCCCTCCGGCACGGAGGACGTCTACAAGATCTACGCCGAGTCCTTCCGGGGCGAGGAACACCTGAAGCAGGTGCAGGCCGAGGCGAAGGCCCTCGTGGACAGCGTCATCAGCTGATCCCGCTCAGAGGAGCTTGCGCAGCAGCTTCCTCTTGATCGGACCGAAGGGTGGATACGCGAGGCGCAGCGTGTCCACCCCGGTCGGCTTGGAGAATACCGGCTGTATGTGGCTGAACGTCCTGAAGGATTGCCGCCCGTGGTAGCTGCCCGTCCCGCTCGCACCCACTCCACCGAAGGGCAGGCCGGGGACCGCGAGCTGGATGGTGCACACGTTGTGGGCCAGGCCGCCGGCCTGCACCTGCTCCGTGAAGGCTTCCAGGTGCTCGTCGCGGTCGCTGAAGAGGTAGGCGGCGAGCGGATGCGGCCGCGCTGCGATGAAGCGGATCGCCGCGTCCAGGTCCTCCACCTCGAGGATGGGCAGCAGCGGACCGAAAATCTCCTCCTGCATGAGCGCGGACGTCGGGTCCACCTCCCTCAGGACGGTCGGCTCGATGTAGCGGTCGGCGCGATCATGCCGGCCACCGGAGACGACGGTGCCACCGTCCATCAGGCCCACGACCCGGTCGAAGTGGTGCTCGTTGATGATGCGCCCGTAGTCGCCCGAGGTCCTCGGGTCGCTGCCGTAGAAGTCCCGGACCGCAGCCGCGAGCGCGTCGGCGAGGACGGGCGCGGCGGCCGGCGTGGTCAGGACGTAGTCGGGCGCCACGCACGTCTGGGCTGCGTTCATGAACTTGCCGTAGGCGATGCGGCGGGCCGCGGCACGCAGGTCCCCGCCGACGACGACGGCCGGTGACTTGCCGCCCAGCTCGAGCGTCACCGGCGTGAGGTGCTCGGCCGCGGCCTTCATCACGATCTTCCCCACGCGCTCACCGCCCGTGTAGAACACGTGGTCGAACGGCTGCGCCAGCAGGTCGGTGCTGACCTCGACGCCCCCTTCGACGACCGCGACGGCATCCCGATCCAGATACTGCGGCACGAGGCGTGCGAGCACCCGGGAGGTCGAGGCTGCGAGTTCGCTGGGCTTGAGCACCGCGGCGTTTCCCGCGGCCAGCGCTCCGACGAGCGGCGCCAGCACGAGATTCAACGGGTAGTTCCAGGGTCCGATGATCAGGACGACGCCGAGGGGCCGGGCCTGGGCCCATGCGCGGGCGGGACGCAGCCCCCCGGGCACCGCGATCCTCTCCCGCGCCATCCAGCGGTCGAGGTGCTTCAGCGCGTAGTCGATCTCGGCCCGGACGGCGGCGACCTCCGAGAGGAACCCCTCCGTCCGGCTCTTGCCGAGGTCCTCCTCAAGGGCGCCGGTAAGTTCGTCCTCGCGCTCGGTGAGCAGGCGGCGCAGTGCTTCGAGCTGGGCGCGCCTCCAGCCGGCGGGCCGGGTGGTTCCCGCCTGAAAGGTTCGGCGCAGGTCGGCCAGGAGTTCCACGGCGCTCATTAGTTGCCCTTCCGTTCGGCAGGAACGCCGGGGCGCCCGGTGAAGTGGTCCATGGAGCTGTACACCTTGAACACGCGCCCGGCGACGACGTCCCACACGGGTTGCGGCAGCAGGTTGCGGAGCGTGCCCGCGAGCTGGACGGTCCAGGGCAGCTGGACACGCGCCCTCCCCGCGAGAGTGGCGCGCCAGGCCTTGTCGACCACGTACTCCGGTTCCATGAGTGGAGTCATCAGCGGGCCGCGGGCACCCTCGAACATGCCGGTCCTGATGTAGCTCGGGATGAGCGTGGTGACGGCGATGGGGTGACCGGCCGCGACCAGTTCGAGGCGGAGGGAATCGCTCCAGCCGATCACCGCCCACTTGGAGGCTGCATAGACGCTCATGCGCGGAACCGCGAGAGTCCCCGAGGCGGACGCCACGTTCAGGATCCGGGCGTCGGTCGCGCGTTCGATCATGGCCGGAAGGAACGCCCGCGTGATGTGCATCGGACCACCGGTGTTGATGCGGAGGGTGAGGTCTATGTCGTCGAGGTGGTCGTGCTCCCAGAAGTACTTGCCGCGCACGATCCCGGCGTTGTTCACCAGCACGTCCGGCACGCCGACGTCGTTCAGGACGGCGCCCGCCGCCGCCCGGACGGATTCGATCGAGGCCACGTCGACGACGTAGCTGTGAAGGGAGGCGCCGCTGGAACCGAGGCTCGCCACCACCTCGTCGAGGGCCCGGCCATCGATGTCCCAGAGCACGACGGCGGCAGCCCCCTCGCGTGCAGCACGCTCGGCGTACAACCTGCCCATCCCCATCCCCGCACCGGTCACCAGCACGGTGCGTCCCAGAACCGTGAATGCCATCGCCTGCTCCTCCGCTCGCTGACAAGCAACGTAACATCCCGGTCACGTGCTGCGGATAGGATTTCCGGAAACCCCTCGACCATCTTCGGAAGGCACACCTATGAGCGCACGGAGCATCACGTGGACACTGCACGGGGACGGCAAGAACGTCCGCCCGGGCGGCTTCGTCGCTCCCGACGAGCGGCTTTCCTGGCCCCGGACCATCGGCATCGGTGCGCAGCACGTGGTCGCGATGTTCGGCGCCACGTTCCTCGTCCCGCTCATCACCGGGTTCCCGCCGTCGACCACGCTGCTGTTCTCGGGGATCGGAACCCTCCTGTTCCTCATCATCACTGCCGGGAAGGTGCCGAGCTACCTCGGTTCGAGCTTCGCATTCATCGCGCCGATCGCTGCGGCGCAGTCCCAGCACGGAGCGGCCGGAGCCCTGGGCGGCATCATCATGGCCGGGGCCGCGCTCGCGATCATCGGGCTGATCGTGCACAGGGCCGGGGCACGCTGGATCCAGGTGGCCATGCCGCCGATCGTCACGGGTTCCATCGTGGCGCTGATCGGCCTCAACCTCGCGCCGACCGCCAAGGCCAGCTTCGAGCAGGCACCCCTCACAGCCCTTGTCACGGTGATCGCGATCCTGCTCGTCACGGTCCTGTTCAAAGGTATCCTCGGGCGGCTCTCCATCCTCGTCGGAGTGCTGGCGGGCTACGTCGTCGCGATGTTCCGCGGCGAGGTGGACTTCGCGGCGATCGGCGACGCCGCGTGGATAGGGCTGCCCGACTTCGCGGCACCCGAGTTCCACCTGTCCGTGGTGGGACTCTTCATCCCCGTGGTCCTCGTCCTCGTCGCGGAGAACATCGGGCACGTGAAGTCCGTGGCCGCGATGACCAACCGGGACCTCGATCCCATGACGGGCCGGGCCCTGATGGCCGACGGGCTCGCGACCATGATCGCGGGTGCCGGCGGTGGATCCGGAACCACCACGTATGCCGAGAACATCGGCGTGATGGCCGCATCACGCGTCTACTCGACGGCGGCCTACTGGGTGGCGGGTATCGTCGCCATCCTGCTCAGCCTCTTCCCGAAGTTCGGCGCGCTCATCGCCACCGTCCCGCCCGGGGTGCTCGGCGGCGCGGGAGTGGTCCTGTACGGCATGATCGGCATCCTCGGTGTCCGTATCTGGGTCCAGAACCAGGTCAACTTCTCCAATCCGATCAACCTCTCCACGGCGGGTGTGGCGCTCGTGATCGGCATCGCGGACTTCACGTGGACCGTCGGAGACCTGAGCTTCGCGGGCATCGCCCTCGGCACGGCCGCGGCATTGATCATCTTCCACGGGATGACGGCGATCGCCCGCGTCCGCGGCAGCGAGCACGTCGCCGGGCCGGAGGAACTCGAATCGAGCGACCACGGCAGCAGGCCCTCGAAGCTCGGCTGACCCGTGTCCGATGGAAGAATGGACGGCATGCCCCGCCGACCCGCGCCTCGTCCCCGATGAACAATTCCCGGGAGGCCTGGGCCTCTCCGGAGTGGCGTCAGCAGGCGGTGCCGTGGATCGACCTCGTCCTGGAGTCCTTCGGTGTGACGCGCCTGGGACCGATCGAACAGCAGCGGATCCGTTTCTGGTCCACGCAACTGACCGTGCCCACGGACCACGGGACGCTGTGGTTCAAGGAGAACAACCTCGGGCAGTTCGCTGAAGCCTCGATCATGTCGCTCCTCGGCGAACTCGCACCGGACCATGTCGCGGCTCCCCTCGCCATCGAGCCCTCGCGGGGCTGGCTGCTGACAGCGGACCACGGCGCCACGCTGGATACCCTGGACGTGGACGACGCCTCGCTCTGGGCGCGCATCACCGGCGACTTCGCCGACCTGCAGCAAGCCGTGGCGCCTCATGGCGAGCGGCTGTCCCGGGCCGGGCTCGTTCTCATGAACCCGGAGGTGGCCGCCAACTTCGTCGAGAACCAGCTGCTGCTGCACACGGGCCTGCCGGCGGAGCACCCGCTGTACCTGTCCGCGGAGGAGGCGGACGACGTCGTGCGCCGCCTGCCGGCCATTTCCGACGCGGTGGAGGTGCTGCGCGGCGTCGCCGTGCCACTCTCGCTCGATCACAACGATCTGCACGCGCGGAACTGTTTCCTCCCCGGTGGGAGCACCGATCCGCTGCGGTTCTTCGACTTCGCCGATTCCTACTGGGCGCACCCGTTCAGCGCCCTGCTGGTACCCATCACGCAGATGCGGGCGCAGTGGAACACGACGGCGGACGATCCCCGGATCCAGGCCGTCGTCGACGCCTACCTCGAGCGCTGGACGTCCTATGCCCCGCTGCCGGAACTTCGAGCTGCTGTCGAGCCCGCCCTGAGGCTTGCGGCAGTGCACCGGTACGGATCGTGGCTGCGCCTGCTGGTCTATGCGGACGACGAGTCGATGCGCGCCTACGCCCCGGCGGCGCTCGCGCACCTGCGGACCCTTTCGGATCCTGTCCTCGAAAACTGATGACCCCTTGACTGCCCTCCCTGCGCGTGCGAGTGTTCTACAACGATGTAGACAACGATGTAAACGGGCCGAGCGAGGTCGTCGCCTGCCCACTCCCCCATCGAAAGGACCACGTGATAATGACGTCACGTCACAGATTCTGGTCGCGCCCGGCGAGTATCGTCGCCGTGCTGACCCTTGCGCTGGCAGGTGCGGCTATGCCGGCGTCGGCGGACCCGAAGACCCCGGCAGCACCCACCGCCCTCACGCAGCAGTCCGCCGCCGGCAGCCTCGATGACCTGGTGGGCGGCAAGTCCGTGGTCGGAGCGACCAGCCCCATCCACGATCCGGCGCTCATCATCGATGACGCCGGCACCTGGTACGTCTACTCCACGGGCCTGCTCGCCCGGGAGAACGGCGGCACCATCCAGATGTGGTCCTCGCGCGACGAAGGCACCACCTGGGAGTACACGGGTACGGTGTGGGACGAGATCCCCGCCTGGATCGACGAGCGCTACGCGGACGGGGTGCTCCCCGAGAACCTCTGGGCGCCGGAGATCTACGAGAACGACGGCACCTACTACCTCTACTATTCGGCCTCGCGCTTCGGCACCGACAACTCCATCACGGCTCTAGCCACGAACACGACACTGAACCCCGAGGACCCCGACTACGAGTGGGTGGATCAGGGTCTCGTCGTCGAGTCCCCGGTCATGGGCCTCGATCCGGGCAATCCCGACAAGACCTTCAACGCCATCGACGCCGGGATCATCGAGGACGCCGACGGCAAGCCCTACATGTCCATCGGTTCCTTCTGGTACGGGATCTTCCTGGTGCCCCTCGAATGGCCCAGCGGCAAGCCGGTGGAGGACTGGCAGTCGCAGACCGTCAATATCGCGGACCGCTTCGTCCCGGGCAACCCCATCGAGGCGCCCTACATCATCCACCGCGACGGCTACTACTACCTGTTCACCTCGTTCGACTTCTGCTGCCGCGGCGCGGACTCCACCTACAAGATCGCCGTGGGCCGCTCGGAATCCATCACCGGCCCCTACCTGGACAAGGAGGGCCGCGACATGTTTGGCGGCGGCGGATCGATCCTCCTCGAATCCCACGGCGCGATGAACGGCGTCGGCGGCCAGTCCGTCTTCGGCGACTACCTCGCGTTCCACTACTACGACCGCACCAACACAGCGGCCCCGTACATCCCGACCCTCGGCCTGCAGAAGATGGGCTGGGAGGACGGCTGGCCCACGGTCGACCAGACCGTCGAGCTGCCCGAGCTCGTGTCGGCTCCCGCGGCAGCGACTGTCCGGGACGGACACAAGGCGCACTTCACGGCGAGCGCCACCGGCACCCCTGAACCCGTCGCGGTCTGGGAGAGCTCGGACGACGACGGCGCCACCTGGCAGCCTGCCGATGTCACACAGCGTGCGGAGCGGAACGACGACGGCACCTACACGTCGGCGGTCGAGGTCAAGAAGGCCCTGGCCACCCAGGACGGGCGGCTGTTCCGGGCAACCTTCTCCAATCCCCACGGCACGGTGACCACGGACCCCGTGGAGCTGACCGTGAACGCGAAACCCGGCAAGGGCCGCATGTAGACCCTGCGGCGTCCATCACCAGGGCGCCGCAGTCATCAGGCTCGATGGGTCAGCGGTGGGCGCGATACCCCGATGATCCATCGACACCAGGGGACCCGGTTGCGGGAGTGGCCGCAACCGGGTTTCCGCATTCAGGAAGCCCGCTCCGGCTGGTCCCGCCCCGACCCGACCTCGCCTACCGGTCGAGGGAACTGCCCTGGGGCCATGCGGACCGTGCGGTCATGCAGGCGGCCAGCACGTCGGCGGCATCGGAGACGAGGCCATCGACGCCGAGATCGAGCAACCGGTCCATGTCCTCACGGTCGTTGATGGTCCACACATGGACCTGGAGACCTGCAGCGTGGCAGGCCTCCACGAATCGTCCCGTGACGACGCGCACGCCGCGGTACGTCTCGGGGACCTGAAGCGCCTGCACTCCGGCGATCCGGGCAAGCGGGGCGGCTAGGCCCGAGGGGGCGAGGAGCTTCAGGAGTGCGTTCACGGCCATTCCCGCAGAGGACGCCGTCGGAGCATCGAGCAGGCGCAGCACCCGCCTGCGGCGCCTGTCCGAGAAGGAGGCCAGGAGCACCCGGTCGTGCACGGCCATGCGGTTGACGAGATCAGCGAAGGGCTGCACGCAATCGTCGCTCTTGACGTCGATGTTCAGCCGCAGGCCGGGCCAGCGGCGCAGGACATCCTCGAGCGTCGGGATTCCGCCGCCCCCGCCGACCTGCAGTCCGCCCAGTTCCTCCGCAGTCCGTGCGGAAACCAGCCCGGGCGTGCCGGTCACGCGGTGCAGCTCCTCGTCGTGGAAGACCATCACCACCCCGTCCCGCGACGCACGGACATCGATCTCGAGGTACCCGAAGCCGAGATCCACGGCGCGCCCGAAGGACGCCAGGGTGTTCTCGCCGCCCTCGGGCGCGAAGCCGCGATGCGAGAACGCGAGGGGCTGGGGCCGGCCGGACGGGCCGGCCGGGGAGTCCAGGTAGGGGTAGCGGCCGCGCTCAGATCGTGCGGAGCCGGGCAAGCCGTTCCTCCAGTACCTGCGCCACGCCATCCTCGTCGAAGGGCGGTGCGACGAGGTTCGCGGCGGCCAGCGCATCCGCGTGGCCGGATGCCATGGCGTAGCCGAAGCCCGCCCAGTCGAGCATCTGCACGTCGTTCGGCATGTCACCGAAGGCGACGACGTCGGCGGCGTCGATCCCGCGTTCCGCCGCGTACCGGGCAAGCGTGACCGACTTGTTGATGTCCGGGACGGCCATCTCGAGGAGCGCCATGGTGGGCGCGGAGTGCGTCGTCGAGACAAGGTGCCCGACAGCGGGCCTGACGGCCGCGAGGAACTCGTCCGGCGAGATGTTCTTCTCCCTGGCCAGGAACTTCACGACCTGCTCCCCCGGCAGCGAATGCTCGAAGGGCTGCGCCGTGATACCGCCGAGGAGCTCGGAGGTGGCCGGGTCCGCGAAACCCGACTCCACCTTGAAGCCCGAGACCGTCTCCGCGGCGAAGGTCGCCGCCGGGAAAAGACCGCGGATGATATCGCGAGCGGCATAGACGTCCTCGGCTCCCAGCAGCTTCGCGTCGAGGACTCGCTCGCCCTCGAGGTCGTAGGTGAGGGCGCCGTTCGAGCAGATGACGATCCCGGTGTGCCCGAGCTGCTCCCGCAACGGCTGCAGCCAGCGTGGCGGCCTGCCCGTGACGAAGACGACGTCGACCCCTGCCTTCGTACACGCCCGGAACGCGCGGATGGTGCGCTCGCTCATCCTGCCGTCGTGTCCCACGACGGTCCCGTCCATGTCGCTCGCCACGAGGCGCATCGCTGACTCCTTCAGGTTCTGGACTTCCACCCTACCGGCGGCCGCACCGGCCGCCGGGATGGGTGCCTTACTGCTCGAACGTGCCGACCAGCCGGGCCCGCCCGATCGAGTGCGAGAACAGGTTGAACCCGAGGTAGGCCGGCGTGGCTTCGGCCGGGATGTCGAGGAACTCGACGTCCACCGCGTGCACCACCACGTGATAGTGGTGCGGGCCGTGGCCGGCAGGAGGTGCGGCGCCCACGAAACCGGCGAAGCCGCCGTCGTTCCGCAGCTGGACGGCTCCCTTCGGCAGGAGGTCCGAGCCGTCCGTACCCGCGCCGGCGGGCAGCGCGGTGGTGGTCGCGGGCAGGTTGAACACGGCCCAGTGCCAGAAACCACTCGCGGTCGGCGCGTCGGGGTCGTAGACGGTCACCGCGAAGCTCTTCGTGCCCTCGGGGAAACCGCTCCAGCTGAGCTGCGGGGACTGGTCCTCGCCGCCTGCGCCCATCACGCCGGACGCCTGTGCGGCGTCGAGCGGCTCATTGTGGGTGATGCTCTCGCTGGTCAGCTCGAACTCGGGTACCTGCGGAAGGTCTGCGTACGGATCGCGGGTCATCGCTGTGCTCCTCTGGGGATCATCGGGTGGTCTTCGAACTGCCTTCGGGCCTATGGAACGCGGCGGAGCGTCAGGTATGCGCCATCTCGCTCCGTGAGGGCGGATTCGCGCCCGCACGGGAGACCGTGATGGCCGCTGCCCGGGCCGCGTACTGCAGCATTCCGGCGAGCTGCCCGAGGTTCATTCGGCGCAGCTCGTCCCGACGATGGGCGCCATCGAGTTCCAGATCCACGAGGGCCGCGAGGAGCGCGGCCATGAACGAGTCACCCGCACCCACCGTGTCGACGACGCTGGTCGAAGGCGCGGGTACGGACACCTCGCCCGCACGGCAAACACCCCACGGACCCTTCGAACCACGCGTCACGACGACAACGGCGGCACCTGCTTCCAGCCAGGCGCGCGCGGACTGCTCGGGGGTCCGGTCCGGGTACAGCCATGCGAGATCCTCGTCGGAGGCCTTGACCACATCGGCGAGCGCCACGAATTTCTCGGCCTGTTCCCTGGCGTATTCGGGGTTCCGGATGATGGACGGCCTGCAGTTGGGATCGTAGCTGACCGTCACCAGCGGGTGGGCCGCGATGACGAGCGACAGGACCTCGTCCGCTCCCGGCGACAGCATCGTGGCGATCGAGCCGGTGTGCAGCAGCGTGGATCCGTCGAGGAGGCTGTCCTTCTGCTCAGCGAGCGCCGGTAGCTCCCAGACGAGCTGGAAGTCGTAGGACGCGCCTCCCGCCGGGTCCAGGCGTGCGGTGGCGACGCTGGTGGGCGAGCCGTCAGGCTCGACCGGGAACGGGACCGAGTTGTCGCGGAGGTGCTGCCGGACCATGCGGCCGTACTCGTCGTCGCCGTACCGGCCGACGAACTGCGCGGGATGACCGAGCCGTGCGAGCCCGACAGCGACGTTCATCGGGCTGCCACCCACGTGCGCGCGCATGGAGGCGGTGTCGCTGACGACTTCGTCGATGAGGGTTTCCCCGATAACGGTAAGCACGCTTTCAACGTACCAGCCGACGGTCATCGGTCACTCGGACTTTTCCCTTGCCCCCGGATCCTGGTCGGCGTCGACCAGGATCATCCCGCACCGGGCACTCCTGTCCGCACCCGTCCCGCGTCATCCTCCTGCACCGCACCGGGCCCTAGTCGGCGTCCGCCCTGAGCACCGGTCGCGTCTCGGGGATGGGCCGGCCGCGGAACCGCCGGACACTGTAGGCGATCAGGACGAGGGCGATGACCGAGGAGGCGATCAGGCTGATGCCCGTTCCTGCTCCGCCGAAGAGCCACCATCGGTCCTCGAGGAACCACCAGGACGGCACCTGCGGCTGCAGGATCCAGACGAGGCCGAAGCTCATGATCAGGAGGGCACTCGCGCAGCTGATGGCGATCCGGGGGATGGTCCTGACCCCGATCGCGGCTGCACGATAGGCGTTCGCCTTCAGCGGCTTCAGGTAGCGACGTGCCCAGTGGTACTGCTGGGACAGGACGGCGAGACCTGCTGCGCAGAGCAGCAGCCCGGGTCCAGGCAAGACGAGGGCAGCGACGCCGAGCACCACGAGGGTCCAACCGACCACCTCGATCACGGTGCGGCGGACCCAGCCATGGACCCGCTCTTTCGCTGCCATGAACTCAGGATGACACAGGAAGCTGGGCAGGTACGACGCTCAGCAGCTGTCCGGTGCCTACCACCCCGAGAAGGCGAACGGTTGGGGAACAATAGGCGAGATACATGCGTTTGCATGAACATACCGGTACGGGTGTACCGGATCCAACGAAGGAGGACAGCGTGACTGCTCAGACCGAAGGTCTCCACCACGTCACCGCGATCGCCGGTGACCCCCAGAAGAACATCGACTTCTACATCAGGGGACTGGGGCTGCGCCTGGTCAAGAGGACCGTGAACTTCGATGATCCCGGCACCTACCACCTGTACTACGGCGACGAGTCCGGCCGCCCCGGCTCGCTGCTGACCTTCTTTCCCTGGCAGGGGATCCGCAGCGGACGCGTGGGCAGCGGGCAGTCGACCACCACGGCCTTCTCGGTCCCACAGGGCACTCTCGGCTGGTGGCAGGAGCACTTCAGGGCGATCGGCGTCGAGTCGGCCATCTCCCGCGCCTCGTCGGAGGAGGAACGCCTCTCGCTGCGCGATCCCGATGGCCTGCAGATCGACCTCGTGGCCTCGTCCGTCTCGGACCCCCGCAACCCGTGGGACTCCGCGTCCATTCCCGCCGAGTACGCCGTGCGCGGCCAGCACTCGTCCGTCCTGACGGTCCAGGACCCCACCCGAACCCTCGAGACCCTCACGCGCGACCTCGGAATGAACGTCCTCGCGGAGAAGGACGGCCGCTACCGCCTCAGTACGCACAACGGCGAACCCGGCACCGTCGTCGACGTCGTCACGGACCCGCGCGGTGAGCGCGGCCTCGTGGCCGGCGGCACCGTGCACCACATCGCCTTCCGCGTGCCCGACCAGCAGACGCAGGAACTGTGGCGCCAGGAGCTGGCCGAGCGCGGCTACGGCGTGACGGCGATCCTCGACCGCCAGTACTTCACCTCGATCTACTTCCGTGAGCCCGGTGGAACACTGCTGGAGATCGCCACCGACACGCCGGGCTTCGACATCGACGAGCCCCTGCTGGAACTCGGCCGCTCCCTGAAGCTGCCGCCGTGGCTCGAGCCGAACCGCGAGGCCATCTCCCACGCGGTCGCGAAGATCGAGCTGCCCCCGGAGAACAACCCGGCCGTCCAGGCCTTCTTCAAGTAGGAGTGCGGACATGAACACCACGCATGAGTGGCCCCACCTGTTCAGCGCAGGAGCACCAGGCACACCCGTGCTGCTGCTCCTGCACGGCACGGGCGGCACCGAGCAGGACCTCCTGCCGCTCGCGGAGCGGCTCGCTCCCGGCGCCGGGTATCTCGCACCGCGGGGTCCGGTGCAGGAACACGGCATGAACCGCTGGTTCCGCCGCTTCGGGGAAGGCCTGTTCGACGTCGACGACGTCGTCCTTCGCGCCGGCGAGCTCGCCGGTTTCATCGAGTGGGCCCGGACGCACTACGGGATCGCCGACCGTCCGCTCGTCGCCGTCGGCTTCTCCAACGGTGCGAACATCGCGCTGGGCGCCGTGTTGCTGCACCCGGACACCGTCGCGACCGCCGTCGCCTTCTCCGGGATGTATCCGCTGGACGGGCGGAGCATCGAGGCAGACCTGTCCGGATCCTCGATCGCCCTGTTCAACGGGAAGGCCGATCCCATGGCCCCCACCGACAGTGTGGTCCGCGTCGGTTCGATCCTCGAGAGCCGCGGCGCCGAAGTAAGCCGGTACGTCCGTGAGGGCGGCCACGGTATCCATCCCACCGAGGTAGACGGCGCAGCCGCCTGGATCGCCTCGCACACCCGGAAGGTCACGCAATGACCGAAGCAACAACCGACCACAACGGTCTCGCCCTCAAGGCGACCGCGCTCGCTCGACTCCACTCCGCTCCCGAGATCCTGCAGGTCGTCAACGTGTGGGACGTCATCAGCGCGAGAACCATCGCCGATATCCCCGGTACGAAGGCCCTCGCCACGGCGAGCCACTCCATTGCGGCGTCGCTCGGCTACGACGACGGCGAGAACATTCCCGTCGCGGAGATGATCGCGGCCGTCGGCCGCATCGCCGCAGCAACGGACCTGCCCGTCTCCGCCGATCTCGAGTCGGGCTACGGCGATCCGGAGGACACCGTGCGCCGGGCGATCGGCGTCGGAATCGTCGGAGCGAACATCGAGGACCAGATGCGTCCGCTCCCCGAGGCAGTGGCGCAGATGGAAGCCGTGCTCAAGGCAGGCCAGGCAGAGGGCATCGATTTCGTGCTCAACGCCCGCACCGACGCCTTCGTCAAGGCCGGCGACCGTGACCCCGAGGAGGTGCTGGCCGACGCCGTCGAGCGCGGCAAGGCGTACCTTGCAATCGGCGCCACGAACGTCTTCGTGCCGGGACTGCTCGACGAGCGCGCCGTGACCACGCTCGTCCAGGCCTTCGGCCCGCAGCGCCTCAGCGTCATCAACGTACCCGGGAGCCTCGCACCGTCCCGCCTGCAGGAACTCGGCGTCGCCCGCATCTCCTACGGGCCGTGGACGCAGCGTGTGGCCCTGACCGCGCTGGCGAACTCGGCTCGCGAGCTGCTGGCCGGCGGAGCCCTGCCCGAGGGTACCCTCCCCCTCAATTAGGACCCGCAGGTGTCAGGACCCCGGTCAGCCCGCAGCGGGCAGGCCGGGGTCCGCTGCATCCACGGCCGCCGCCAGGAGCTCGACGACGGTGTCCCACGCCTTGGAGCCAGGGGTGATGATGGCGAAATGGTCGCCCGGAACGACGACGAGTTCCGCCCTCGCGCCCGCCGCCGTCGCCGCCCGGACGTAGCTCTCCGACTGGCTGAGCGGCACCGTGGTGTCCTTCTTCCCGTGCACCGCGTAGACGGGAACGTCCAGCGGGACGGCGGTGATGGGATCCGCGAGGCGATAGCGCTCCGGATCGTCCGCCTCCGGAACACCCATCAGGTTCACGACAGCGTCGTCGCTGAGGCCCAGGTCCCGTGCCTCCCGCAGGTTGAGGACTCCGGCCTGGCTGACGACGCCGGTGAGCTTCACTGCCGGAATGCGGGGACCCGGCGCGCCTGCAGGCATTCCCGGGCGGCCGGCGGCCCACACGGCGAGGTGCCCGCCCGCCGAGTGCCCGAGCGCCGTCGTCGAGCGGAGGTCCAGCCCGTGCTCCGCCGCTGCGGTGGCGAGGTGGTCGATACCGGCCGCGACGTCGTCGAAGGTGGCAGGCCACCCGCCACCGCCGCCCGCCCTCCGGTACTCCAGGTTCCAGCAGGCATAGCCGCGCGCCACGAGGTCCTCGGCGAGTGGCTTGCCGAGCTCGGCGCCGTAGGTGGAGCGCCAGTAGCCGCCGTGGATGATGACGACGACGCCGAGCACCTCCCCGGTGGGCAGGTAGAGGTCCGCGAACTGGCTCGCGTCCTCGCCGTAGGCGTAGCGCTGCGGTGCCACGGAGGGTGCCTGCGCATCCGCCTTGATGCCGCAGGCTGCGAGGACGGCTGCACCGACGGCGGCCGCGAGGGTAAGGACGGAGCGTCGACCCACAGGATTCACGGGGACAGCGTATCCGTCACCAGGGTTGGCTACGATGAAGGCTCTCCTCGGAAAGGCTTGGTGCATGGGCGCATGGGATGATCTCGACGAGCGGCTGCGGCCCGGCGTCGAGGCGCATACGCGCGAGTACGAGCGCGTACGGCCGGCCCTGGACCGCGTCACCGCCGCGATGCGGGACAGCATCGCCGCAATCTTCGACGGGACCGACCTCAAGCCCCTGTTCGTCACCGGGCGCACCAAGACGGTGGAGTCCTTCCGCGACAAGGCTTCACGCACCCTGCCGTCCCCGGACCCCGGCCTGCCGCCGGTCCTCGTGTTCCCGGAACCCATGCGCAACCTCACCGACCTGGTGGGCCTCCGCATCATCACCACGCTCCCGCACGAGGTGGACCTGGCGGCGAACCAGCTCAAGCGCCAGCGCCACGAGTTCGACTGCCGCGGCGACCGGGAGAAGGACATCGGCTCCATCGAATCCGGCACGTACGGCTACTCGAGCCGCCACCTCATCATGCGCACTATCCACAACGAGGTCGTCCGCGCCTTCTGGCAGGCCGTGGACCCCGAGACCAAAGCCGCCGGCAGTTACCTGTTCGAGGTGCAGGTGCGCACGGTGCTGGCCCACGCCTGGTCCGAGATCGAGCACGACATCCGGTTCAAGGCATCCAACCCGAAGGCCTGGAGCCCCTACTTCGACCGGCAGTTCACCGGAACGGCAGCCATGCTCGAGACCGTGGAGTCGGTCTTCGCCGAACTGCACGAGCGGTACGAGACGGTCACCGGGTTCTGGGACGAGGACGGGGAGGGCAGTGCGCCCCTCACGCCCAACCGCATCCGCGACGTGTGGCAGACACTGCTCCCCCACGTGGACCGGAAGTCGGACGACAACTGGGGCTGGGCCGCCGAACTGCTCGCCGCCCATGGGCTGAAGACCACGCTCGAACTGGTGTCCCTCCTGCAGTCCGACACCATCACCACGGTGCGGAAGGCGCTCGACCACCGGTATTCACCCGGTCCCGACCGGCTACTGGACGACATGCTGCTCTGGCACTACGGCGAGCGCCACATAGACCTCACCGCGGAAGCGCCCGACGCCGACAGCACACCCCGCCGCGACAGCCTCGAGCGGAGGCGCCGACAGATGGAGATGTACAGGGCGCTGCACCCCGGCGAGGGCTGACCTGCGTGGGCGGTTCCTCGTGTCGGTCCGGCCGCTGCCGTGGAAGACTGCTGGCATGAAGGCCCCAGCGCGCGATCACGACCTCGTCCTCTTCGGTGCCACCGGCTTCGTCGGTGAACTGATCGCCGGATACCTTGCGGACCACGCTCCACCGGACCTGCGCATCGGGCTCGCCGGAAGGTCGAGGGTGAAGCTCGAGGCGGTACACTCCAGGCTGCCCGTCGCCGCACACGACTGGGCCCTCATCGAGGCCGACTCGGAGCACCCTGACTCACTCGCTGCGCTGGCCGCGGGCACCAGGGTTCTCTTCACCACGGTGGGTCCCTACGCGAAGTACGGGCTGCCCGTCGTCGAGGCGTGTGCCCGCGCCGGCACCCACTACGGGGACCTGACGGGCGAGGTGTCCTTCGTCCGTGAAGCCATCGATCGCTGCGACGCCCTGGCAAGGACCACCGGTGCACGGATCGTCCATGCGTGCGGCTACGACTCCGTCCCGTCGGACCTCGCGGTGCTCCTCCTGCACCAGGCCGTGGAGGCCGACGGCGCAGGCGGACTGACCGAGGTGCAGCTCGTCGCCAGGGCGAAGGGTGGCTTCAGCGGCGGCACCATCGAGTCGATGCGCGGGCAGCTCGACGGCATGCGGGCGGACCCTGTGCTGCGATCGCTCGCGGGGGATCCCTACTCCCTCAGTCCGGACCGGACGGCGGAGCCCTCGACCCGGCAGCCGTCAGACCTGGGGTGGGTCGGCCGTTCGGAGGACGGCCTGTGGACCGCACCCTTCATCATGGCATCGGCGAATACGCGGATCGTGCGTCGCAGCAACGCCCTGCAGGGTTGGGCCTACGGTCGGTCCCTGCGCTACGGCGAGGTGATGGGTATCGGGCGGGGGCCCGTCGGCGCCGTCACCGCCGAAGCGACGGCGCTCGGCCTCCGGGTGTTCGGAGCCGCACTGGCCCTGCCCCCCACGAGGCAATTGATGGACCGCGTCCTTCCGTCGCCCGGTGCGGGCCCGAGCGAAGCCGTGCGGCGCTCGGGCTGGTTCCGGTCCCAGGTCACTGCTTCCACGGAGGGCGGCCGGCGGTACCGGGCCGTCGCAGCCGGGCCGGGTGACCCGGGATACGCCGCCACCGCCGTGATGGCCGGTGAGACTGCGCTCTCCCTGGCCCTCGACGGCGACCGCCTGCCGCCCACCGCAGGATCGCTGACCCCGGCGACCGCACTCGGCGACGTCCTGGTGCAGCGGCTGCGCGCGGCGGGCCACACCTACGAGGTCACGTCCCTCACCTGACGCAGGAAGGCTGCACTGGTCATACGTGGTGCACCGTACCTGTGGCCACCCTCTGATATCGCGGGTCACGGTGAGCGTGCGTGGGTCGATCATGTCCAGGGTCAGCGAGTTCCGGCCCGGTACTTTCCTGCGCGACGCACCAGCCGGTCTGCTGAGGAAAGGCCCTTGACCCGGGCCAGCTCGTACTCGATGGCGACGGCCATCCGCTCGCAGAACGCCCGCCCTTCGTCGGCGGCGTCGGGCCGTTCGTCCACCACGTGGTCCACGACGCCCCGCTCGACCAGCGCAGCGACCTTCACCCCCTGCGCCTCAGCCATCTCCGGAGCCCGATCCACCGTCCGGTGCACGATCGCGCTCGCACCCTCCGGGGGTAACGGCGAGAGCCAGGCATGCTCGGCGGCGATGGTGCTGTCGGCGGGTAGCAGCGCGAGCGCCCCTCCACCCGCACCCTGTCCCAGCAGCACGGACACCGACGGCGATGCGATCCCGATGAGGTCGTGCAGGGAACGGGCGATCTCACCGGCGAGCCCGCCCTCCTCGGCCTCCTTCGACAGGTCCGCGCCTGCGGTGTCGATGACCGTGAGCAGGGGCAGGCCGAGTTCCTCGGCGAGCTTCATGCCGCGGCGGGCTTCGCGCAGCGACGCCGGCCCCATCACGGAGTCACCCGGCTGGCGGGGCCGCTGGTGCCCGAGCACGATGCACGGCTGCTCACCGAAGCGTGCCAGGGCGAGCAGGAGTCCCGGGTCCTTCTCCCCCTGGCCCGTACCGTTCAGGGGCAGGACGTCCCGGGCACCGTAGGCGAGCAGGCGCCGGAGGTCGGGCCTCCGGCGATTGCGGGAGATGAGGATCGAGGCCCACGCGTCACCGGTCCCCGGGCGGACGGATGCCGTCGGCGGAGGCTCGGGTATGGCGGACGGCTTCGCGAGCAGCACGGTCAGGGCCTTTTCGACGATCCCCGCCAGGTGCTCGGGCGGGACGACGGCGTCGATGAGGCCCTTGTCGAAGAGGTTCTCGGCGGTCTGGACTCCGGGCGGGAACGGCTTCCCGTACAGCGCCTCGTAGACGCGGGGACCCAGGAACCCGAGCAGCGCCCCCGGTTCCGCTACCGTGACGTGGCCGAGGGAACCCCAGGATGCCATGACGCCGCCGGTCGTCGGATGCCTGAGGTAGACGAGGTACGGCAGTCCGGCCTGCCGATGGGCCCGGACGGCCCCGGTGATGTCCACCATGGACAGGAACGCCGGTGTTCCCTCCTGCATGCGCGTACCGCCCGAGGCCGGCCCGGCGAGCAGGGGTAACCGCTCCGCCGTGGCCCGGAGGATCGCCGCGGTGATCCGGTGCGCGGCAGCACTCCCGATCGAGCCTGCGAGGAACGTGAACTCCGAGACGATGACGGCCACGCGTCGGCCGTGGATGAGCCCCTCACCCGTCAGGACGGATTCGTCGGCACCGCTCTTCTCCCGAGCCCGCCGTAGCTCCTCCTCATAGGACGCGGTGGCGCCGGGGTACGGCGTGGGCACGGCACTGTCCCACGAGGCGAAGGACCCCGTGTCGAGCACCGCGTCGATGAGCTCGAGGGCCGTCAGGTGCCTGGCCGGAGCATCGGAGCTCACGCGCCGGCACCGCCGGGCGCGGGTTGCGCGAGCCAGGCGCGGATTGCCGCACCGTCGCCGTCGAGCAGTGGCGGGGCCGTATGGCTGGTGGTCGTGGTCTCGGAGGTGCCGTCGAAGAAGCGCAGTGGCGGTCCGGGCAGGGCGATGTCGCCGAGGACCGGATGCTGCACGGTCATGAGCAGCCCCTGCGAGTGCACCTGCTCCCAGGCGTACACCTCATCGAGGGTGCGCACCTTGCCGGCGGGTATGCCCGCCTCATTGAGTCTGGTGAGCAGCGGCTCGGCCTGGTAGGCGGAGAAGGCATCCTCGATGACGCCGATCAGCAGGTCCCGGTTCCGCACGCGGTCCGCGTTGGTGGCGAACTCCGGCCTGGCGGCGTCGATCCCGAAGGCCGCCGTGAAGGTGGCCCACAGCTTCTCGCTGCCCACGCTGATCTGCACCTTGCCACCGCGGCAGCTGAACAGGCCGTACGGCGCGATCGACGGGTGGTGGTTGCCCTGCGCCTGCGGCACCTCGCCGGCCACGGTGGTCCGTGTCCCCTGGAAGGCGTGGACTCCGATGATGGCCGCCAGCAGCGAGGTACGCACCACCTGTCCCCGGCCCGTCTGCTCGCGCTCCAGCAGGGCGGCGACGGCGCCGTACGCTCCGTACATCCCGGACAGGAGGTCCGCGATGGGGACGCCCACGCGCTGCGGATTGTCAGGGTCCGGCCCGGTGATCGACATGAGTCCTGCCTCACCCTGGACGATCTGGTCGTACCCGCTGCGCTTCGCCTCGGGCCCGTCATGGCCGAAGCCCGTGATGGAGAGGATGACCAGGCCGGGGTTGAGTTCGAGCATCGCGTCCGTCGAGAAGCCGAGCCGATCGAGGACACCGGTCCGGAAGTTCTCGATCACGACGTCGGCACGGCGCAGCAGTTCCGTGAGCACGGATCTGCCGTCGTCGCTCTTGAGGTCCAGCGCGATCGACTCCTTGTTCCTGTTGCAGGACAGGAAGTAGGTGGACTGCCGATCATCCTCCGGACCCACGAAGGGCGGCCCCCACCCTCGGGTATCGTCACCGGTCCCGGGGGTCTCGACCTTGATCACGCGCGCACCGAGGTCCCCGAGCATCATCCCGGCGTGCGGGCCTGCGAGCGCCCGGCTGAGGTCGACGACGAGGCGCCCGGCGAGCGGGCCCCCGCGTCCACCGCTCCCGTCGATGGTGGCTTCGGATGTCTCGGCGTTCATTCTTCCTCCGGAGTTGCTCGTGCGGTGGCGTGCGGACGGACGGCTTACAGCCAGCCCGGCACCACGAGGACGAGCCACGCGATGACCGGACCGGCGACCACGACGATCGCGCCGTAGCCGAGGATCTGCTTGTAGAAGCGCTCCTTGTCCGTCCCCTCCGGTGCATTGGCGAGCACGAGGGCACCGTTGGTGGAGAAGGGCGAGACGTCGACGATGGTGGAGGACACCGCCAGGGCGCACACCACGCCGACCGCGCCCACGGCACCGGTCTCGAGGAACGGGATGGCGAGGGGGATCAGGGCCGCGAGGATCGCCGTCGACGAGGCGAAGGCGGAGACCACGGCGCCGATGTAGCAGATGAGCAGCGCCGCGAGCAGCGGCATACCGAGGCCTGCGACGCCATCGGATACGTACTCGATCGTCCCGGCGGCCTCCAGGACACCCACGAACGTGAGCATGCCGCAGATGAGCAGCACGGTGGACCAGGCGATCTTGTTGACGGCACCGCTCTGGGCCTTCGGCGAGATCAGCGCGAGAATGACGGCGACCGTGATGGCGACGAATCCGACATCGACCTTGAAGCCGAGCGCGATGACGGCGAGCGCGATCAGGCCGATGATGGTGGCGACCTGCGAGATGCGGTCCTCGCGTGTCGTCGCGGTGGCGACACCGCCGTCGCCCGCCGGGTCACGAGGACCGTAGGTGCCGCTGCCGGTGCCCTTGTAGGCGACGTCCGCGCGGCGCGCCCCAGGACTCGCATTGAGCCGGGCTTCGGCCGCCTCCTCGACGAAGTGGGTCATCCGCGAGGACATGAGCGTCCGCCCGCCGAGGACGACGAAGAGCACGACGGCGATGAGCAGGTTGAAGATGAAGCTGGCGAGGAAGAGGGCGAGGGGGCTCGAATCGAAGCCGGATCCGCCGACGATGTCATTGACGATCACGCCGTAGACCGCGATGGGTGAGAACCCGCCGGCCTGTGCGCCGTGGACCACCATCATGCCCATGAGGAGCGGGGAGATCTTGTGGCGGGCCGCGAAACCGAGCGCCACCGGAGCCATGATGGCGACAGCGGCGGGGCCGAGGGCGCCGACCGCGGTGATGACGGCGGTGATCAGGAACATGACCCACGGGATGAGGGCCACGCGGTTGCGGACGAGTTTCACCGCGCCCCGGACGAGAAGGTCGATGGTGCCGTTGTTCTGGGCGATGGCGAAGAGGTAGGTCACCCCCACGAGGGTGAGGAAGAGCCCGCCCGGGAACTCGGCGATGATGTCGTCGGTCTCCATGCCGAGGAAGACCGCGCCGAGGAGGAACGCCCCCACGAACGCGAGTGCGCCCATGTTGATGGGCAGCAGGGTGGCTATCAGGAACATCGCCGCGAGGATGATGATCGATAGGAGTGGAGCGGACATCGTTATCCTCCAGCGGGCGACGGACAGGGTGATGTGACCTGAAGCACAGGACCACTGGACTAGCCTGTAGGAGAGTGGGTGTCCCTGTCAATAATGGACCGGTAGCATGAGCCCACCACTATCGGGGAGAGCCAGAATGAGTGACGCCGCGAGTCCGCAACCGCTGGGGCGCCTTGCCCGCCCCCGGCTGTACGAGCAGCTCGTCGAGCAGCTCCTGGGCTATATCGAGTCCGCCAAGTTGCGCCCAGGGGACCTGCTACCCGCAGAACGCGACCTCGCCGAACGGCTCGGCGTCTCGAGGGCCACCCTCGCCCAGGCGCTCGTGGCCCTCGAAGTCCTCGGCGTGATCGACGTCCAGCACGGCACCGGCGCAGTCCTCCGTCACCGCGCGAGCGTGGCCAGCGTCATCAAGGGGCTGCGTGAACACCAGAGCCGCCTTCCCGACATCGTCGAGGCCCGCAGCACACTCGAGGTGAGACTCGCAGCCCTCGCCGCGGAACGGCGAACCGAGGAGGATCTCGTAGCGATCGATCACGCCCTCGCGGCGATGCAGGCGGAGATCGACGACGGCGACCGCGGAGCGCACGGCGACGAACTGTTCCACCAGGCTGTGACGGCAGCGGCGCACTCCCCCGTGATGGCGCAGCTGATGGCCTTCATCGGCGAGATGGTCCTCGAGACCCGGCTGGAGTCCCTCGCCCAGCCGGGCCGGCCGGAGCAGTCCCTGGTCTCGCACCGCGGTATCGCCGGCGCCATCCGGTCACAGGATGCCGCTGCCGCCGCGGAGGCGATGCAGCGGCACATCGAGCTCGTATCGGACGTCGCGCTGCTCAAGTAGCGTCACCGGGTGCGGAAGACCGCGCACCCGGCCGGCACACGAACCACCGGGAACGACGACGGCCGACCCCCTGGGGAGCCGGCCGCCTTCGATCATCGGGTACTGCGGGGATCAGTCCTCGGACACCTGCGCCGCGAGGTTCGCCAGCGTCGTGTCCAGTGCCTCCTGCGGCACGGCAGGAAAGCTGATCGTCTTCAGGAGGTCCTTGTCCGTCACGGCGGACCAGTCGTAGGTGACCGAGACGTCGGTCGAATCGGGGCCGCTGGCCTCGAAGCGCCAGACCCACTCCCATCCCGGGGGCTCCTCGCCGGCCGGTGCGGTCTTCCACGCGAGCAGCTTGTTCTCGTCGTAGCCCACCACGTGGTTGTCCGTCTGGTAGTCACCGCCCATCTTGTCCCAGTTCTGGTTCATGGTGAACACCTGGCCGGCGGCGGTGATGCGATCGGACTTGCTGTCCGATTGCACCATGCCTGATCCGTCCAGCGCCGCGTGGTGCGCGGGGTTGGACAGGAAGGCGAAGATTGCTCCCGCCGGAGCATCGATGGTCCGTGTCGCGGAAATTCTTGTCTCACTCATACGGCGTTCTCCTTCAGGTGGTGGTCGACATGCGTCGCTTGCGAGGGTCGGCACGCGGTCGTCGTGCCTTCCCCCCTATAGCCCCGAACGCGCAGGTTCCCGTGGTTGTTCCGCCGGTGATCGGCGCAGGACCCCTCGAGTCACAGCTCGACGACGACGTCCGACGGCGTCTTGTCGGGTCGCCAGCCCCGCCATACCGGATGGCGCAACCGTCCCGTACCGGTGTGCTCGCTGTACTGGACCTCTCCGACCAGGGAAGGCCGGACCCAGTGGGCGTCCGACGCATCAGCGCTGGGAACGCCGTCGAGCGGAGCCGTCTTCCGGGCCAGCTTCTTCAGTCGCGAGCCGACCTCTGCGAGATCGCGCTCGGTCAGTCCCGAACCCACACGTCCCACGTAGCGCAGGTCCACGCCGTCGGGCACGGCGACGAGGAGCGAACCGACCTTCGAGGCGCGATTGCCCCTGCCCGGCCTCCAGCCCACCACCACGACCTCCTGCGTGTGCAGGTGCTTGATCTTCACCCACGACGCCGACCGCGCCCCGGGCTGGTAGTCGCTCGTCAGGCGTTTGGCCATGATGCCCTCGAGGCCCAGGTGCCGGCTTGCCTCCACCGCTTCCTCGAGTGTCGCGTCGAGGGTCGGGGGAACCTGGATGTGGCGGTCCTCCGCTTCGTCGACGGCTTTCTCGAGCAGCTCCCGCCGCTGGCAGTACTCGAGCCCGGTGAGGTCGTTGCCGTCGAGCTCGAGAAGATCGAACAGCATGAGCACCACGGGTGTCTTTTTCCGTGCGGCGTCGATCTCGGCCCGGTGGGTGAGCTTCATGCGGGTCTGCAGCAGGCCGAAATCCGGGCGACCCTTGGCGTTGAGGGCTACGATCTCGCCGTCGAGCACCGCGCTCCCGGCACTGAGGAGATTCCCCAGGTCAGCGAACTCCGGGTAGGTCGGCGTGGTGTCGATGCCGTTGCGGCTCGCCAGGGTCACCATCCCGTCCTTCACCACCGCGATGCAGCGAACGCCGTCCCACTTCATCTCGTAGGCCCACTGATCGGGATCGGCAATTCCCTGTTCGGAGCTGAGCGTCGCGAGCATCGGTCGGGCACTTCCCGCACCGACCCATCTGCCGGATGCGGTCGCGGCCTGTCCAGGCGACTCTGCGGACACCGAGCGCGCGTCCTCGATCACGTCCGCGTCCCGGCTTGCGGATGCACTCTCGGGGTCGTCCCCGAACACGACCGGATGCCTCGCTGGGTCCTCTGCCTGCGGGTTATCAAGCCCGTCAGCGCCGGCCGGCGGGAGGTGCGCCTCCGCCGGCTGCTCCTTCATGAGGTGGATCAGCCAGTTGCTCTTGCCGTTCGAGCGGCCGCCGGTATTGATCAGGGCGTAGCGCCGGATCGCCGTGCCGCCCAGGGCCAGGCCGCCGTCGGGCTTGCCATGCAGTGTGCAGATGACTTCCTTGCCGTCGCGCCACTTCTCGAGCTCGAAGGTGCCTGCGTCCCAGATGGTCACCTCTCCCCCACCATATTCTCCCTTTGGAATAGTTCCTTCGAAGGCGCCGTAGTCGAGCGGATGATCCTCGGTCTGCACAGCGAGGTGGTTCTTGCTCGGCGTCAGGGGCGGTCCCTTGGGGATGGCCCACGACACCAGCACGCCCTCGCGCTCTAGCCGGAAATCGTAGTGGAGGCGCCGCGCGTGGTGCTCCTGGATGACGAAGCTGTTGCCTCCTGTAGGGCCGACGCCGTCGGGGACCGGCTCCGGAGTCTTCGACGCGTCCCGCATGGCCCGGTAGGTCGACAGCCGGTCCGACGCCGATGCGGGTGCGCCGTCGCCGGCCGGAAGCGGCGGCGTCGCCGGTGCCAGGATGTCGCCGAGGGTTTCGACCCGCTGCAGGACCTCCCGGTAGCCCAGATGCGCGAGATCCTCGGCCTCGATCTCCTCCCAGGTACGGGGCGCGGCCACTGTCGGCTCGAAGCGCCCCCGCAGGGAGTAGGGGCTCACCGTCGTCTTGTTCGCGTTGTTCTGGCTCCAGTCCACCAGGACCCTGCCGGAGCGCAGTGCTTTCTTCATGTCGCTGACGGCGAGGTCCGGGTGATCCGCCTCGAGCGCCCGTGCCAGTTCGTGCGCCACGGCGGATACCTGCTCGGAGGTCTGCCTGCCGTCGAGCGCGCAGTAGAGATGGATGCCCTTGGACCCGCTGGTGACGGGGAACGGCTCGAGCCCCATGTCCTGCAGGATGGGCCGCGCCAGCAGGGCCACCGCGGCGCAGTCGGCGAGACCGGCTCCCGGACCCGGATCGAGGTCGAGGACCATGCGGTCCGGGTTCCCCTTCGCGCCGTCCGGCCCGAAGCGCCACTGCGGCACATGGATCTCGATCGCGGCGATCTGCCCCAGCCAGGTCAGGGTCGCGAGGTCGTCGACCATCGGATAGACGTTGGTGTGGTCCTTGTGCTGGATTGCGTTGCGCGGCACCCAGGCCGGAGCGTTGTCATCGATGTTCTTCTGGAAGAACACCTGCCCTGGCTCCTCGGCCGTCCCCACTCCGTGGACCCAGCGCTTCCGCGTGACCGGACGGTGGCCCGCATGGAGGATGACGTGGGGGGCGACGCCGGCGTAGTAGGCGAGGACGTCGGCCTTGGTGGTCCCGGTGGCGGGATACAGCACCTTGTCCAGGCTGGAGAGGCGGAGCGTGCGACCTTCCACGGTGACGGTCTGCTGCCGTGCAGTGCGGGAAGGAGCCATTCACCCAGTCTTGACCGGATGTTCCCGGGATTCCAGTACCAATCAGCGTCCCTGCGCGTGGAAGCGCGGCGAAATCCCTAGTCGGCGAACTGCTTGCGGTACCGATCCACGTAGACGTCCCAGAGCGCAGGGTTCTGCCCGAGGTTGCGCTTGTTCAGGAAGTCGTCGAGCCCGGCGATGGTGAGATGCCAGCCGGCCGCCATGGTCGCCGAGTGCCTGGGGCTACCCGGAGTCAGGAACAGCACGAGCTGCGCACCGTTGTCACCGGTCCGGGTCAGTTCCCACCGGAGTGTGTCGGTCTCCCAGGTGTAGGCGAGCACCGAGGGCCGCTCCGCCTCCAGAACAGTGCCGCGCAGGGGCTTCTGGTCCGCGTACCGGAACAGGATCTCCTCGTCCTTCCGCGGCTCGAACTCCATCTCGCAGGGGAACCAGTACTTCAGCTTGTCGGCGTCAGTCAAGTGCTTCCACAGCACGGTCGGAGGAGACGCGAACTGGAACTCCAGGCGCAGTACGGTGCCGCCGTCGTCGGTGGTGGTCTTGCTGACGATGGGCTCTATAGTCTCGGAAGTCACCCCCCAAGTCTAGGGGTGGCAGCCCCGCCTCCACTGGCCCGGTAAGCCTGCTTGGTGTTCACTTGGTCCATGAGAGCCATCTGGAAGGGTGCGGTCGCGTTCGGCCTGGTCAACGTGCCGGTGAAGGTCTACAGCGCAACCGAAGACCACGACATCTCCCTGCACCAGGTGCACGACAAGGACGGCGGCCGGATCCGCTACCAGCGCCGCTGCGAGGTCTGCAGCGAGGTGGTCGATTTCAAGCACATCGACAAGGCGTACGACGACGGCGAACACACCGTGGTGCTGACCGACGAGGACCTTTCCTCCCTGCCGGTCGAGCGGAGCCGGGAGATCGAGGTCGTGGAGTTCGTCCCGAGCGACCAGATCGATCCCATCATGTTCGACCGCGCCTACTACCTGGAGCCGGACAGCACCTCGACCAAGGCATACGTCCTGCTGCGGCGCACCCTCGAGGAGACGGACCGCACGGCGATCGTGCAGTTCTCCCTGCGGCAGAAGAGCCGCCTGGCCGCGCTGCGGGTTCGCGGGGACGTGCTCATGCTGCAGACGCTGCTGTGGGATGACGAGGTGCGGGAGGCCGCATTCCCCGCTCTCGAGGAGAAGGTGCGGATCTCGGCGAAGGAGAAGCAGATGTCGGCTGCGCTCGTCGAATCCTTCTCGACCGACTTCGACCCGGAAAACTTCACCGACGACTACCAGGTCCAGCTGCGCACCCTGATCGACGCGAAGATCGAGAAGGGCGACACCCTCGATACCGAAGAAACCTTCGGTGTGGACAAGGACGAGGACAACGGCGACAACGTGCTCGACCTCATGGAGGCCCTTCGCCGCAGCGTCGAGAAGAACCGCGAGAAGAAGGCCGGGGCCAAGAAGGCCGCCGCCACCTCGAAGCAGAAGGGAGCATGATGGGCTTCTTCACGGACGACCTCGGCCGCCAGACGGTGGCGCAGAAGCCGAACGCACCGATCCTGGGCTGGGCACTGCTGGGCGCGGCGTCGTTCCTGGCGCTCGAGGAGAAGAACCGCGAGCGCCTGCGCCTCGCGAGTTCCGTATGCCTCGCCGTCTGGGCGGCCCTGGAAGTCGTCACCGGGCAAAGCGGCTTCCGCCGAAGCGCGGGCGCCCTGACCCTGTCCTGGCTCTGGCGGAAGGTCTGACTTCGCCCCTCGGCGGCTAGCGGCCCTCGAACACGTCCGGGATGCCGTCGGCGTCGGCGTCGACCTTCTCCTGCTCCTCGATCTCGCGGTACCGCGCGTTCCGTCGCCGCAGGAGTACCGCCGCGGCTAGCGCGGCGATGAGGGAGCCGGCCAGGATGGCCACCTTGGCGTGATCGTCCTCGGGCGTCCCCTGCCCGAAGCCAAGCTCGCTGATGAGCAGCGAGACCGTGAAACCCACGCCTGCCAGGATCGCGACACCGACGATGTCCACCCAGGCGATATCAGGATCGAGGCTCGCCTTCGTGGTCTTCGTGACCACCGCGGTAGCCAGCAGGATCCCGACAGGCTTGCCGATGACGAGCGCCACCATGATCCCGACGGCGATGGGATCGGTGACTGCACTGATCAGCCCCTCGAGACCGCCGATGGCCACCCCCGCGGAGAAGAACGCGAAGACCGGCACGGCGAAACCGGCGGATAGGGGGCGGATGCGGTGCTCGAGCGTGTCCGCCAGTCCGTCGGGCGTGACGTCGTGCGCCTGCGTGGGCCCGTCCTCGTCCTCGACGTCGATGCGCCGGACGTCGACGTCGCCCCCGCCCGCCTTCGTGCCCTTCGGCAGCACCGGGATGGCGAAGCCGAGGAGCACGCCGGCCACTGTGGCGTGGACCCCTGACTCGTGGACGAGCGCCCACACCACGAAGCCGATGGGCAGCAGGATCACCCAGGGGGCCCAGGCGCGGCGCTGGAAGAAGGTGGGGAAGCGCTGTGCGAGGAAGGCGTAGAGGGCCAGCGGGATGATCGCGATGAGCAATGGAGGAGCCTGGATGTCTTCCGAGTAGAAGAAGGCGATGATGCTGATGGCCAGGAGGTCGTCGACGACGGCGAGCGTGAGGAGGAAGATCCGCAGCGCGCTCGGCAGCGAGGAACCGACGACCGCGAGGACCGCGACGGCGAAGGCGATGTCGGTCGCGGTCGGGATGGCCCAGCCACGCAGCGCTTCCGGTCCGGCGGTCGCGGTGATGGCGACGTAGACCAGCGCGGGCACGATCACACCGCCGATGGCCGCGGCGACGGGGACGACGGCGCGGTCGAACTTCCGGAGGTCCCCCGCGACGAACTCGCGCTTGAGTTCGAGCCCTGCCAGGAAGAAGAAGATGGCGAGCAGTCCGTCCGCGGCCCAGGCACCGACACTGAGTTCCAGATGCCAGGGTTCGTAGCCGAACCGGAAGTCCCGCAGGGCGAAGTAGGTGTCAGCGGCCGGCGAGTTCGCGAGGATCAGGGCGAGGACCGTGGCCAGGAGCAGGAGTGCCCCACCCACCGTCTCCTTGCGCAGGATGGTCGTGATGCGCAGGTGCTCGGGATAGCTGCTGCGGGAGAAGACGTGGCTGCCGGGCGGTGACGGGGGCTGCGGGGATGATGGCTGGGTGTTCATCGGGGTCCTTCTATCGGGCACGCTCATGGGAGCGCCGACCAGACTTCCCGGCTCACCAGAACTCCCAGCCTAGCGTGCAGGGCCTCGGTCCGTCTCCCCGGGACCTGGATCAGGGAGCTGACGAGCTGCGCTCTCCCCCAACAGGACGCCCGGCAGGCCGGCGATCGTCGACACCTCGTGATCGGGGCGCATCATGACGGGAGGGTAGGGCACACCGCTCCGGTTCAGCCAGGCCGTACGGAGCCCGGCCCGTGCGGCCCCGTCGATGTCCCACGGGTGGACGGCGACGAGCACGACATCGCCCGCTTCCCGGCCCAGTGCGGACAGGGCATAGGCGTACGCCTCCGGGGAGGGCTTCCATCGCGGGGCATCCTCCACCGAGAGGACCGCGGTGAAGGAACTGCGGAGACCGGTGCGCTCGAGGAGGCCCACTGCCGTCGTCGCTGCACCGTTGGTCAGCGCAGCGATGTCGAAACCAGCACCGGACAGGTCATGGACGCCGTCGTGCACGTCGGGGTGTGCCGGGAGGTTCTGCAGCGCCGTGAGCACGTGCTCCGCGGCCGCATCGCCGTCCCTGTTCAGCACCTGGTCGGCCAGGACCACCCTCAATGCACCCGCGGCGATATCACGGAAGGAGGGGTTCTGCCCGGCCGCGGTCAGCGCGAAACCATCCCGGAGCACGGAGGCGAACCACAGCCCGGCGAGCTGCGGAGGAGCCCCGATCTCCTCGAAGTGCTGGGTCATGCGGCCCATGTCCGAGAGGGTCTCGTTGACATCGAACAGCACCAGCGGCAGCGTCATTACTGGCGGTACCCCTCAACCTGGCTGATCGGCCGTGCATCGGCGTCGGCGGGGTTCTCACCCGCGTCGGCCTTCGCGCGACGCTGGCGGAGGAGGTCCCAGCTCTGGTCGAGGTCTTCCTGGACCTTCCTGAGTCGCGCGGCGTGCTCCTGGTGGGCCTCGCCGTCGCCGGCGTCCTGGGGCTGGTCGCGGAGCTCGTGTTCTTCCTGCACGAGTGCCTGGATGCGCTGCAGGATTTCCTGGTCGTCCATGATGCGTTCCCTTCGTCGTCGTGCCGGCATGAGCGGAGTGGCTGCAAGATACTCAGGCGGCTTTCCTTCAGGCTACTGAGGCTGCGGAGTGAAGACCAGCGACGGTGATCCCACCTTTGACGGGCCAGGGGAATTTGGCGCGCCGCCGGGATGCCCTAAGCTATGTGAGAACCAATTGCCTGTGTAGCTCAGTCTGGTAGAGCACCCGCTTCACACGCGGAAGGCCCGGGGATCGAGGCCCCGCGCAGGCACGAGGATCGGCTGGTGACAGCGAAGGAAAGGCCTGTATCGGTAAGTCGATACGGGCCTTTTCCATGTCAGGAATGTTCGTTCTGGGCGAACAGAAAGGGGTTAGCACTCAACGAGGTCGAGTGCTAACATTTTTCGTAGTTGAGCGAAGGACGCTCAACCTGATCAATACACCACCTGCCGGTGGCACATGCGAAGGAGTTGTTTCCAGTGGCCATGAAGTTTGATCCGTTCCGCGAGCTCGACCGCGTTGCCGGCGCCCTGCTGGAGAACCGTCCCGGGCTCCGTGTCATGCCGATGGACCTGTACCGCGACAAGGACCACTACATCCTCTCCGCCGACCTTCCGGGTATCGATCCCGGGTCGGTCGACATCGATGTCGATGGTCAGCTCCTGACGATCCGCGCGGAACGCACCCTGCGCGGCGCCGAGGGAGTCAAATGGCTGACCCGCGAGCGCGAGAGCGGCTCGTTTCTGCGGCAGCTGAACCTCGGTCAGGGTGTCGACACCGAGGGAATCGCGGCCCGCTACGAGAACGGGGTGCTCAGTGTGACCATCCCCGTCAGCCAGCGTGCAAAGCCCCGCAAGATCGAGATCGTGAGCGGGGAGTCCTCCACTCCGGTCGAGTCGACGGCGGTCCAGTCCGGCTCCGAAGGACAGGGCGCCGTGGAGGCGTGATCCTTCCCTGAAGTACCCCCGGGCCCGCGCCCGGGGGTACTTCATTTAACGCCACAGCACCCGTTACGACCGGCCCGGTTTCGTAGTCCAGATTTCCCTTGCCCGGTACTGCCCCCGGCACGAAGGATGGCCGTATGGACTTCACACCGAGCAAAGCAATCGTCACCGGCTCCGACTCCGGCATCGGCCGGGCCACCGCCATAGCCCTCGCAGCTGCGGGATGCGACGTCGGCATCACCTGGCATTCGGATCAGGAGGGCGCCGAGGAAACCGCGCGCCTCGTCCGGGAGAAGGGTGTCAAGGCCGCCGTCGCACAGCTCGACACCACCGATGCCCCTGCCTGCGGTGACGTCGTCGACCAACTGGCGAAGGAGCTCGGCGGCCTCGACGTCTTCGTGAACAATGCCGGCGTCAACGGCGGCACCATGTTCATGGAGACGGACTGGGATACCTGGCGAGGCACCATGGGCGCCAACCTGGACGGGGCCTTCGTCTGCCTCCAGCGTGCGGCGCGGCACATGATCGACGGCGGCAGGGGCGGGCGCATCATCGCGGTCACCAGCGTGCACCAGGAGCAGCCGCGCGTGGGATCGGCCGCCTACGACGCCTCCAAGCACGGGCTCGGCGGTCTCATCAGGACCATCGCACTGGAACTCGCCGACCGCGGCATCACCGCCAACGCTGTCCTGCCCGGTGAGATTAATACCCCGATGAACGATTCCGAGGAACAGGATCCCCACACCATGGACCGCCCGGGTATCCCCCTGGGCCGGCCCGGTGCGCCGGAGGAGATCGCCGA
The DNA here is from genome assembly GCF_035985055.1 of Arthrobacter sp. PL16. Taxonomy (NCBI): domain Bacteria; kingdom Bacillati; phylum Actinomycetota; class Actinomycetes; order Micrococcales; family Micrococcaceae; genus Arthrobacter; species Arthrobacter sp. PL16. The sequence continues at coordinate 237,145 of NZ_JAXCIC010000003.1, forward strand.
CGTCGTCGTCTTCCTCGCCTCCGGCGCCTCCAGCTACGTCAACGGCGCCTCCTTCGTGGTGGACGGCGGCATGCTGCTCATGGGTCCACAGGCCGGCTCCCACCTCACCAGCGGGGAATGGCGCACGCTCTGACCCGGACCGATGAGCGCGTGTGGCAACCTTCAGCGCGCGTTCATCCGGTGTTCAGGGGCCCTGGCTAGCGTGGGAGTCTCCTGAACCTCTCGAAAGGCCCACCGTGGACACCTCCCCCTCCGACGATCCCGATGTCCAGGACTGGTCCGGCTTCCTGTGCGGCGAGCACGTCACCCTCCAGCATCCGGCCGGGACCCAGCTCCACGGCGTCCTGGACATGAGGACCGACGACGCCTCTGTGGTGTGGATCCAGCTGAGGGACGGTGCCGGCCGACGGCTCGTACACCGGGCGGATGGGTACCGCCTTCGTCGGGGCTGACCCGACCCTCACCCGAGCGGCCCGTCCACCCGCTGTTCACCTTGGGTTCACCGATTAGCCACCTGTAACGTTGCTCCGGTGAGAATCCGAGCCACCCTGTCCCTGTCCCTCGCCGTCGTCGTGCTGACCGCGTGCGGCTCCGACTATCCGTTGGGCGATGAGCAGGAAGCAGCAGCGCAGCGTGGGGACACGAGCCTGCAGGGTGCCGTCACCGCCGCCGGGTCCTCCGCGCAGGGACCGGCCATGGATGCCTGGCGCTCCGGCTTCGCGACCCTGTACCCGCGGGCACAGGTGCAGTACTCCCCCGACGGCTCGGGAGCCGGACGCGGTGCCCTGCTCGCGGGCGCCGTCGGGTTCGCCGGCTCGGATGCCTACCTCAGCGATGAGGAGCTCGCCGAGTCGACGGACGCGTGCGGGCCGGGCGGCGCGTTCAACATCCCCGCCTACGTCTCCCCGATCAGCGTCGCCTTCAACCTGCCCGGCATCACGGAACTGAAGCTCGATGCCGCAACGGTCGCGCGCATCTTCCGTGGCGAGATCACCACGTGGAACGATCCCGTGATCGCGGCCCAGAACGACGTCGATCTCCCGGCCCTGCCGATCTCGGCCGTCAGCCGGTCCGACGACTCCGGGACAACGGAGAACTTCACCGACTACCTGCATGCCGTCGTGCCCGAGGTCTGGACCGAGGAGGCAGACGGCACCTGGCCCGCGGAGCTGGAGAACGAGAACGCCAAGGGAAACGCCGGCGTGGTCAGTACGGTTGCGAGCACGGTGGGTGCCGTGACCTATGCGGACGACTCCGCCGTCGGCGACCCCCTCGGCCGCGTAGCCCTGAAAGTCGGCGAGGCCTACGTTCCGGTCAGTTCGGACGCGGCTGCGGCTGCTGTCGACCTCGCCACGCGCGTGGAAGGACGCCAGGACTACGACATAGCGCTGGACCTCGACCGCACGACTGACGACGCACGCGTCTACCCGCTCGTCCTGGTGTCCTACCACGTGTACTGCGCACGGTACGAGAACGAGGCCACGGCCGCCGTCGTCCGCGCCTTCGGTACCTACGCGGTCAGCGCCGACGGCCAGGCGGAAGCCGCCGAAGCCGCGAAGAGCTCTCCCATCTCCGAGGAGCTGTCCCAGCAGGCCACCGACGCCCTCGCCTCGATCGAAGTCGGCGACATCCCCTAGTCAAGGGATCGCAGGCGAAGCCCCGACGGGATCCGCCTGCCTGCTTCCCCTGTGTCAGCCGACGCGCGGCCCGCCCGAGTCCGGATCGTTCGTGGACGTGTCCGGCAGGGTGCTGTTCGCCGGAGTGGCGTCCGAACCGCCGGTCGGCGGCGCGTCGACATTCCCGCGCCAGGCGCCGGTCTCTCCGCCGCTCTTCTCGATGAACGCCTTGAACCTCTTGAGGTCTCCCTTCACCTGAGTGGTGTCGGCATTGACGACGGCACCGACCTTCTCGATGAAGGTCTCCGGGTGCCAGTCGATCTGCACCATGAGGCGCGTGGTGTTCTCGTCGAGGCGGTGGAACGTGACTACTCCGGCATGCGATTCGCCATCCGTGCTCTTCCAGGCGACACGCTCATCGGGGTGCTGCTCGGTGATCTCGGCGTCGAACTCGCGCTTCACGCCGCCGATGCTCGTCACCCAGTGGGTGTGGGTGTCCGAGGTCTGCGTGATCGAGTCCACGCCGCCCATGAACTGGGGGAAGCTCTCGAACTGGGTCCACTGGTTGTAGGCCGTGCTGACCGGTACTGCTACGTCGATAGATTCCTGCACTGAAGCCAAGACGGTTCCTCCTTCGTAGGGATGTCGGCACCGCCCATACTCCCTTTCGGGACATCCGGCACGGCAAAACCGTAAGTTCCCTTAGCGTATGCAGATCGGTTGGATTTGGCCAACGCCCAAGGCTAGGGTGAAAGGAGTCCACCCGGCGTTGAACGGCGCGTTCGCGCCCTGCCGGGTGAAGGAAATTTCTCTAGCACTGGAGGATTCATGAAGGCTTCACCCACCCTCACGGACAACATGCAGGCCGTCCTGGTCGACCTCATCGAACTGCACCTGCAGGGCAAGCAGGCGCACTGGAATGTAGTCGGCAAGAACTTCCGCGACCTCCACCTGCAGTTGGACGAAATCATCGACGACGCACGCCTCTTCGCGGACGAGATGGCGGAGCGCATGCGGGCACTGCACGCCGTTCCCGACGGCCGCAGCGTTGCCGTCGCCGAGGGCACGAAGATCGACCCGTTCCCGGCCGGTCTCGTCTCGACGAAGGACACCGTGGGCCTCGTGGTCCGCATGCTCAATGCCTCGGTGAAGACCATGCGCGATGTGCATGACCAGATCGACGAGGAGGACCCCACCACCGCGGACCTCCTGCACGGATTCATCGCCAAGCTCGAGCAGTACGCATGGATGGTCGATGCCGAGAACATGGAGCCGACCGCCGAGGTCGTCACGCCGGCCGGCACGGATCACGCGACGGTCTGACTCGCAGTACCCGTCCAGCCGGGAAGGGGGCGCCCATCGGCGCCCCCTTCCTGCGTCCAGGCGGCCTCCTGTAGACCACCGCCAGAACTCCTCGACACCGACGGTGTCGAGGAGTTCCTCACGAGTTCACGCTCTTCACCGCTGTCTGCCTGTTGAAGGACGAGGGAAGAAGGCTGGAACGTGACCGGGGCCACCCTGCCGCGCTACGGTTTTCAGGATGGCCCCGGAACTGTGACGTGCCGGCTATCGCCGGCACGAATCCTCAGCGGGAGCTGAATTCGTCACTCGCCTTGACGGCGAGGACGGGTCGGTCGACCTGCAGCAGGATGCGTTGGGCGTGGCTGCCGAGAATGAACTTGCCGACCTGGCTGCGCTTCCGTAGCCCGATGACGATGAGCGATGCGTCCACTTCCTCGGCCAGGTCGATGAATTCTTCGGTGAGGTCGTTGTCGTGTCCTGGCTGTCGGACGACGGCATCGACTCCGAGAGCCCTGGCCCGCCTGATGAGCTCCGTGACCTGTTCCTCGGGGATGAGGGCGGCGTCCACGGGGGCACCTTTGCGGGGTGAGTTGAGGATGACGACGTTCGTGTCGCGCAGCCGAGCCTCTTTGAGGCCCGCCTCGAGGGCCGCTTCCCCTTCGGGTGTCGGGACGTAGCCGATGAGGATGCTCATACTGATTCCTTGTGGTCGTTGGTGACGGTCGAGTTCCTGGTCGTGCGCTGCTTCAGAGCCTTCTGGATGAAGGGCAGGATGATGACGACGATGAACACGAAGAGGAGCACGGCGGTGATGGGCCGGCCGGCGAATTGTGTCGCATCGCCGCCGAAGAGCAGGAGCGAGCGGCGGAGGCTTTCCTCGAGCAGCGCTCCGAGGACGAAGGCGAGGACGAGGGGGCCGGGTTCGAACCCGAACTTCTTCATGAGGTAGCCGATGATTCCGAAGAAGATGACCAGCCAGATGTCGAAGACGCTGTTGTTGATCGTGTAGACGCCGATCAGGGTGATGAGCACTGTCACCGGGGCGAGGATCGCAGGGCGAACGCGGAGGATCCGTACGAAGATCCCGACGAGGGGGATGCTCATGATCAGGAGCAGGATGTTGCCGATGTACATCGAGTTCACGACGCCCCAGAACAGTTCGGGGTCGTTCTGTACGAGCTGCGGGCCCGGGGTCACACCCTGGATCAGGAGTGCGCCGAAGATGATGGCCATGGTCGCATTGGCGGGGATGCCGAGTGTGAGCAGTGGGATGAACGAGGAAGTTGCTGCCGCGTTGTTCGCGGTTTCCGGTCCTGCAACCCCTTCGATCGCGCCTCGACCGAACCGGGAGGGGTCCTTCGCGCGCTTCTTCTCCATGGCGTAGGCGGCCAGCGACGACAGGGTCGCGCCTCCGCCAGGGAGGATGCCGAGGAAGAAGCCCAGGACGGAACCGCGGCCGATGGCACCGGAAGCTTGCTTGAGGTCCTTGCGTGAAGGCCACACGTTGGCGACCTTCGCGGGCGCCTGCACCTTGTTGTGGCGCTCTTCCAGGTTGTACAGGATCTCGCCGAGACCGAAGATTCCCATGGCGATGGGCACGAAGTCGAGTCCGTCCGCGAGGGACAGGCTACCGAGCGTGAAGCGTGATTCACCCGTGAATCCGTCCCTGCCGACAGTAGCGAGCAGGAGCCCGATGGCAGCTGCGATCAACGACTTGAGGCGTCCGCCGTTGCTGACGGTGGCGACCAGGAGGATGCCGAGCAGAGCCAGTGCCGTGTACTCGGGTGGACCGAAGTCGAGGGCGAAGCCGGCGACGAGCGGTGCGAGGAAGGTGAGGCCGATGATGGCTACCGTGCCGCCGACGAAGGATCCGATGGCGGCGACACCGAGCGCGGTGCCTGCCCTGCCCTGTTTGGTGAGAGCGTATCCGTCGAAGACGGTGACGACAGAAGAGGCTTCTCCGGGTAGCCGGAGCAGGACCGAGGTGATCGTACCGCCGTACTGTGCGCCGTAGAAGATACCCGAGAGCATGATGATGGCGGTGACGGGTTCGATGCCGTACGTCAGGGGCAGCAGGATTGCGATGGTCGCCGCAGGACCGAGGCCGGGCAGGACGCCGATCAGCATGCCGATGACGACGCCGAGCAGGCAGTACAGGAGGTTCGTCGGCTCGAGGACGACGCCGAAACCGTTCAGTACCGGTTCAAAAAATTCCATGGGGTTTCCCTAGAACAGATGCGGGATGGGCACATTGAGGGCGAGGACGAAGAGCAGATAGAACGCGGCAGTGATTCCCACGCTCAGCAGTGCTGTCATTCGCCAGGTTTCCTTGCCCAGGAAGCGGAGCCAGATCACGTTCAGGAGCAGGGCGGGAATCTCGAAGCCGATCCGGCCGATGAGGAGCGTGAAGACGACGAGGCTGCCCAGCCCCGCCGCGACCTGGAGGCTGGAGCGCGAGAACTTCTCCGCATCAAGAACGCTTCGTCCGAACAGGGCAAGGGCGATGCCGAGGACGATCAGCAGGACGCTGATCAGGAACGGCCACAGACCCGGTTCGGGATCCGCCGGCGAGCCCAGGCCAAGCCCGAGTGAACCAACGGTGCCGGCGATCCCGATGGCGGTGACGACGATCGCGGAGGCGATGTTCGCACCCGGTCCGGCTGCAGGGGGTTTTTCCTGCTCCCACTGGGCAGCGAGGTCTTCCGGCGTCAGGTCGTCGACGAGGTGGTGCCCGTGGTCGGGAGCCTGGTGTGTGGGCTCAGGGTGGAGGGGGTGCGAACCGCCGGTTGCCCGGCGGCTCGCGTCAGGTGATGAAGTCACTACTCGCCGCCGAGGTCGATGTCGTACTTCTCCACCAATTCCTTGTACTTGGCGGCGTTGGCCGTCCATTCCTCGGTGACCTGCTCGCCGTCGATCTCGTGAGGGGTGAAGAGGTTCTCCTCGTTGAAGGTCTTGTACTCTTCGCTCTCGAATGCGGCCGAGACCGCTTCGCGCAGCTTCTCGAGCGCTGGTTCCGGGGTGCCCTTGGGGGCTGCGATCGCACGGTACTGCGACACCGGGACGTCATAGCCTGCCTCGAGGGCGGTCGGGACGTCCGGGAGGTACTGGTTGCGCTCGTCCGAGAACGTCACGATCGGCCTCAGGGTACCGGCCTCGATCTGGGGCATCGCCTCCCCGAGCTGGATGGTGGCGAAGTCGACCTGGTTGCCGAGGATCGCCGTCATGGCCGGGGATCCGCCGTCGAAGGGAACGTCGGTGCCTTCGACCCCGGCCTGCTTGAACAGCAGTGCCTGGGCGAGCTGGCTACCTGTGCCGACACCGGTGGTCGCGAAGTTGAATGCCTTGCCCGCGGCGACGATGTCTTCCACGGTCTCGTACTCGGATTCAGCGTTTGCAACGAGGACGTAGTCGTCCTGTGAGATGCCGCTGATCACTTCGAGATCGTCGAGGGTTACCGCTTCGTCCTCGCTCACGGCCAGGGGTGTGATGGCGATCAGGGAGGCATTGAGAAGGATGAGCGTCTGCCCGTCCGGCGTCGCGTTGGCCACTTCCTGGGTTGCAAGGGCGCCGTTGGCACCGGGCTTGTTCACGACGGGCATCGGAGCTCCAAGGGCCTCCGAGGCATTCTCGGCGATGGCACGACCGATGAGGTCGGTGCTCCCACCGGGATCCTGTCCGATGGTCAGTGTCACCGGGCCGGAGGGGAACTCGGTTCCCTCCTCGCTTGCGCCGGAGTTGGCGACATTGCCACCGCAGGCCGAGAGAGTCAGTGCCAGAACAGCCGCTACGCCAAGGGCCGAGGTGGAACGACGGGCGAACTTCGAATGGATCATTGCAATCTCCTTTGATGAAGACCCGGGAGTACCTACCTGTGATGGCAGTCACGCAGAGCCTGATAGAAGAAGCTTAGAAAGCAGCATCATGCATGTCTAAGCCCAATAAAGTATGAACTGATACCCTCTGTGCATCATGTATTCCCTCGATCAGCTACGTGGATTCGTCGCCGTCGCCGAAGAACTGCACTTCGGCAGGGCGGCCGAGCGGTTGCGCATGACGCAGCCCCCGCTGAGCCGCCAGATCCAGAAGCTGGAGAAGGCCATCGCCGTGCAGCTCTTCGAGCGGGACAGTCGTGGCGTCACCCTCACAGCTGCCGGCAGTGCGTTCCTCGGCGAAGCGCAGCGCCTCCTGGCACTGGCCGAAAGCGCCCCGGACCTGGCCCGGCGCATCTCCAAGGGATCGGCTGGATCGATCAGGATCGGCTTCACGGCGGCGTCCACCTTCGGGATCCTGGGCGCCCTGCTCAACGAGATCTCCAGCGAGCTGCCCGAAGTCGACATCGAGCTGCGGGAGATGGTGACCCGCGAACAGATCGACGCGTTACGGGACGGCGATATCGACCTCGGGCTCGCCCGCCCTCCCTTCGATCAGGAAGTCTTCGGTTCCCGCCTGCTGTATCGCGAACCGCTCGTCGCAGCGGTGCCTGAAGGTCACCACCTTGCCGCCATGGGTCGGCCTCTCACCATCGAGGACCTGAAGAGCGAAGCGCTGATCATGCACTCTCCCACCCAGGCGAAGTATTTCTACGACCTCATCGTCCGACTGGCTCCGTCCGGCCAGCTCCACTACGTCCACACCGTGGCGCAGATCCTGACCATGGTTTCCCTCGTCGCAGCCCACCGGGGTATCGCGCTGGTGCCGCATTCCACCACGGCTCTCGGGATCGACGGAGTGCAGTACTGCGACCTCGACGGATTCGGGTCCGACGCCGTCGAGCTCTTCGCCATCTGGCTGAAGGCATCCAAGAACCCTGCTCTACACCGGGTCCTCGACGCGATGGCCGAACGAATCGACTAACCCGTGATACCCGGAAGGTATCGCTTCATTCTAAAACAGTCTTAGACACGTATCGGTGTCGTTCATACGCTGGGTCCTATCAAACCTCCTGGCGCCCGACGGTCGCGCCACCTCTACCGAAGGGTCTCCCCGTGGCTCACCTGAATCCCTCCGAGCTGGCGCAACGCATCAAGTCGGGTCTCCTCTCGTTCCCCGTCACGCACTTCGACCAGCAACTCCAGTTCGACGAAGCCCGCTACCGGGAGCACCTGGCATGGCAGTCGGACTTCGACGTCGCTGGGCTTTTCGCTGCTGGCGGCACCGGTGAAGGCTTCTCACTCACGACCGCAGAGATGGACCGTGTCGTCCGCGTTGCCGTCGATGAGATCGGCGGCAAGGTGCCCGTCATCGCATCAGCCACCGGTGGTACGTTCTCGGCGATCGAACATGTCCGCTCCGCCGAAGACGCAGGAGCCGACGGAATCCTGCTCATGCCGCCGTACCTGACCGAGGCCGATCAGGAAGGGCTGATCGAACACGTGAGCGCTGTCTGTGCAGCAACCTCGCTGGGTGTCATCGTCTACAGCCGCGCAAATGCGGTCCTCAACGACCGCTCTGTCGCGATCCTCGCCGACCGCAACGCAAACCTCATCGGGTTCAAGGACGGCATCGGCAACATCGAACAGATGACCCGCATCTACGCCCGGGTCGGTGAGCGCCTCACCTACATCGGAGGACTTCCCACCGCCGAGACCTTCGCGCTGCCCCTGCTGCAGCTCGGGGTGAGCACCTACTCGTCAGCGATGTTCAACTTCGTTCCGGAGTTCGCCCTCGCCTTCTACCAGGACGTCATCGCGCAGAACAGGACTGCCGTCTACGAGAAGCTCAACGACTTCGTCATCCCCTACCTGGACATCCGTGACCGGGTGAAGGGATACGGCGTGAGCATCATCAAGGGCGGGCTCGACGCCGTAGGCCGCAACGGTGGCCTCGTACGTCCGCCCCTGCAGAACCTCACCGACGCCGACCAGTTCGAACTGTCCACCCTGATCAAGAAGATCAGCTAGGAGCTCCGTCATGACCACCACCTTCAGCCCGACCATCACGGGTCAGTCCCTCATCGCGGGCCGCCCGGTCAGGGGATCCGCGGGCACCGCGCGGGCCATCAACCCGGCCACCAATGAGCAACTGGAACCACTCATCACCCTGATCGACGGATCCGAGCTCGCCGAGGCGACGGCCGCCGCAGCCGCCGCCTTCGATACGTACCGCGCTACAACCCCCGTCGAGCGGGCTGCATTCCTCGAGCGCATTGCCGACAACATCGATGCCCTCGGCTCGGAACTTACCGAACGGGCTGTCCTCGAAACCGGTCTTCCCGCCGGCCGCATCGAGGGTGAGCGTGCCCGCACCGTGGGACAGATGCGCCTTTTCGCCGCTGTCGTTCGCCAGGGCGACCACGTGCAGGCACGCATCGACCCAGCCCTGCCCGACCGCGCACCCCTGCCCCGGCTGGACATCCGGCAGCGCCACATCGGACTCGGTCCGGTCGCCGTCTTCGGGGCAAGCAACTTCCCGCTCGCCTTCTCGACGGGCGGAGGCGACACGGCCTCGGCCCTGGCGGCCGGCTGCCCCGTCATCGTCAAAGCGCACAACGCACACCCCGGTACCGCTGAACTCGTAGGTCATGCGATCACCCGGGCTGTCGAAGATTCCGGGCTCCCGGCAGGAGTCTTCTCCCTCATCTTCGGGGCCGGCACATCCGTGGGCCAGGCACTCGTCGCCGACCCGCACATCAAGGCTGTCGGCTTCACCGGATCCCGCGGAGGCGGCACCGCCATCATGGCGACCGCCGCGGCGCGCCCCGAACCCATCCCGGTGTACGCGGAAATGTCCTCGATCAACCCGGTCTTCGTCTTCCCCGGCGCCATCCTGGATGACGTCGAGACCCTCGCGTCCGGCCTCGTCGGATCGCTGACCATGGGTGCAGGACAGTTCTGCACCAACCCGGGCCTTGTCTTCGTTCCCACCGGAACGCAGGGAGACCGGCTCGTCGCCGCAGCTTCCACGGCACTGCGCGCCACGCAGGGTTCCACCATGCTCACCCGGGGCATCGCCGACGCATGCGCCGCAGGGGTGTCCAAGCTTCGGAACGAAGCCGACGTCACCGTCGTCGCCGAGGGCCGGCCGGGCCCCACGGAGAATGCGCCGGGCGCGGTGCTCTTCTCCACCACGACGGACACCTTCAGGGACAACCTGGGCCTTCAGGAGGAAGTCTTCGGTGCCGCCGGGATCTTCATCCGCTACAGCAGTGAAGACGAGCTCCTCGCGTCCGCCGAAGCGCTCGAGGGTCAGCTCACGGCAACGATTCATGCGACGTCGTCGGACAATACCGCGATCGCACCCCTGCTGCCGGTCCTGGAGCGCCGGGTAGGCCGGATCCTGTTCAACAGCTGGCCCACCGGTGTCGAGGTAGGGCACGCCATGGTCCATGGTGGACCGTTCCCGGCAACATCGGACTCCCGCTCCACGTCCGTCGGCTCGCTGGCCATCATGCGGTTCCAGCGCCCCGTCAGCTACCAGAACATCCCCGACGAGCTGCTGCCGGCACCGCTGCAGGAAGCAAACCCCTGGAAGCTGAACCGCCGCATCGACGGCAATGTCGTCAGCGTGGAGGAGTCCCAGTGACATCCTCCACACCGACCATTGTCTCCATCGAGGTCGTCCCCGTTGCCGGGCACGACAGCATGCTGCTGAACCTCAGCGGTGCGCACGGCCCGTACTTCACCCGCAACATCACCATCATCACCGACACTTCCGGCCACACCGGACTCGGAGAGGTCCCCGGTGGGGAAGCAATCCGCTCAACCATCGAGGAGGCCGGTGAGCTGCTCGTCGGGAAGCCGATCGCGCTCTACCGGCAACTGCTCCGCCAGGTGTCGGAACGGTTCGCGGATCGCGACGCCGGAGGCAGGGGTGCCCAGACCTTCGACCTGCGTACCACCATTCACGCCGTGACCGCCGTTGAGTCCGCGCTCCTGGACCTCATGGGTCAGCACCTCGAGGTTCCGGTTGCCGAATTGCTCGGTGAAGGTCAGCAGCGCGACCGCGTCCAGATGCTCGGCTACCTCTTCTACATCGCCGATCGCAACAAGACGGACCTGTCCTATCTCAGCGGGGACGACACCTCCGATGCCTGGGGTCGGCTGCGGCGCGAGGAAGCGATGACGCCGGAAGCAATCGTTGCCCTCGCCGAAGCCGCCCAGGACCGGTACGGATTCCAGGACTTCAAGCTCAAAGGCGGCGTGCTCTCCGGTGCGGAGGAGGTGGAAGCGGTCAGGGCCCTGGCTGCCCGCTTCCCGGATGCCCGCATCACGCTGGACCCCAACGGTGGGTGGCTGCTCAAGGACGCCCTCGAGCTGTGCTCCGACCTTCACGGGGTCCTTGCCTACGCCGAGGACCCCGTCGGAGCGGAAGGCGGGTTCTCCGGACGCGAGACCATGGCGGAATTCAAGCGAGCGACAGGATTGCCGACAGCAACCAACATGGTAGCCACGGACTGGCGCCAGATGGCGCATGCCATCCGTTCGAACGCTGTCGACATCCCTCTCGCCGATCCCCACTTCTGGACCATGCAGGGCTCCGTCCGCGTCGCGCAGCTGTGCAACGACTTCGGCCTCACCTGGGGATCGCACTCGAACAACCACTTCGACATCTCCCTGGCCATGTTCACCCATGCAGGCGCCGCAGCGCCCGGGAAGATCACAGCCCTGGACACGCACTGGATCTGGCAGGATGGCCAGCCCCTCACCAAGGAGCCTCTTACCATCGAGAACGGCTTCATCACCGTTCCCAGGCGACCTGGCCTGGGCGTCGAGCTGGACCGGGACGCCCTTCAGGCAGCACATGAGCTTTACCTCGAGCATGGCCTGGGCTCCCGCAACGATGCCGCCGCCATGCAGTACCTCGTACCGGATTGGCAGTTCGACCCGAAGAAACCCTGCCTCGTCCGTTGATCGCACCCACCAGGAAACGGTCATCCGTACCTCCCCGGCTCCGCACTGTCCGCGGGGCCGGGGAGGTTACTCCTGCTGGAAACAGACGGCCGTGATCGGGGTACTCGCCGGATTCACCGTCATCGGCATCGTCATCCTCGTCGGTTACATCGCCGGCCGCCTGCAGATCGGCGGCCCGACGGCACCGCAGGCGCTTACCGGAACCGCATTCTTCCTGACCAACCCCGCACTGCTACTGACCGTCGTGGCCGAAGCGGACATGACGGACATCTTCTCCGCCTACGTTCCTGTCGCCGTCATCTCAGCGCTCGGAACGGCAGCTCTGTACATCCTGGCGAGCAGGCTCTTCTTCCGGCGTCCAGCGGCAGAAACCGCCATCGGGGCGATGTCGAGTTCCTATGTCAACGCCAACAACATCGGTATCCCCATCGCCGTCTACGCTCTCGGCAACGCGACGCCCGTCGTGCCGGTCCTGCTCCTGCAGTTGCTGGTTCTCGCCCCTACCTACCTGGCACTCCTCGACCTGACCTCGGGTCATCCGCCATCCGTGCGGCGCATCATCAGCCAGCCCGTCAGGAACCCCATGATCATCGCCAGTTTCGTCGGTGTGGCCCTGTCCTGGAGCGGCCTGACACTCCCTGCCGTCCTGTGGGAGCCTCTGCTCCTGCTGGGTGGAGCCGCGGTGCCCCTGGTCCTGCTGGCCTTCGGCATGTCGCTCCACGGGAACTCACCCCTGTCGGAGCGGGTGAACCGGGTGGACGTCATTACCGCGACGGTCCTGAAATCGGTCGTCATGCCGGCCATCGCCTTCGTCTTCGCTGCCCTTGTCTTCCAACTCGACGATCAGCTCGTCTTCGGCGCCGTCCTCATGGCATCCCTACCTACTGCGCAGAACGTCTTCATGTTCGCCAGCCGCTACGACAAGGCGACGGCGACCGCCAGGGACGTCGTGCTCCTGTCCTCTGCCGGTGCGGTCCCCGTTCTTCTCCTGGCCGCTGCCCTCCTCGCCTGAACTCGCAGCTGTCATACAACTTGCAGACATGTACTATATGTATGACGTGACCCGCCGATGAAGGACGACCGATGACGACCGAAACCAGATTCCCCACCCCCCTCTCCGTACTGTCGGGAGGGGTAGCGACGACGGACCGGATCCGGCATGTCAAGCTCTCAACCCTGACACTTCCCCTTCCGACCCCCATCAGTGATGCGAAGGTGCTGACCGGGCGGCAGAAGCCCATGACGGAGATCGTGTTCCTCTTCGCGGAAATCACTACCGAGAACAACCACCGAGGCATCGGCTTCAGCTACTCCAAACGCGCAGGCGGGCCGGCACAGTACGCCCACGCGAAGGAAATCGCGGACAACCTGCTCGGGGAGGATCCCAGCGACATCGGCAGGCTCTACCAGAAGCTGCTGTGGGCCGGCGCCTCGGTGGGCCGCAGCGGAGTGGCAACCCAGGCCATCGCCGCCCTCGACATCGCCCTGTACGACCTGAAAGCCAAGCGCGCCGACCTGCCCCTGGCCAAACTCCTGGGCGCCTACCGCGACTCGGTCCAGACCTACAACACCTCGGGCGGCTTCCTCCAGGCTCCCATCGAGGAAGTGAAGGAACGCGCCACACAGTCCTTGGCCGAGGGCATCGGAGGCATCAAGATCAAGGTCGGCCACCCCGACTCCAGGGTCGATATCTCCCGGGTCACAGCGATCCGCGAACACCTCGGGGCAGATGTTCCCCTCATGGTCGACGCGAACCAGCAATGGGACCGGCCGACAGCCATGCGCATGGGACGGGCCCTCGAGCAGTTCGACCTCGTCTGGATCGAAGAACCACTCGACGCCTACGACGCCGAAGGACACGCCCAACTCGCACAAGCCCTCGACACGTCTATCGCGACCGGCGAGATGCTCTCCAGCGTCAGCGAACACATCAACCTCATCACCAACCGGTCCGTCGACATCATCCAACCCGATGCCCCCCGCATCGGAGGCATCACACCGTTCCTGCGCCTCGCCGCCCTCGCCGACCAGGCAGGACTTCAGCTGGCCCCGCACTTCGCCATGGAGATTCATCTACATCTGGCGGCAAGCTACCCGCGGGAACCATGGGTGGAACACTTCGAATGGCTCAACCCACTCTTCAACGAGCGACTCGAAACCCATCAAGGGCGAATGATCGTCCCCAACCGCCCCGGACTCGGCTTCACCCTCAGCGACCAGGCACACGCATGGGTGACGGACACCGTAGAGTTCGGGAGGAAATGAGCAACCTCAGCACCGCCGTCGTCGAGACCATCCGGCAGCAGATCATCCAGGGGCAGTTGTGCCCCGGAGACAAACTGCCCGCCGAAAGCGCACTCGAAAACGAGTTCAAGGTCAGTCGCACGGTCATTCGCGAAGCGCTGTCCCGCCTGCAGACCGCAGGCCTCGTAGAAAAGTACCGCGGCAAAGGTACCTACGTCCTCACCCGACCCACTGATCACTCATTCTCGGCGCCACTGCAGGAGAACCAGAGCCACCAGGATCGACTCGACCTGCTCGACTTCCGCATCGGTATCGAAGTCGAAACCGCGGGACTGGCCGCGCAACGACGAAGCACCACGCAACTAACCGCCATCCGTACGGCCCTGGACGCTTTCGAGCATGCGAACCACAAGCCATCAGCAGCCGTGACCACCGACTTCGACTTCCACCGCTCCATTGCCGTTGCCGCGAACAACCGGCTCTATCTCGACCTGCTCCAATCCCTTGGACCGACGATGATCTCCATGCCGCAAACACGACTCCTGCAGGCGGATCAAGAAGCACAAGCCACGCATTTCCGTCGCGTCGTCGATGAACACCAGGCGATTCATGACGCCATCGAACGACAGGATCCACAAGGCAGCGCGGCTGCGATGCGCACGCACCTCTCCCGAACTCGAGCACGCCTGGCTCTGGTGACCACCCGCGGCTGACGGTGTGCTCCTGTCAGCGATGCCGATGGCGGATATCATGAAAAGCACTGGGGTTTCGGTAACGAAGGAGCGCTGGCTGAAGCGCATCCACGCGACTTGGGGCATCGCAACAGCGAGCCCATTCACCTAAACCGATCATTATGGGTTAGAAATATCTGATGAAGTTACAAGCCCTACCGCCCAGGCGGTTCTCCCATGGGCTTTTTCATATCCCGTTTGCGGTGGCGGTGTCCTTCACCGTGCTCACAGCATTGACGGCATTGGTGTACGGCCTTCCGCTACGTGACCCGGACGGTTTCCTCGGTCCCAGCTACGTCCGCCTGCCACTGATCCTGATGGCGATGATCTTCGTCGACGTTGTTCCGCGGACGCTTCTCGAGCGGCCCCCCATGCGGAACGCGCACCATCTGGTGGCGGCCGAATTCCGCCGTCGCTGGCCCGTAGAACGACTGGTGACCACCTCGGTGGGCCTGCTGACCTTCTATCTCGCATACGTGTCGTACCGCAATATGAAGAGTTTTCTGCCGTTCGTCCGTGACCGGGTGGTGGATCCCCTCCTGCAGGAAAGTGACCGATGGCTCACGGGGGGCGTCCATCCGGGGGACGCACTCCAGCAGATTCTGGGTACGGGAGTGAGTGCCCATGTCCTGTCCACCGTCTACCTTTCCTACCTGATCTTCGTTCCCCTGTCCGTCGCCGCGGCCCTCGTCTGGTCGCGGCAGCTTTCCCAGGGCGCCTGGTACGTCAGTGCACTGGCTTTCAACTGGATCCTCGGTGCGGCGAGCTACTACGTCTTGCCCTCCCTGGGTCCGATCTTCGTTGAGCCTGCCCACTTCACGGACCTGCCCGACACTGCTGTCACCAACCTCGGCGAGTCCCTGTACCGCAACCGGGTACGAGTACTCTCCGATCCGTATGCCACCGAATCCGTGCACGGTATCGCGGCATTCGTATCCCTCCACGTGTCCGTGACCTTCACCGCCGCCCTGGTAGCACACCTGATCCGCCTACCGGTGGTCCTCCGGGCGATGCTCTGGATCTACGTCCTGCTCACGGCCCTTGCCACCGTCTACTTCGGGTGGCACTACCTCGTCGATGTTGTTGCCGGCGTTGCCCTCGGTGCATTCGCGACGTGGCTGGCAGCACGCGCGACGCAGCCGACCAACCGACGTTCCACCCTGCTGGGGGACGAAGGTCTCCGCATCAGGGGACCACTGGTGTCCCGCGGGACACCAGCACAGGAACGGGCCACGTAGCGAATCTCCACCCACGAGGGTTCGAACGGTTACAGCGCGGGCACGACGGCGGATCCACCCGACACCGGTGTCATTGCGAGGTCAGCGGCGCTTCCCCCGGGAGGCGGAGGGACGGGACGGCTTCTTCGGCGGAGGCTTCCTGCCACCCTTCTGGCCTGTGCCACCCTTCTGATCCTTGCCCTTGTGCTCACCGGCACCCCCGGCAGCCGCCTTCTTCGCGGCAGCCTTCTGTGACGCCGTCTTCTTCGGCGCCTCACGCTGGGACGGCTGCCGTGAGCTCTGTGCGGTCCTCCCGCGGACGATGCCGATGAACTCCTCGACGTCGTCGGACTCGTCCTCCACACGCCAGGCGATGCCGATGGTGGTGGTGGGCAGTCCCGGGACCGGCCGGTGCACCGCATCCTTCCGCGCATGCAGCCGGGCGAGGGACATCGGCAGGATGACGACGCCGGCGCCGGAGGCCGCGACCTCCACGGCCGTCCTCGGGCCGCCGCACTCCGCGACGTCGAGCAGTGCCTCCCCGTCGAGCTCTTCTGCCGGCACGTCGTCGTAGAGCGACAGCTCGTTCTCGGGCGACATCACGACGACGGCCTGCTCCTCGTAGAGGGGGATCAGGTGGATCCCCTCGCGCTCGACGGGCAGGCGCACGAAGACGACATCGTCGGAACCGTCCTTGAGCGCCGGCAGGGCGTCGTCGTGCTGGTGCAATTCGACGGGCACATCCGGATGCCGTTCGCGCCACCGGGCCACCCACTTGCCAGGTGTCACACCCGGCACGAAGCCGACGGAAATGCTTCTGGGCTGGTCGGTGGGCACCTGATCACAGTAGCGCCTGCCCTGACCGTTAAGCTGGGTCCATGACTCCCGCTAAAACCCCCCAGACGCTGAAGCCCGCCACCGCGGCCAAGAAACTGGGAATCTACCTGCCCGCCGCCCCCCAGGACTTCCAGGAGACGGAACTGACGCGCGCGGAGTTCAACGAACTGCAGCAGACGCCGCCGGAATGGCTCGCCGAACTGCGCCGCACCGGCCCGCACCCTCGTCCCGTCGTTGCGCAGAAGCTCGGCATATCGATCAGCGGGCTGGCCCGTGGCGGGATCACCGATCCCCTGACGAGCGAGCAGATCACCGCCCTCCTCCAGGAACCGCCGGCATGGCTGGTCTCGGAGCGGTCCACGCAGGCAGCCGTGCGCGCAGAGGCCGCGCGGGTCAAGGAGCGCGACGCCGAGGGCAAGGCCTCCTGACTCCCGATCATCGTGTTCCACCGAACTGCCGGGTTTTTGCGAGCCGGACCGGCATGGAATAGAAGCGCGCCCGTACCACACAAGGAGCGCATTCCTGCGGAGGCGCGCCGATTGACTTAATCGAACACGTATTCGAATATTAGGGAGTGACGCCTCCAGCTGCCGGCCATGCCCTTGAATGGGATGAGCCCTCCCCCGACTTCGAGGGACCGTCACGTACGGAGCCCAGAGGCCTCTCGGGAAGCCCGGCAGTCGACGTCGTACTCGGACTCCAGGCCCGCATCAACAGCATGCAGGCCGGCAAGCTCGACTCCCGGCGGCTGCCCACGGTGCCCGCCCTCGCGCGGATCCTGCCCGGCGGAGGCCTTCAGTCCGGCGGCTCCTACGCCGTCCGCAACTCCACGACCCTCGCCATGGCCCTGCTGGCCGGCCCCTCCGCGACGGGCGCCTGGTGCAGCGTCATCGGCATACCGGACTTCAGCATCGAGGCGGCCCAGGGCTTCGGCATCAACCTCGAACGCCTCATCCTGGTCCCGGACCCCGGATCCCAGTGGCTCACCGTCACGGCCGCCCTCGTGGATGTCGTCTCGATCGTCCTGACCCGGGCTCCGGAGCACCTCGCCCCCACTGAAGGCGCCCGGTTGAAGGCGCGGCTCCGCCAGCGCGGCGCAGCACTGATCACACTCGGCCCCTGGCAGCAGAGCGACTCCACGCTCGGCGTGGCCGAGAGCGCCTGGGAAGGCCTCGGCTCGGGGACCGGACACCTGAGGACGCGCCGCATGAAGATCACCGCGACCCAGCCTTCGGGACGTCTTCGCCATGCCTATGTGGGACTGGCGGATCTGCAGGGCACCACACCGGACGGACAGGTGCTTCCGGACGCCCTGACACCACAGGTCGCCGCCGGGACAGACGCCCTCTTCGAGCCCCAGCTGGTGAGGTCCTCATGACGGCCACCCTGTCCCCAGTCCCCGCCGGCACGGCTCCTGCCACCCGGATCATGACGTTCTGGTGTCCCGACTGGCCCATCACGGCGGCCCTGCGCGAGCACTCCCTGCCCACCGATACCGCACTCGCCCTCGTGGACCGCGGCGAGGTCTTCGCGTGTTCTCCCACGGCACGGCAGGACGGAGTGAAGCGGGGCCTGCGCATCAGGGAGGCCCAGGCGCGCAGCACGGGGCTCGTCTCGCTTCCCTACGATCCGTCGCTCGATGAACGCACCTTCGAGCCCGTGATCGCCGCCGTGGAGACCATCATGCCCGGCGTCCAGGTCATCCGTCCGGGGCTGTGCGCCATCAGGGTCAAAGGGCCCTCGCGCTACTACGGGAGCGAGGCCAAGGCCGCGGAGGTGGTCTTCCAGACCCTTGCAGCCATCGGTCTCACCGATGTGCGGATCGGGATCGCCGACGGCCCGTTCGCTGCCGAGCAGGCGGCCAAGGCCACCGATCAGCTGGACGTCGACGTCGAGCAGCTGGTCGTCATCCCCGAGGGCGGCTCGGCCTGGTTCCTCGGCAGCTACCCCCTGGAGGTCCTCGAGCAACCGAAGCTCACCGTGCTGCTCAAGCGCCTCGGCGTCCGCTCCCTTGGCGACTTCGCGGCGCTCCAGGCCTCCGATGTCCGCAACCGCTTCGGCATCGAGGGCGCCCTCGCGCATCGCCAGGCCAGCGGGCTCGACCACCGGACCGTCGTCGCCCGGAAACCGCCGCCCCATCTGGACACCATCGCCGATTTCGAGCCGCCCCTCGCCCGCATCGACCAACTCGCCTTCGCCTTTCGGACCAGGGCCGGCGAGTTCGTCGACACCCTGCGCGAGGCAGGACTCGTCTGCACGGCACTGCACGTCTCGCTGCACACCGAATCCGGAGAGGTATCCGAGCGCCGCTGGCAGCACCCGCGCTGGTTCGACGCCGACGACGTCGTGGACCGGGTGCGCTGGCAGCTCCAGGGCACCAACGCATCCGACCACGGACTCACCTCGGGCATCACCCGCGTCCAGATCGTGCCCGATATCGTCGAGAACCTCAGCGACCACGCGGACGGTCTCTGGGGCACGGGACCGGACGAAGGCATCCACCATGGCCTGGCCCGCGTACAGAGCATGCTGGGCCACGGGGCCGTGCTCACCGCGATCATCGCGGGCGGGCGGCTCCTGGCGGACCGCCGCGTCTTCATCCCGTGGGGCGACGCCGCGGTCAACCCACAGCAGTCCGCGAAAACCCCGGTGAAGGACCGCGACCAGCCCTGGCCCGGACGCCTGCCCGGCCCGGTTCCCGCCACCGTGTTCGCCGAGCCCGTTCCCGCCGCCGTCATCGATTCCCGCGGCAACCCGGTGGACGTCGACCTCCGCGGACTCCTGAGCGCTGATCCCGCCTTCTTCAGCGCAGGACCGGACGGCGGACGGCGGCCGGTCCACTCCTGGGCCGGTCCCTGGCCCATCAACGAGCGCTGGTGGGACCCGAAGGGCCGGGTGCTCAACCGTTTCCAGCTGGTGGACCAGTCGGGCTCAGCCTGGCTGCTGCTGCTCGAGGACCACGCGTGGTGGGTCGAAGCCAGCTACGACTGACTACTCACCCAGCACTTCTCGGACAACCGAAGCACCGCAACACATCCAGGACAGGGAGGGACGCCATGGGCTGGAACAACCCACCTATTCCCTGGTCGGACTTCGAGCGGAACCTCTCCGACACCACTCGGCCCGGCGCGCCACCCCTCGGGGCCGACGGCGGCGACAGCCCCGCCTGGTCCCGGAAGCGCCAGCCCTACACCGCTCCCGCAGAGGTCCCTGTTCCCGACGGTCCCGTGGTGCCGTACGCGGAACTGCACGTCCACTCCAACTTCAGCTTCCTCGACGGCGCATCGAGCCCCGAGCACCTCGCCGAGGAGGCCCAGCGGCTCGGCCTCGCCGGTATGGCCCTCACCGACCATGACGGGCTGTACGGCGCCGTCCACTTCGCCGAAGCCGCGGAGAAGTACCCCGGCTTCTCGACCATGTATGGCACGGAATTGTCCCTTGATCTGTCCAAGCCGCAGAACGGGGAGGCCGATCCCGAGGGGCAGCACCTCGTGGTCCTCGCCCGAGGATCTGCCGGCTACCACCGCCTGTCCACCGCCATCACGGAGGCCCAGCTCAACACCGATGCCGAGAAAGGAAAGCCACGCTACGACCTCGAGAGCCTGGCAGGGCATGCTGCCGGCCAGTGGATGGTGCTCACAGGGTGCCGGAAGGGCACTGTCCGCTCGGCACTCGTCGTTGGCGGAGAATCCGCGGCCGAGACCGAACTCCGGAAGCTCGTCGACCTGTTCGGCCGCGAGTCTGTCGCCGTCGAGCTCATCAACCAGGGCAATCCTCTCGACACCGCCCACAATGATGCCCTGGCCGCCGTCGCGGCCCGCCTGGCGCTCCCCACCGTCGCCACCAACAACGTGCACTACGCCACTCCCAAGCAGCACCGCCTCGCCTCCGCACTGGCCGCGGTCCGGGCCCGGCGGAGCCTCGACCAGATGGATGGCTGGCTTCCTGCCGCCGGTGCCGCCCACCTGCGCAGCGGGGCGGAGATGGCGCGGAGTTTCAGGAACTACCCCGGAGCGGTGGAGCGTACCGTGGACATCGCCGCCGACCTCTCCTTCACGCTCCGCAGCGTCAGGCCCGGCCTGCCGAACATCGACCTGCCGGAGGGCCACACGCAGATGAGCTACCTGCGTGAGCTCGTCTGGCAGGGGGCGGACAAGCTCTATGCGAACCGGGCGGATGTCCGCGAACGGATCGAACGCGAGCTGGAGGTCATCGAGGACAAGAACTTCCCGGGGTATTTCCTGATCGTCCACGACCTCGTGCACTATGCGCGCCGCAACGGCATCCTCTGCCAGGGACGGGGATCGGCGGCCAACTCGGCAGTCTGCTACCTGCTGGAGATCACGGCCGTGGACTCCATCAAGTACCAGCTCCCCTTCGAGCGTTTCCTCTCGAGCATGCGTGACGAGGAACCGGACATCGACGTCGATTTCGACTCGGACCGCCGCGAGGAGGTCATCCAGTACGTCTACCGGAAGTACGGACGCTTCAATGCAGCGCAGGTGGCCAATGTCATCACCTACCGTCCCAAGTTCGCCGTTCGGGACATGGCGAAGGCCCTGGGCCACAGCCCGGGCCAGCAGGATGCGTGGTCCAAGCAGATCGAGCGGTGGGGAGGTCTCGTCTCGAGCAGCGACCACGACATCCCGGAGTCGGTGGTCAGCCTCGCACAGGAGATCCTGAAGTTCCCGCGCCACATGGGCATCCACTCCGGCGGCATGGTTCTGACCGACCGGCCGGTGGGAGAAGTATGCCCTATCGAGCATGGACGGATGGAGGGTCGGACGGTCCTGCAGTGGGACAAGGACGACTGCGCCTGGATGGGACTGGTGAAGTTCGACCTACTGGGCCTCGGCATCCTCGCCGCCATCCAGTACAACTTCGACCTCGTGGAGCGGCACTTCGGGGAGAAGTGGGAGCTGCACACCATCCCCAAGGAGGAGCAGGGCGTCTACGACATGCTGTGCTTCGCTGATTCCGTGGGGGTCTTCCAGGTGGAGAGCCGCGCACAGATGGGCATGCTTCCACGCCTGCTGCCGCGCCAGTTCTACGATCTCGTGATCGAGGTGGCCCTTGTACGGCCGGGCCCCATCCAGGGCGGAGCCGTCCACCCGTACATCAAGCGGAAGATGGGCGAGGAGGAGGTCCGGTACATCCACCCCGGCCTCAAGCCGGTCCTCGAACGGACACTCGGCGTACCGCTCTTCCAGGAACAACTCATGCAGATGGCGATGGTGGTGGGCGGTTGTTCAGGAGCTGATGCGGACCTCCTGCGCCGGGCCATGGGCTCCAAGCGGGGTGAGGAGCGGATCGACTCCCTCAAGGCGAAGCTGTACGAGGGCATGGAGTCCAACGGGATCACCGGGGACATCGCGGACACCATCTACAACAAGATCCATGCCTTCGCGAACTTCGGGTTCGCAGAGAGTCATTCGATCAGCTTTGCGCTGCTGGTCTACGTCAGTGCCTGGCTGCGCCTCCACTATCCCGGGGCGTTCCTCGCCGCACTCCTGCGTGCCCAACCCATGGGGTTCTATTCACCGCAGACACTCGTGGCGGACGCCCGGCGACACGGCGCCGTCGTGCTGCGCCCCGACATCCTGCACTCGGGGGTACACGCCGACCTCGAACCGCTCGAGGGGTATGAACCATCGGACGATCCCCGCGGGCGGAGCACCGGCATGGACTGCTGCACGGAGGACGAGCAGCCTCCGGTCGGCTATTTCGACCGGGACACACCGTTCGATTCGACACCACACCGCCGCGACGGCAACTACGCGGTCCGGCTGGGGCTCGCCAGCGTCGAAACACTCGGCCTGAAGCTGGCCGAGAAGATCGTCGCCGAGCGGGAACGCAACGGAGCCTACGAGGACATGCCGGACCTCGCACGACGGACAGGGGTCAACGCGGGCCAACTCGAGGCCCTCGCTGCGTCGGGTGCCTTCGACTCGATGGGCCTGAGCCGCCGCGAGGCCCTATGGAACGCGGGGCCCGCCTCCACGGAGCGCGAGGGCCAGATCAAGGGCACGGCCGTCTATATCCAGCCCCCACTGATGCCGGAACTCTCGGACATCGACAAGGTGGGGTCGGATCTCTGGTCCACCGGCATCACACCGGACGATCATCCCGTGCGTCATGCCAGGAGCCGGTTGATGCGCCGCGGCGCCCTCACCGCCGTCGAGCTGAAGACGGCGGAATCGGGACGGCGCGTAGAGGTGGCGGGAGTCGTCACCCACCGGCAGAGGCCGGCGACGGCGAGTGGCATCACGTTCATGAACCTCGAGGACGAGACGGGACTGGTCAACGTCATCTGCTCCGTGGGCGTCTGGCAGCGCCACCGCCGGGTGGCGCGGGAAGCCAGCAGCGTGATCGTGCGCGGCCTGCTCGAAAGGTCGTCCGAGGGGATCGTCAACATCGTCGCGGACCGCATCGAGGTGCTGCAGCTGAAGGCCACCACCAAGTCGCGCGACTTCCGCTGACGGGCACGGGACCCGCCGGCGGAAGCCGGGACGGACTCCTTACTCGGTGACGCGCGTCGTCTGCTCCGGCAGCGTGTCCCAGAAGGAGGTATCGACCGAATCGATCGATCCGTCCGCGATAGCCCTCGTGGTGGCATCGAGCGTGGTCACCGTCTGCTTGATGAGGTAGCCGTTGCTCTTCTGACCGAGCACAGCGGATTCAGAAGTGTTGTCGGACATGCCGCGCATCTCGAAGAGCAGCGTGGAGATGCCGTACTCGACGGCTATCCCGTTGCGGCTGATCGTCTCGGCCGATCCCCCCACATACCGGCCGAGGTGGCCCCAGCCGGTCGAGTCCACGGCGTCGAACACGACGGCGCCAAGCCGCTTCGACCCTTCGACCACGGCCGGGTCGGCGTTCGGCGTCGTGGGGTAGAGGATCGAACCCGAGACGAGCTCGCCGTCGCGCTCACTCCGCGTGCCCTGGTGGTGCAGATCGATCATGTAGTCGATGTCGTAGGCCCGCATCACGTTCTCGTGCAGAGCCTGGGTCTCCGGCTGGATCTTGGCCACATGATCGCGGTTCAGGTCCGTCCCCGTCGCATTGGCTCGGGTCAGGTTCCTGCCACCGTCGGCGATGTAGCCGTCGAGTGGGAAATCGACGTCGCCCATCGCACCATCGGGATTGAGCATCGGGACGATCAGGATGTTGACTCCGCCGAGCACGCCCGTCGTCTTACCGGTGCCGAGGTGCTTGATGAATTCCAGTGCACCCTCCGTGGTCAGCTGCTCGTTGCCGTGCTGCTGTGTCACGTAGAGGATCGTCGGGTTATCGGGGTTGGTGATGTATTTCGCGAGGTAGAGGTCGCGGCCCTTGACGGACTGCCCGATCACCTCGAGTTCCATCGCAGGCTGCCGGGCATCCTGCTTCTGGAGTTCGGTGACCATCTCGTCGTAGGTGCGCAGGATCGAGGTGTTGATCGTCTCGTTCCCACCGTAGTTCGGGCCTTCCCCGACGGCGACGGCGGGAGCGGCAACCGTGCCTGATGCCATGAGCGCTGCAAGGGACAGTGCGGCGATAGTCCTGGATGTCTTCATACTCGGTCTCCTCGGGAGGGGGGTGCGGTGCTCACAGTGAACCGCTGACCGTTGCTTCTGTCAACCAACCGATCGGGAATTCCGCCGATGAAAGGGGCCGGAGACGCAAGAAGGGCCCCCGCTGAGCGGGAGCCCTGTACCTGTCGATCATTGTGCGCGAGGGGGGATTTGAACCCCCACACCCTTTCGGATACTGGCACCTGAAGCCAGCGCGTCTGCCGTTCCGCCACTCGCGCAATTTCGAGATTCCAACTCTCTGCGCCATGCGCAGGGGGTTGTGAACAGCAGAAATAAGCATAGCGGAGCGCAACCGCAATTACCTAAACAGGCCCGCGATCGAGCCCACCCGAGGAGAGCCTCCGATGGACGGTGGCCGGTGATCGTTAGGACAAAGCAATCGCCCGGACACCTGCTTGGAGCCCATTGCCAGAGGCTCCCAGTAGTATCGGATGGAACATGCCCGGCTGGACACTGCCGTCAGGAAGACCGGGTGAAGCCCGGCAGCACTCTGCTGCCAGGGCCTGAAACCACAGTGCGACAGGGGGAGGAGGCAGACGATGGGGATTCTCGACAGAGTGGAGCGCGGCCTCGAAAAACTGGTTCGTGGCGCCTTCACCACAAGCTCCCGGTCCCAGGTACAGCCCCTGGAGATCGCGAGTGCCCTCCGCAAGGAACTGGACAACAGGTCACTCGTCCTCGCGCAGGGTCGCACCCTGGCCCCCAATGTCTTCACCGCCCGCTTGTCGGATGCGGACTTCGAGCGCGCCCAGCAGTGGGGATCCGCCCTCGCCGAAGAACTGTGCGACGTCGTCATCGCCCACGTCGACAGCCAGCAGTACACCCTTCAGGGGCCCGTGCGTGTTTCCTTCGAGCACGACCCCGACCTCAAGGCGGGAATCTTCGAGATCGATTCGTCGATCGAGAAGCAGGCGGCCGCGCGTCGCCCCGCCGGGCCGGCAGCCCCGGCAGCACCCCGGCGTCAGCCCACCCGCTACCAACCGGTTCTCGAGATCGATGGCCAGCGCTACTCGATCAATTCCGGTTCGATCGTGCTCGGACGCTCCTCCGAGGCGGACATCCTCGTCGATGACACCGGTGTGTCCCGGAGGCACCTGGAGATCCGCTTGCAGGAAGGCCGGACCTACGCCGTCGACCTGGGCTCCACCAACGGCAGCTACGTCAATGGTCAGCGTGTCAATGGCCAGGCTGAGCTCACGGATGGTTCCACGATCACCATGGGGCGTTCGCGCCTGACGTTCCGCCTCGTGCCGACGCAGGACGGAGGCGGGCGATGAGCGAGGCCGGCGAACTCACCGTCACGCTGTTGCGTTTCGGGTTCCTGATCCTCCTGTGGGTCCTGGTGCTCAGTACTGTCGGCGCCCTGCGCCGTGACCTCGTGGTGGGACGTCGCAACAAGGTGGGTACGCCGACCGCCCGGGAGATCCGCAAGAACCCGAACCTGGTCGAGGAACCGGCTCCTGTCCGGACACCTGTCCGGAGACTGGTCGTCACGGAGGGGCCCCTCACCGGGACCAGCGTGGAACTCGCAGCGAGTCCCATCCTCCTCGGACGCGCCCAGGAAGCCACTCTCGTCCTCGAGGACGATTACGCGTCCGGGCGCCACGCGCGCCTGTTCCCGCAGGGCAGCCGATGGTTCATCGAGGACCTCGGTTCGACCAATGGGACCTATCTTGCCGGCGCCCAACTGACGCGTGCGCTGCCCGTCGAACCGGGCGTTCCCGTCCGGATCGGTAAGACGGTCATCGAATTGAGGCCGTAGGAGTGCGGCTTGCCCTGAGGTTCGCCGCCCGCTCCCACGTGGGCATGGTGCGCGCGAAGAATGACGACTCCGCCTACGCAGGCCGATATCTCGCCGTCGTGGCCGACGGTATGGGCGGCCATGCGGGCGGTAATGTCGCCTCCGCCTCCACGGTCCTCGACCTCGTTCATCTCGATCACGACCGGCACGACGGCGATGCCGGAACGCACCTCGCCGATGAGATCCAGACGGCGAACTCACTGCTCTCCGAACTGGTGGCCACGAACCCGCAACTCGCGGGCATGGGCACCACCGTGACCGCCATCCTCCTCGAGGACCAGACCCTGCATCTGGCCCACATCGGCGACTCCAGGGCCTATCGCCTCAAGAACGGCGTCTTCGAGCAGATCACCACGGACCATACCTTCGTGCAGCGCCTGGTCGAGGAAGGCCGCCTGAAACCCGAGGACGTGGACGTCCACCCGCACAAGAACGTGCTGATGCGGGTTCTCGGAGATGTGGACGCGAGCCCCGAGCTCGATCTCGACTCCTTCGATGCCGAGCCGGGAGAGCGTTGGCTGCTCTGCTCCGACGGGCTGAACGCCGTCCTCAACGACCGCGTGGTCGAGCAGGTCATGCGTG
Organism: Arthrobacter sp. PL16; assembly: GCF_035985055.1. Taxonomy (NCBI): domain Bacteria; kingdom Bacillati; phylum Actinomycetota; class Actinomycetes; order Micrococcales; family Micrococcaceae; genus Arthrobacter; species Arthrobacter sp. PL16. The sequence continues at coordinate 263,898 of NZ_JAXCIC010000003.1, forward strand.
AGACGAGAGACATCCGCGACTGCGTGAACACGCTCGTCGAACTGACCCTCGCCGGAGGATCACCGGACAACATCACGATCGGCGTCGTCGAGGTAGCCGAAGCCCGGGACGACGTCACGCCACCCGCGAGCATCCCCCCGGCACGCCAGGCAGCGGGTGAGCGCGATGAACCTGTCGATGGTTCCGCCGCGGCGTCACAGGAAACCGGTTCAACGGCAGAGCTCTCCGGAGCCGCCATTCGCGCGGACGTCATCCGCCAGGATCTCCTGACCAGGCCGCACGTGCTGGTCGGTTCCGCCGCCCTTGCCACCGAGACCGGCCAGATCCCGATAGTCACACAGCGATCCACAGAACGCCGTGCAGCCATGATGCTGACGCACAGAGCCGGGACCGATGCCACCGAGGATGGCGAGGACGGCGAGGACGAGCAACCGACCCGCACGAGGCGCTGGCTTGTCCCGGCCTTCCTCTCGCTGATGACCCTGATCCTGATGGCGGTCCTGGGACTCGGCTACACCTGGACGCAGACGCGGTACTACGTCGCAGAGGCAGAGAACCGGGTGGCAATCTACACGGGTGTCCCTCAGCGGATCGGTCCCATCGGCCTCAGCGAGGTTTACGAGATGACTGATATTCCCGTGGCGAACCTGCCCGAGTACCAGCGGTCGCAGGTGTCTAACACGTTGCCGGCGGGCAGTCTCGAGGAGGCACAGCGCATCGTCGGGGATCTTCGGGGTGAACTACGGGCCGTGTCCTGTGAGCCTGCCGGGCCGAGTGCGGCACCGACATCTCCAGCGTCGCCCTCACCATCGACCGCATCCCCGTCGCCGTCCCCGTCAGCGGAACCCACAGCGGCACGCACCGCCGGCGGAAGCCCTACGCCGGAGCCGAGTAGTTCGGCGAGGCCGACGTCCAACGCTTCAACCGGTGCTACCTCGGACGCGGCGCCGTCCCCCGTCGACTGCGGAGGTGCAGCAAATGAGTGATGTCCTGACCGCTCCACGATCCCGTCGCACTGTCGAGTTCTTCCTGCTCCTGCTGGCCCTCGCCGTCGCTGTCTGCGCGAACTACCTCGCGGGCATCGGACGCGAAGAGGCGCTCGGCGACTATTTCTGGTCACAGGCGATCACCCTTAGTGCGATGAGCTTGCTCATCCACCTGATCCTGCGGTTCAGGGCGAAATATGCCGACCCGGTGATTCTTCCCATCGTCGTCGCACTCAACGGGATCGGCCTGGCGATGATCCACCGCCTCGATCTCTCAGCGGCGCAGATCAATCCCGAGTTCACTCCGGTGGCGCCCCAACAGGTGCTCTGGACGGCAGTGGCCATCGGTGCGGCCGCGGTCCTCCTGATCCTGCTGCGGGACCATAGGATCCTACGTCGTTTCACGTACATCTCGCTGATCGTCAGCGCGATCCTCCTCCTGTTGCCCCTGACTCCGCTCGGCCTCGAGATCAACGGAGCCCGAATCTGGATATCGGTAGGCTTCGGCACCTTCCAGCCTGGTGAGATCGCGAAGATCACGCTCGCAGTATTCTTTGCCGGATATCTCTCCACCAACCGCGATCTCATCCTTCTTGCCGGCAAGAAGATAGGTCCGCTCCAGCTCCCTCGTTTCCGGGATCTCGCCCCGATGGGTGCTGCCTGGCTCGTGAGCATCGGCGTCCTCATCTTCCAGCGCGACCTCGGCTCCTCGATCCTCTTCTTCGGCCTCTTCATGGTGATGATCTATATCGCCACAAGCCGAGTCAGCTGGGTCCTCATCGGCCTGGCCATGATCGCCGTCGGCGTCTTCGTCGCCCTCGAACTGTTCAGCCATGTGGCGCTCCGCTTCGATTCGTGGATCAATGCCTTCGCCCCCGAGGTCTACGACCGCGCACCAGGCGGCAGTGCCCAGGTGGTGCAGGGTCTGTTCGGGCTGGCGAACGGCGGCCTGATGGGGACAGGCCTGGGAGCGGGAAGACCCGATCTGGTTACGTATTCCAACAGCGACATGATCATCGCTGCGCTCGGTGAGGAACTCGGACTCATCGGTGTCGTCGCCATCGTGATGCTGTACGTCCTCCTGGTCTCCCGGGGCATCAGGGCAGCCCTCGGCACGAAGGACGGCTTCGGAAAGCTGCTCGCCTGCGGACTGTCCTTCACCATTGCCCTCCAGTGCTTCGTGGTCATCGGCGGGATCACGCGTCTGATCCCTCTCACCGGACTCACCACGCCCTTCATGTCCGCAGGAGGATCATCGCTGCTCGCGAACTGGCTCATCGTGGCGCTGATCCTGCTCATCTCGGAGACGGCCCGTCGGCCGGCTCCCACCACCCCGATGAAGGACTCGTTCCTCGAGCCACTCGGCGTCAACGGAAAGCCCGTCAAGAAGAAGTCCACGAAGGAGGTTTCCCGATGAACCAGGCCATTCGCAGCGCATGGGTCGTAGCCATGGGCATGTTCGCCCTCGTGCTCGGATCGTTGACCTTCGTGCAGTTCTTCCAGGCGGAGGAGCTCACGGAGAACCCGTGGAACAGCCGCCAGTTGTACCAGGAGTTCGGGCGGCAACGAGGAGCCATCCTCGTGGACGGTCGCGCCGTCGCCGAATCCGTCCCGTCGAACGATCAGTTCAATTACCAGCGCGTCTACGAGGAGCCCGAACTGTACGCGCACCTCACGGGCTACTACTCCCTGTCGCTCGGGTCCACACAACTCGAGGATGCTGAATCGGAGATCCTCTCCGGCACGGACAGCTCCTTGTTCTACGACCGCGTGGTGCGGCTGTTCTCCGGCGTCGACGCACAGGGCGCCAACGTCGAACTGACGATCGACCCGGAGATCCAGCAACTCGCCTACGACCTCATCCCGGACGGCCAGCGGGGCTCGATCGTGGTCATGGAACCCTCCACCGGCAACATCCTCGCCATGGTGTCGAAGCCCACCTATGACCCGAACCTGCTCGCGGGTCACGACACAGCCGTGATCGCCGAGAACGCCGCCGCGCTCTCCGAACAGCCCGGACTGTCGATCTACACGAATCCTGCCACCGAGTCGCTCGTGTCACCCGGGTCCGTGTTCAAACTCATCGATGCCGCTGCGGCAGTCGAGTCCGGCCGCTATGACGCCGAATCGGAGATTCCCAATCCACCGGCGCTCGAATTCCCGGGCATCCAGTACACGCTGCCGAACTTCGTGACGGGCGGCTGCGCGAGCAGGACGACGGCGGACCTCGAGTTCGCCCTCGAGCAGTCCTGCAACACGGCTTTCGCGAACATCGCACTGGACCTCGGCGAGGCCGCCATCCAGGAGCAGGCCGCGAAGTTCGGCTTCGGCGAGGAATTGGCCATACCCACGCGGGTCATCGCCAGCACGTTCCCGTCGGATCTGACGGAGCCGGAGCTGGCGCAGTCCGCAGTCGGGCAGTTCGACACCCTGGTGACGCCCCTTCAGATGGCCATGGTTTCCGCAGCCATCGCGAACGACGGCGAGCAGATGAAGCCGCAGCTCATCAAATCCGTCCGCGCCGCCGATCTCGAGCTCATCGAGTCTCCCCAGCCGGAGGTACTCCGGCAGTCCGTCAGCCAGGAGACTGCGAACCAGCTCACCGATTGGATGGTCAACGTGGTGGACAACGGAACGGCGACGGGGGCTCAGGTCCCCGGTGTCGCGGTAGCCGGCAAGACAGGGACCGCCGAGTTCTCCGAAACAGGTGACAACGCGTGGTTCACCGGCTTTGCGCCCGCGGATGACCCGCAGGTAGCCATATCGATCGTGATGGAGAACGTGGACATCCCCACCGGTCAGCAATTGACCTCACCCAGTGCCAAGAGACTCATAGAGGCGGTGTTGAACAGATGAGGCCCACGTCAGGAATCACCCTGGGCGGCAGGTTCGAACTGACCGAGCGCGTCGCCATCGGCGGTATGGGCGAGGTCTGGAAGGCCCGGGACCAGATCCTCGGCCGGGTCGTCGCGATCAAGATCCTCAAGGAGGAGTACTCGGGCGATCCCGCGTTCCTCAACCGCTTCCGGGCCGAAGCGCGCCACACGGCGCTGTTGAACCACGAGGGCATCGCCAACGTCTTCGATTACGGCGAGGAGGGCGGCTCCGCCTACCTCGTCATGGAACTCGTCCCGGGACAACCCCTGTCCGCCGTCATCGAGAAGGAGCAGGTCCTCTCACCGGACCGCACGCTCTCCATCGTGGGGCAGACCGCCACGGCCCTCGCCGTCGCGCACCGTCAGGGCCTCGTGCACCGGGACGTGAAGCCGGGCAACATCCTCGTCATGCCCGACGGCCGGGTCAAGATCACCGACTTCGGTATCGCCCGGCTGGCCGATCAGGTTCCCTTGACGGCCACGGGCCAGGTGATGGGCACCGCGCAGTACCTCGCTCCCGAACAGGCCACCGGCCAGCCGGCCACGGGCTCCTCCGACATCTATGCGCTCGGCGTGATCGGCTACGAGTTGCTGGCCGGGCGGCGTCCGTTCTCGGGTGAGTCCCAGATCGCGATCGCCCTCGCCCAGGTGAACGATGCTCCGCCGCCGCTGCCCGAGTCCATCCCGCGCCCCGTGCGCGCCCTGATCGGATCGATGCTCGCGAAGGATCCGGCCGGCCGGCCGCGCGACGCCGAATCGCTTGCACGCGCCGTAGCGGCCATCCGTTCCGGTGACGTCCGCGCCGCCGAGGCGGCCGTGCCGGGGATGCTGGCCTTCGCTGCCGCCGGTGCGGACGTGCCGACCGCCGCGGTGCCGCGCCAGGACACCCAGGCGACGACGGCGGTCCCCGCACCGACCACGTCGGCCCTGCCCACCGTCGCCGCTCCCGCCGCGGCCGGTGCAGCTGCCGGTATCGCAGCATCACGGGACTGGTCCGAGGAGGATCCCGACGTACCCGAGCACGCCCCGGCCGACCGTGAGGACGAGGACCGCCGGAGCCCCTGGCTGATCCCGCTCATCGTGCTCCTGCTGCTGGCCCTGGCCGCCATCGCGTTTCTGGTCCTCCAGCCACTGCTGACGGGCGATACTTCCGACAACGTACCCGCCGGGACGACCAGTTCTTCTGCGAGCGCCGAGTCGTCGTCGAGCACTCCATCCCGGTCCCCTTCTGTCACCCCGACCACACCGTCGTCGTCACCTGCCCCGAGCACCACCGAGGCGAGCGACGACGTCATCATCTCGCCGAGCGAGTACCTCGGACTGTCTCAGCAGGAAGCCACCCAGCGACTGATCGCCCTTGGTTTCGGCGTCGACGTCGAGCCGCAGTTCGCGGACCAGGAAGCCGGGACGGTGCTTGCCATCAATCCCAGCGGCGCACAGGCACCAGGCACAACCATCACGCTCACCGTGTCCCAGGGCCCGGAGCCGGTCGAGCAGGTCACCGTCCCGGGAGGACTGCAGGGCCGTTCCGCGGCCGACGTCGAGGGGATCCTCGTGGACCTCGGGCTCAGGCCGGTCAACGTCGGTGAAGAGCAGTCCCCGCAGCCCGCCGGGACCGTCCTCCGACTCAATCCGGGGGCGGGAGCCGTACTGCCCGCGGGAACACAGGTCGACTACGTCGTGTCGTCCGGTCCGCCTGAGACCGAGGCCCCGGTGGCCCCGGTGACGCCGACCCCGACGCCGGCGCCGACAGCGACAGCGACCTCCAGCCCATGATCCCTCCGGAGCGCCAATGGCCGGGGAACGGAAGCCGGTGAACACCCAGCGGGTCCTGAACGGACGATACGAGGTACTCGAACTGATCGGGCGCGGGGGGATGGCCGACGTCCACCTCGGCAAAGACCTGCGGCTCGGGCGCTCGGTCGCGATCAAGCTCCTGCGCCAGGACCTGGCTCGGGATCCGCTGTTCCAGTCGCGCTTCAGGCGGGAGGCACAGGCTGTTGCGGGGCTGAACAACCCGAACATCGTCTCGGTGTACGACACGGGCGAGGAGGAGATTCCCGACCGACCGCAGCACGAGGTCCGTGTCCCCTTCATCGTCATGGAGTACGTAGCCGGCCGAACCCTCCGCGACCATGTCAAGGCCGGTGACCTGACGCCCAAGGACAGCGTCACCTACCTTGCGGGTGTCCTCGACGCGCTGGAGTACAGTCACAAGGCCGGCATCGTCCACAGGGACATCAAGCCGGCCAACGTGATGATCACGCTCGACGGCGCCGTCAAGGTGATGGACTTCGGCATAGCCCGCGCGATGGCCGATTCGCAGGCCACCATGACGCAGACGCAGGCCGTCCTCGGCACGGCACAGTACCTCTCGCCCGAGCAGGCACGGGGTGAGAAGGTCGATGCACGCAGCGATCTGTACTCCGCCGGGTGTCTGCTGTTCGAACTGCTCACCGGCCGGCCACCGTTCGTCGGGGACAGCCCGGTATCCGTCGCCTACCAGCACGTCCGGGAGGAACCTCCGACGGCGAGCAGTCTCAATACCGATGTGACGCCCGCCTTGGATTCCGTGCTGGCCAGGGCCCTTGAGAAAGACCGCGAGGACCGCTTCCAGGATGCAGCGGGCTTCCGCAAGGCACTGCTGGACGCCGGCCGAGGCATCATCCTGCCCGGCGCCGTCGTAGCACCGACGGAAGCGATGAATATCACCGCCCCGCAGACGCGTGCGCAAGGAGTCGGCGCGGCGGCGCTTCCCGGGTCCGCCGCAGCCGCATTGTCGGGTCCCCACACGCGCGCCATGGATCGGGTCTCCGCCGAACGTGCGATGACGGACGGCCGCCTCCAGGCCTCCGATCGGATCGAAGAGGATGACCGGTCCGACGTCCTGCGTTCGGGGGGTGCCGGGCAGCAACCGGACCGGAGGCGGAATTCCGCCCGTACTGCCTGGATCACCGTCTTCTTCGTGGCGGTCCTCCTGGTCCTTGCTGCCGGCTACTTCGTGCTCAGCACCCTGCTGGGCAATCAGGACCAGCCTGAAGTGACGACCGTCGTCGTTCCCGAACTCGTCGGGATGACGGAGGCGGACGCAACCGATGCCATCGTCGACGTGGGACTCATCCCCTCTACCGACAAGGAGTACAACGCAACGGTGGATGCCGGCAGTGTCATCTCGTCGGATCCGTCCGCGGGTGCCTCCGTGGAGCCGGAATCGCGCGTCAACATCACCGTCTCGCAGGGCCCCGCCAACGTGCTGCTGCCCGACTCGCTCGCCGGTCTCACCGAATCCTCGGCTCGTGACCAACTCGAGGAACTCGGTCTGCGGGGTGGCGCCATCACGGAGGAGACCAGCGCCGAGGTCCCCGACGGCAGGGTCATCACCACCAACCCCCAGGCCGGCCAGACTGTGCCGGTCGGCAGTTCGGTCGATCTGGTGCTGTCCAACGGCAAGGTCACCGTGCCCCTGCTCACCGATCTGACCATCCAGCAGGCCGAGGCACTCCTGGCGGACCCCGCGGTGCAATTGCCCTTCACCGTTCGCGAGGTGGAGAACAGCGTCGTCGCCCCGGGCATCATCACGGCACAATCCGCGCAGGCTCGATCCGAGGTTGATCAGGGTACGCAGATCGTCCTGACCGTCGCGAGGGCACCTGTCCCCGAACCTGCGGAGCCGGCCGAGCCCACGCAGTCCCCCGAACCCACACAGTCCCCGTCGGAGGAACCGGGTAACCGGCCGACCGAAGGCACGGGTGACGGATCCAACACCCGTCCCACCGAGGACGGTAACTAGGCGACGACCGGCAGGTCAGCTCGTCGACGGGCCTGGTCCTTCCCCTTCAGGCGGTACCTAGCGCGCGATGAGCGGGCTGAGGCCCGCGGCCCTGGTTGCCGCGCCCTCGAGACCGAGTGATTCGAGCCAGGTACCCAGCATCTGGTAGCCGCCCTCCGTGAGGACGGACTCGGGATGGAACTGTACGCCGCAGAGGGGTGCCGTCCTGTGCTCGAGGCCCATGATGATGCCGCTGGCGGTGCGGGCCGTGACGGTGAGCTCTGCCGGTACGCTGTCGCTGACGGCTGCGAGAGAGTGGTACCGCGTTGCGGTAACCGGTGACGGAAGTCCCGCGAAAACACTCGTCCCGTCGTGTTCGACGAGCGACGTCTTGCCGTGCATGAGTTCAGGTGCGTGCGTGACCGTACCCCCGTATGCCTCGGCGAGCGCCTGATGACCCAGGCAGACCCCGAGCATGGGCTTGGCCTGCTCACCGCACCAACGGATCAGATCGACACAGACGCCGGCGTCGGCCGGTGTTCCCGGACCCGGAGAGATGAGGACACCGTTCCGCGATGCCGCCATGTCCTGCGCTTCCGCTAGCGTGACGTCGTCGTTCCGGACCACGGTGGTCTCGGCGCCGAGTTCCTGCAGGTAGCCGACCAGGGTGTAGACGAAACTGTCGTAGTTGTCGACGACGAGGATTCGGGTGGAGTGAGCCATGAGTTACGGGGAACCAATCGTTGAATCTGTGAGCGGGCTGAACTGGGATATCCAGGGAAACACGAAGACCAGGAGTACCGCGACGGCTGCCAGCACCAGGACCACGGACAGGACGATGCGCATCCACAGGGGACCGGGAAGAGCGCGGAAAATGGATCCGTACATCGTGTCTATGCCTGTCCTGCAGCGCGGGCGACCTGCTCCGCGATCTCCGGCGGCGGCCCGGCATCCAAGGGACGCCAGGACTCCATCACCGAGTACGCAATAATACGCTCCTGGGCGCCGAAGCGAGGATTGCAGCTGGTCAGCGTGAGAATGCGGTCCAGGGGTTCAGCAGCGGGATCCGTGGGGACGGGAGCGATGACATCCACACGATCCGGCAGCACGATCTCCGTGTTGCGGAAGACATAGGTGTAGTAGCCGTCGCGCGTCTGGAGGTAGATGCGGTCACCGGGAACCAGGGTATGAATCTGGTCGAGCACCTGGCCGTGCGTCTGCCGGTGGCCTGCCAGCGCTATATTCCCTACCGCCCCGGGTGCAGCGGTGCCGGGGTAGTGGCCGAGTCCGAGGTTGTCCAGCACATCGGTTCCTACGCCGGCCGTGATGGGCCGTGAATAGTTCTCGCCGAAGCGGGGGACGTACACCACTCCGAAGGTACCGGTGAGTGCACTCTGCGCAAGGACTGCCGGTTCCCCGAAGTCCTCGACGGCAGGTGCGTCTTCACCGCCGTCGGTCGAGGGCGCTGGAGGCTCAGGTGCAAGGGGCACATCCGAGAAGAACTGCTCCAGCGCCTGATCCTGCTTGATCCCCGAGTCGATGTTCGTCCACCAGAGCTCCCACCCCACGAACAGCAGCAGGACGATTCCGGCGGTGATGAGCAGTTCGCCCAGGATCTGCGCGACCACCTGGAAGGGCGTCCGACGACGGCGCGTGGGCCTGGTGCGTTGAGGTCGGCTTTCGACGGCGGCGTCGAGCGTTGATCTGGCCACTGCCACTCCTGAGCTCGGGATGCACCGGTATCCTGCGGTTCTTGGCTAGAATCGTGCAAGAACCGGACCGCCGGGTGTCGATTCTCCTTCAGGATAACCTGCAGGTCGGGACACTTCTGAGCGGCCAGCAGGAACATCGGTGCAGCTGACCAGCAGCTGCACCCCGTCGAGGAGAAGCCGTGCCCGAGTCCAAGCCCCGCAAGAGAGCCAGCTCCGCTGCGCCCGCCGCGAAATCCTCACAGCCCAAGCCGAATCCCGCCTGGTACAAGTACGTCATGTTCGGTCTGATGATCGTCGGCCTGCTGTGGATCATCACGTTCTACATCTCGATGTCCACCCTGCCCGTTGCAGCCTGGGGTTCGTGGAACATCCTCGCGGGCTTCGGCATCGCGATCATCGGCTTCCTGATGACGACGCGGTGGCGTTAGCCGCATTCGGAAATACGAAGCTTTTCGCTTTCCGACGAGCACCAACACCATCGCCGCGGGCCTCGGCCCGCGGTGATGGTGCATTTCTGGCTCTGTTCAGGAATCGACGAGAAGCAGGCGACGATTCTTAGATTTGGCGAGCTGCTCCGATTCTGCAGCGTGGGGTCTGAACGCGAATTGGAAAGGACGAGCCAGGACGAAGGACCAGCGCCTTACAAGACTCCACGCGTAGCTTCCGGTACCCACCACTCTCATGGGTCACAATGTCAAGGTGAACTACTTATTCCGTACCCCTGTTGACTATTCGCTGAAACATATGGAACTTGGGCGCCCTCTGACCTCGCTATCCGCGGCATCGAGCACCTATTGGCTGGGAACGCTCACGACTCTCGTACTGTGAGTGAACCGAGGAACCGCCGTCCCGATATCCAAGGACTTCGCGCCGTCGCGGTTCTTCTGGTGGTGGTGTACCACCTGATGCCTGACGCGCTTCCGGGAGGATTCGTGGGTGTCGACGTCTTCTTTGTGATCTCGGGATATCTCATCATCGGGTCCTTGGCGCGAGAGGCAGCGACAACAGGCCGTATTGACTTGGCGGCGTTCTACCGCCGGCGCATCCGTCGTCTCATGCCCGCCGCAACGCTGGTACTCAGCGCCACAACCCTCGCGGCACTCCTCATCCTTCCAACGAGCCGTTGGACCCTGTTGTCGAAGGATGTCATCGCTTCTGGCCTGCAGGTCCAGAATTGGAATCTCGCCTTCGGCTCGACCAGTTACGAGCAAGCTGGAGGGCCCGTCTCCATCTTCCAACACTTCTGGTCCCTCGCGGTCGAGGAACAGTTCTACCTGGTGGTTCCACTGTTCATCCTGCTAGTCGCTCGTAGGATTCGCGGAGAGGCAGGCGCTCGACGCAGATGATTGATACTTACCTCCTTGTCGCTCCTTCTGGCGCTGTCATTGGTCCATTCCGTCGTATGGTCGACAACAAATCCGGGCGTTGCCTACTTTGCGACGACTACTCGGCTGTGGGAACTTCTCGCCGGCGGGATACTTGCGATCTGCGCTCCTAAACTCGGTCATCGGTCAGCGGACGTCGCCTTTGTCGTTGGAGCCGCTCTCATCGGGTACAGTGCCGCGATGTTCGCCACTGCACTCCCGTTCCCAGGATGGATTGCGGGAGTGCCAGTCGTCGGCACACTCCTCGTCCTCTGCGCGGGATATTCGCGTCATGACTCGCCGGGATTCGTTCATGTGCTGTCCGTCAGGCCTTCCGTATTCCTGGGCAACATCTCTTACTCTTTGTACCTCTGGCATTGGCCACTGATCGTTCTATACCTCTTCCTTCTCGGACGACCTGCGGCTCTCGTGGACGGCATAGTCATCCTGATTCTCGCCGGCGTACTAGCGTGGGCCAGCACACGCTTCATCGAACTACCCCTCAATCGGGCTCCCACTACGGCACGTCGGGTGAGAGGCCCTCACAACGCTGGGCGCGAGATAAAGCGGTACTCCTATGTCCTCGGTTCGGGGTTACTTCTTTTGTCTCTAGCTGCCGCTGCCCTTCCAGCGAGTCTCGTCGCCATCAAGGGCAGTCAAGGACTAGAAGGTTCGCTCGATCCCGTTCTATATCCTGGAGCCGCTGCTTGGGATCAAGCAGCGGGGCCGATAGCACCGATACGCCCTGACCCAGCAGTTGCGGCTGATGATCAGAATGTCTTGGCCGGTAATGGTTGCCTGTTATGGGACCCGACCGAGATGAGTACAGATGCCTGCCAGTATGGAACTCCCGAGGGGCAAGAGCGGGCCGTACTGGTCGGAGACTCTCATGCAGGCCAGTACCTCTCGCCGCTCGATGCAGTATTCAAGCAGGAGGCCTTCATTCTCGACGTACTCGTACGTAATGGATGCCCATTCAACGCAGCGCCTCTCGGAAGTGGTGCGGCCGTCTTCAGTGACTGCATCAAGCAGAACCGCCTGACTCTCGAGACCCTGTTGGCCGATCCGCCGGATATGGTTCTGACCAGCAACCTGCGACCTTCCGGGTATGAGCGCGAGCTGTCGTGGTCCTGGTCCTCCAGGAGAGAAACGGTCGAGGGGTATCGCTCACTGTGGCGACCTCTCGTGGATGCCGGAATCGACGTCCGTGTGATCACCGACTCACCTCTTCCAAAGACTCCGGCTCCTGAATGCGTGGAGATGAGTGATGCCGTAGCCGTCGACTGTGTTGATCGGACCGACGGTGAAACAGCGGACGACCCCATGATCGAGGCTGCTCAGGGGATGGACGGCGTGACACTGGTGGATTTGTCGCCCTACTTCTGCAGAGACGATGCATGCCCGTACGTGGTTGGGAACGTTCTCGTGTACCGGGACAACCACATCACGGACTCATTCGCACAAACTCTCGCCAAACCAATACGTCGCTCAGTGTTCGGCTACTAGATCAGCGTCTGTACACACCATGTGCATGAAGTTATCCACAGGTGTGCACAGGATTGTTGATCGTTCACCGAATCCCGCGAAACTCCGGGCCCTGCTTATCCACAGGTGTGGAATTACATGTGTGTAAGTTATCCCCCGTGTGGATAAAGGGTGTGGACAAGTGAGGGAGGGGTCGGTGTTCGCACACCGACCCCTCCCTCACTTGATACCTCACACAGGGAGAAGCGAGACCCCGACGAACGTCAGAACACCCAACAGCAGGACGACCACCGCTAGCCCAGCCCACTGGAGCCGCGCCTGGCGCGAGCCTCTCGGAGCGTAAGCGACGACGGCGGCACAAGCGGCGCCTGCGAGAAGCCCACCGAGATGCGCCTGCCAGGCGATGCCCTGGACGACGAAACCGAGGACGGCGTTGATGGCGATCAGAACGACGATCTGGCGGACATCGCCCCCACGCTTGCGCTGGATGATGAACAGGGCCCCGAACAGTCCGAACACGGCCCCCGATGCACCGACGACCGACTGCTGGAAATTACTCAGGAGCAGGACCCCGACGGAGCCGGCGATCGCCGAGATGAGGTAGAGCGCCAGGAACCTCGCCCTGCCCATGGCGGGTTCGAGGACCTTGCCCAGGATGTACAGCGCGTACATGTTGAACGCCACATGAAGGAACGAGCTCGGCGAGTGGAGGAAAGCCGCCGTGAGCATCCGCCAGGGCTCCGCCGGAATCACTCCGCCCGCGCCCGCCGTATAGATGGGGGCATAGGAGAAAGCCCTGGTGAGTCCCGGCACCACGAGCTGCAGCAGGAACACCACCACGCACACGCCGATGAGGGTATACGTGACAACGGGTGCCCCCCCGCGCGCGACGCCACCGAAAGCCGTCTTGCGGACCGGTGCGCGGGCAGCCTGCTCACGCACGCAATCCACGCATTGAAAACCGACGGCTGCGGGCCGCTGGCACTCCGCGCACGCCGGACGGCCGCACCTCTGACACCTCACATAGCTGATGCGATCAGGGTGCCGCGGGCAGACGGGCGCCTGCTGGCTTTCGGCGTCAGGCGCGGGGAGACCATAGGACATGCGGTTAGAGCTGTTCCACAGTGATGCTCTCGATGACGACGTCCTCCGAGGGCTTGTCCCTCCTGTCGGTCGGAATCGAGTTCAGCTTGTCCACGACCTTGCGGGACTCCTCGTCCGTGACATCGCCGAAGATCGTGTGCTTGCCCTGGAGCCAGGTCGTAGGCACCGACGTGATGAAGAACTGCGAACCGTTGGTTCCCCGACCGCCCTGAAGGCCGGCGTTCGCCATAGCCAGCTTGTAGGGCTCGGCGAATGTCAGATCGGGGTTGATCTCGTCGTCGAACTTATAACCGGGTCCGCCGATGCCCTGGCCCAGGGGATCTCCGCCCTGGATCATGAAGTCCTTGATGATCCGGTGGAAGATGGTGCCGCTGTACAGGGGGGCGTTGCTCTCCTCACCGGTCTGCGGGTGGGTCCAGGCGATCTCGCCGGTGGCGAGGCCGATGAAGTTCTTGACCGTCTTCGGAGCGTGGTTCCCGAAGAGATTCACCTCGATGTCGCCCTGGTTGGTATGGATGGTCGCTTTTGCTGTCGGTATAGCAGTCATAGCGCCATTCTTTCACGCGGGTCCTGACAATAAAGGTGACCGGTCGTATTCCGCGCAGAGTGGAACGAGTCGCCGACCTAGCACCCTCAGGTGGCATGGATGGCACCCCCTGCCCATGCGAAGTAGGCTGGTGAAAACGATCAGCCACCCCCTGGAGGTTTTTGTGAAGAAGAACGCACGCGCCACCCGCGAACTCGAGGAAGGCTTCGCTGCCGGACTTGCCGCTGGCCTGGCGACGAATGTCACCGCAGCACAGACCTGGGCGACACCACACGTGGCCACGGCCTACGGTTGGGCCAAGCCCCGTTGGGAGAAGGGCATCGAAACGGCCGGTCCGGCCCTTCAGGACACCGTCCGTAAGGTGACCGAGGGCATCTCCGGAGGCATCTCCGTGGTGACCCCCAGGATCCAGGACAGCATCGACAGGGTGGGTCCGGCCATCGCCCAGCTCATCGACGAGACAACCCCCAGGATTCAGGGAACGCTGGACAAGGCCTCGCCCGCGTTGAACTCGGCCAAGGGCAAGGTTGTCGACGACTATCTGCCCGCGTTCTCCGCGAAGCTCGGAGAAGCCGCTGACAGCGCTTCCCGGTCACTCGCTGCAGCGACCCTTCCCCCCGTCGTCGAGAAGGCCGTCATCAAGGCGACTGGTGACAAGAACGCCGTGAAGAATGCCCAGAAGCGCCTCGCCGCTGCAGCAATGCAGGCGTCCAAGGACCTGAAGAGGAGCCAGGCCCGCAAGTCCGGTCAGGGCTGGCTGATCTTCGGTATCATCGCGGCCGGCATCATCGCCGGGGTGGCTGCATGGCGGGCCTCGAAGCCTGTCGAGGATCCCTGGAAGACCCCGGCTCCTATCAAGGCAACCCCCGCCCCCGTGTCGAGCCAGAAGTCGCAGGAGGCAAAGGAGGTCATCGCCAGCATGAAGGAGGCAGCCGACCGCGCCGCAGCCTCGTCCAGCGATGCGTCGGACGGCAGCAAGAACGCCGACAGCAAGAACAAGGCCGCCGACGCGGCCCAGACCGTTGCCGATAAGGCGAAGGATGTCACCGATTCGGCCAAGCACTCGGCCAATTCTCCGGAAGAGCCCAAGGCCTGAGACCGTACGGTCGGACGAAGAAGCCCCCCGGCTACGTCGGGGGGCTTTTTCATGGCGGCTATAAATATGCACTTTACGGAATGTTCGATGGTGCGAATAGTCAGTCTCCGCCGAGGGCCGGCGGAGGAGCCGATGCTGCTGCCATCTTCGGGGATTGTCGCCGTCCGTTCCTCCGTTGCTGACCACGGATGACTATCGCGAGCCCAACAAGGATCAGCACCAGTCCGCCGTAGGTTCCTGTCGGTAGTTTCTCATCGAGGAATATAGCTGCGAGGACCGCCGCACCCGGAATTTCCAACAGGATGATCATGGAGACAACGAGCGGACTCATCACGGCGAGAAGATGATTGAAGACCGAGTGTCCCATGATCTGCGCCATGAGTGTCACGGCGAGGATGCCCGCCCAGGCAGCCGGAGTGAAGCCGACGACTGGTTGTGCGGTAGCAGCGCACAGGATCAGCAGGATCACCGCACAGGCTCCGTAGCAAAGGGTCGTATAGGTTCCCGTCGACATCGTCCGTCGCGCTGCTGCACCGGCCATCTGGTAAATACCTGCCAGCGCCCCGCCGAGAAGGGCCAGGACATCCCCCAGCACTGCATCCCGGGACAGTGACAGGTCGAATCCGGTAATGATCACGACCCCCACGAACGCAACGCCCAAGCCCCCCACCACTGCACTGTGCGGACGTGATCCGAGCAGCGCGTTGAACAGTGCGATCCATGCCACCTGGAGACAGACGAGCGCGGTAGCCGCAGCGACGGACGTCAGTTTGAGTGCGGTGATGAAGCAGACGAAGTGGAGCGCAAGCGACACCGCAGCGATCGCGAGCCGCCGATAGTCCGACCACCGCAGCGACGCGAACTCGGCCCGCTTGGATACTGCCGCAGGCCCTCCCATGAGGATCGCCCCGAGCAGATTTCGCCAGAAAGCGATTGCGAGGACCGGAGCTGCCGTTGCTGCCATGATCGGCCCGGATGCGGACACGCCAATCACGCCCAGGACAGAGAGGAAGATGATCACCCGGCAACACTATGGCACTGCTTGGACCCGTGTGCGGCAGGCTGCCAACGCAGAAGGCCCCGGTCCATGACCGGGGCCTTCTCTTCGGTGGAGGCACGGGGACTCGAACCCCGAACCCCCTGCTTGCAAAGCAGGTGCGCTACCAATTGCGCCATGCCCCCCGAATCGGACTGCATTCACCGTGAAGGTTCACACAGTCCGTTGCTTACGCTACGTCGTCCGTCGCACTGCTCCAGACGTTCTTGCTCTTTTCTGAATCCTGCCACCGCTTGTAGGCCAGAACACCGGCCGCAGCCGCTACTGCAATGAGCAACTTCTTCACGACAGTCTCCTAGCAGTTACCTGCGAGTGGTGGATCCGTGGGCGTACCAGGACTTGAACCTGGGACCTCTTCGTTATCAGCGAAGCGCTCTAACCGCCTGAGCTATACGCCCCGATACCTCTTCGGGCCGAGATACGACTTTACAGTAGTGTCTCGGGAATCTTCAAATCGTCACGGAAGAACCGAGGAGGCCGGTATCTCAATCATCGGTGAGCGTCACGCCGATGCCGCCGACCAGGGTGGAGGAGATGTTGTAGAGCACCGCCGAGAGCATGGCGAGGGCGGTCAGGAGGACCACATTGACCACGGCGATGATGGTCGCGAAGGACAGTACCTGCGGCAGTGAAGCGAACTGGCGAAGATCGAAGCCCCCGCTCTCGGACCCGGCGATCTCACGCAGCAACTCGTTGACACCATCGAAGATGCCCGTCAGATCGAGCACGGTCCAGATCACGAACGATGCCACGACGGTGACGATGCCAAGGGCGACCGAGAGCAGGAAGGACATCTTGAGTACTGACCAGGGGTCCACCTTGCTGACGAGCAGGCGTGCCTTGCGGGCCTTCGCCTTCGGAGCCGGCTTGACCAGCCCCGGTCGCTGGGTCGGGCGTCCAGCCTGATTGCCTGCCGAGGCAGGACGCTGCGCTGGACGAGCCGGAGCATTCACGCGCGGCGAAGCACCAGGCGATCGCACTTGTCCACTGGTAGTCCGCGGGTTGGTGTTGGCCGAGCTCACTCGTTACCTCCGTGTTCCGGCGACTCAGCGTCAGGCTCAGCCGTTTCCTCTGTCGACAACCGTACTTCATCGGCTGTGAACTCTGCAGGTTCCTCCTCCGGCGTCACGGTGTCGATGACCTCGACGTCCGGGCTCGCTTCGGACGGATCCTCGATGAGGCCCTCCTCCACGCCTACGCTCCGCTCGCTGTTGCGGGCGATGGCGATGATTCGGTCGGTCTTGTCCGGCTTGGCGAAGATGACGCCCATGGTGTCGCGTCCCTTCGCGGGAACACCGGTGACAGCCGAACGGACGACCTTCCCGCCGCCCATGACGACCAGCACCTCATCCTCTTCCTGCACCACGAGGGCACCGATGAGGTCACCTCGCTCCTCGGCGAGCTTCGCGACCTTGATGCCGAGCCCACCTCGTCCCTGGACGCGGTAGTCGTCGACGCGGGTCCTCTTGGCGAAGCCCCCCTCGGTGACGATGAAGACGAAGGAGTCGTCAGTGACGACATTGGCCGCCAGGAGCTCGTCATCCTCTCGGAACTTCATGCCGGTCACGCCGGAGGTGGCGCGCCCCATGGGTCGCAGAGCGTCGTCGTCGGCCGTGAACCGCAGGGACTGTCCCTTGCGCGAGACGAGCATGATGTCGTCACTTCCGGACACGAGCTGCGCCGAGACGAGCTCGTCGTTGTCGCGGAGGTTGATAGCGATGACACCGGCGGTCCGATTGGTGTCGTAGTCCTCGAGGCGTGTCTTCTTGACCAGTCCACGCTTGGTGGCGAGGACAAGATAGGGCGACTGCTGATAGTCCCGCAGATCTAGGACCTGGGCGATCGTCTCGTCCGGCTGGAAGGCCAGGAGATTCGCTACGTGCTGCCCCTTGGCGTCCCGTGCCGCTTCCACGAGCTCGTAGGCCTTCGCACGGTAGACCCTGCCCAGGTTCGTGAAGAACAGGAGCCAGTGGTGGGTGGTGGTCACGAAGAAGTGCTCGACGACGTCGTCGCCGCGCAACTGGGCCCCCTTGATGCCCTTGCCACCGCGGGCCTGCTGACGGTAATTGTCACTGCGCGTGCGCTTCACGTACCCGCCGCGCGTGATGGTGACGACCATCTCCTCTTCGGGAATCAGGTCTTCCATGCTCATGTCGCCGTCGTAGCCCATGAGGATCTCCGTGCGTCGATCGTCACCGAATTTCGCGACGATGTCCGACAGCTCGGTGCTGACGATTCCGCGCTGGACATCCTCGGAAGCGAGGATCCTGTTGAACTCGGTGATCATCGTCTCGAGTTCTGCGTGGCGGTCCTGGATCTTCTGCCGCTCCAGCGCCGCGAGGCGGCGGAGTTGCATGTTCAGAATGGCTGTCGCCTGGAGTTCGTCGATGGACAGCAGCCCCATCAGCCCGTCGCGCGCTTCTTCCGTCGTGGAGGAGGCCCGGATCAGGGCGATGACCTCATCCAGTGCGTCGAGCGCCTTCAGGAGGCCGCGGAGGATGTGTGCCTCCTCCTCCGCCTTCCGCAGCCTGTACCGCGTGCGCCGGACGATCACTTCGAGTTGGTGGGTGACCCAGTGCCGCACGAAGGCATCGAGGCTGAGCGTCCGGGGAACGTCATCAACGATCGCCAGCATGTTCGCGCTGAAATTGTCCTGCAGCTGGGTGTGCTTGTACAGGTTGTTGAGCACGACCTTCGCGACGGCGTCGCGCTTGAGCACGATCACCAGGCGCTGGCCGGTGCGGCCCGATGTCTCGTCCCGCAGGTCGGCGATGCCGCTGACCTTGCCGTCCTTGACCAGTTCGGCGATCTTGATCGCCAGGTTGTCGGGGTTCGCCTGGTAGGGCAGTTCGGTGACGACGAGGCAGGTCCGGTTCTGAATCTCCTCGACGTTGACGACCGCGCGCATCGTGATCGAGCCACGACCGGTCCGGTAGGCGTCCTCGATGCCCTTGTGCCCCAGGATCTGGGCGCCGGTCGGGAAGTCCGGGCCCTTGATGCGGGTGATCAGCGCTTCGAGCAGCTCTTCCTTCGAGGCCTCGGGATTCTCGAGGTACCACTGCACGCCATCCGCGACTTCACGGAGGTTGTGCGGCGGGATATTGGTGGCCATACCGACGGCAATGCCGGATGACCCATTGACGAGCAGATTCGGGAAGCGCGACGGGAGGATCGTCGGTTCCTGGTTCTTGCCGTCGTAGTTGTCCTGGAAGTCGACGGTTTCCTCATCGATGTCCCGCACCATCTCCATGGCGAGCGGGGCCATCTTCGTCTCGGTGTACCGCGGAGCCGCAGCGCCGTCATTGCCGGGTGAGCCGAAGTTACCCTGCCCGAGCGCCAGCGGATAGCGCATGGTCCAGTCCTGGATCAGGCGCACGAGGGCGTCGTAGATCGCCGAATCACCGTGCGGGTGATACTGCCCCATGACCTCGCCGACAACACGGGCGCACTTGTTGAACGATCGGTCAGGCCGGTAGCCGCCGTCGAACATCGCATACAGGACACGGCGATGAACAGGCTTCAGTCCGTCGCGCACGTCCGGCAGCGCACGTCCGACGATGACCGCCATGGCGTAGTCCAGGTAGGACCGCTGCATCTCGGTCTGCAGGTCGACCTGCTCGACGCGGTCGGTCAGGACCTCACCCTCGAGGGGCTCGTCCGGTCCATTGCCGTTTCCGGTGGTGACGTCACTCATGAATCAATTCCGTTCGTGAAAGGTTCTCAACCACAAAAGACGCGGTCGCTGCCCGGCATAGCGTGTGGGCGCTTCGACATTGCGAGGAGCGAGCATGATTCTTCGCGCCGGCGAGATGTCGTGTATTGGCACTTAGATGTCGAGGAAACGCACGTCCTTAGCGTTCTGCTGGATGAAGTTGCGCCGGGACTCCACGTCCTCACCCATGAGCACCGAGAAGACCTGATCCGCCGCAGCGGCGTCATCCATGGTCACCTGGAGCAGTGTGCGGTGGTCGGGGTCCATGGTGGTGTCCCACAGCTCCGTATAGTCCATCTCGCCGAGGCCCTTGTAGCGCTGGATCCCGTTGTCCTTCGGCAGTCGCTGGTTCTTGGCCAGTCCCATCTTGATGACCTCGTCACGCTCGCGGTCACTGAACACGTAGTCGTGCTTCGCGTTGGACCACTTGATGCGATAGAGAGGCGGCTGCGCGAGGTACACGAAGCCGTTCTCGATCAGCGGCCGCATGTAGCGGAACAGGAGGGTGAGCAGCAGCGTGGTGATGTGCTGGCCGTCGACATCGGCATCCGCCATGAGCACGATCTTGTGGTATCTGGCCTTGGCCACATCGAAGTCCTCGCCGATGCCGGCTCCGAACGCAGTGATCATCGCCTGGACCTCGCTGTTGCCGAGGGCGCGATCGAGGCGGGCCCGCTCCACGTTGAGGATCTTGCCGCGCAGCGGGAGGATTGCCTGCGTCTCTGGGTTGCGTCCGCGGACGGCCGAACCTCCGGCCGAGTCACCCTCGACGATGTAGATCTCCGAACGAGCTGGGTCCTTGGACTGGCAGTCCTTGAGCTTGCCCGGCATGCCGCCGGACTCGAGCAGTCCCTTGCGTCGGGTGGACTCCCTCGCCTTGCGGGCAGCCATGCGTGCCTGTGACGCCTGGATCGATTTGCGGATCACATCACGGGCCGGGCCGGGATTGCGCTCCAGCCAGTCGCCCAGCTGGTCGGTGACCACGCGCTGCACGAAGCCCTTCACCTCGGAATTGCCGAGCTTTGTCTTGGTCTGGCCTTCGAACTGCGGTTCGGACAGCTTCACCGAGATGACAGCAGTCAGACCCTCGCGGATGTCATCACCGGTCAGGTTGTCGTCCTTCTCCTTGATGATGTTCTTCTCGCGCGCGTACTTGTTGATCAGGGTCGTCATGGCCGCACGAAAACCTTCTTCGTGGGTGCCGCCCTCGTGAGTGTTGATCGTGTTGGCGTACGTGTGGACACTCTCCGAATAGGCGGAGGTCCACTGCAGGGCAACCTCGACGGCCATCTTCCGGTCCGGGTTCTCGGTTTCGAAAGCGATGACATCCTCATGGATGACATCCACGCGTTTGGCCGAATTGAGGTAGCGGACGTAGTCGAGGAGCCCGTTCTCGTACAGGTACTCCACGCCCCGGTTCTTGGGCCCTTCATCGGATTTCTGCGCGTCAGCAATCTCGACGACCTCATCCGTTTCGATCGCTTGCACGCGCTCGTCGGTGAGGGTGATGCGCAGGCCCTTGTTGAGGAAGGCCATTTGCTGGAACCGCGCCCGGAGCGTCTCGAAGTCGAACTCGGTGCTCTCGAAGATCGAATCATCAGGGTAGAAGGTCTGGGTGGTACCCGTCTCCGTGGTCTCCTCACCCATCCTCAGCTCACCCACGGGCTTTCCACCATCCGCGAACGACTGGTGCCAGACATGGCCCTGGCGCCGGACCTCGGTTTCCACACGCTTCGAGAGTGCGTTGACGACCGAGATGCCGACCCCGTGCAGGCCGCCCGAGACGGCGTAACCGCCACCGCCGAACTTGCCGCCGGCGTGGAGGATGGTCATGACGACCTCCACGGTCGGCCGACCTTCAGTGGGATGCATGTCCACGGGGATGCCGCGGCCGTTATCGACGACCTTGACACCACCGTCGACCTGCAGGTTGATCTTGATGTGGTCGCAGTATCCTGCAAGGGCTTCATCGACCGAGTTGTCGACGACCTCGTAGACCAGATGATGCAGCCCGCGAGGTCCGGTGGATCCGATGTACATACCGGGGCGCTTGCGAACCGCCTCCAGTCCTTCGAGGACGGTGATCTCGTTGGCTCCGTAAGCGTGCTCCGTCGCCGCCTCCAGAATCGGGGACTCACCCTCGCCGATCAACACATCACTCGCGTTCAACTCGTTTTCTTGTGCCACAGGCGCAGACGGCTCCTCAACTGGGTGGACCAAAACAATCTCGTCCTATTCTACCCTGCGGAGGGCGGCAATCCCGCACCAACAGGCCCTCATTGGCCGCTGAAGAGGCTTCAGAGCCGACGCCCGTCCGTCCATGAGGACGGATACGCCGGGCACATCCACAATTGCCCTACAGGCCACTCAGCGATCGTCCGTACCTCCCCCCGTTCCACCTCATCCGTAGGTGTCGCGCGGGCCGCGCCCCTTCACAGTGCGCCCACCCTTGCGCCAACTCGGAGCGGCCGGTCCGACGACGGAGAGCCGGGTGACGACGCCGGCTCCCAGCTCGGCTTCAAACCTCTTCAGCACCTGCGGAGTGATGAGGCGTAGCTGGGTGGCCCAGGCGGTCGAGTCGCACCGCACCAGCACGGTGTCGGCGTCAAAGCTTTCCGGCACGCAGTGCGCTGCGATGTCGGCTCCCACGATCTCACTCCAGCGCGAGAGCACTGATCCGACGGCGACAGGGGCCTTCCAGCCGCGTTCGGCCAGCATGCGGGAGAAGACGTTCCCGACACCCTCCGGGTCCCGCCCGCCGTACACCGGCTCGGGCGAGTAGCGCCGGCGGCCGGACTTCGCCGTCCGCTTCGTTCCGGCCTCACGCGGCGTACCCCTGGACTGCGAGGCGTTGCGCAATCTGTTGAGGAGCGCCTGTGGAGCATCCTGCTCCGGGAATCCCTGGGCTTCTGCCGGGGCGACGTCCGGTTCCTCCCCGTCATCAGTGCTGGTGCGGCGGCGGTCCGGTGCGGGCGGTGTTCCTGCGTCACCCTTCGCGGAATCCTCCGGCGGGCGCTGCTCAGACACTCGAATCACCGCGATCCCCGCCTTCAGAGGCCTGCGGCCCCGGTTCGTGTCCTGAACCGCTGTCTGGAGATGTCCCCCCATCTGCGATACCGCCGGGTACCACCCGGATCTGTCGGCCGAGGAGCGCCTGCGGAATGTCGTCTCCTACCGCAGCCGTGACGAGCACCTGTTCGGCCGGGGCCACGATGGCGGCCAGGCGGTTACGCCGCTGTGTGTCGAGCTCCGCAAAAACATCGTCGAGAATCAGGACGGGGTCGCCTCCGGGGGTGCGATCCTCCAGCAGCAGGTAGTGGGTGGCGAGGCGCAGCGCGAGGGCCATCGACCAGGTCTCCCCGTGCGATGCATATCCCTTCGCCTGCACCTGCCCGAGCTGGAGCGTGAGGTCATCCCGGTGAGGCCCGACGAGCGAGATGCCCCGTTCCAATTCCTTTTTCCGATGTCGCAGCAGACTCGCGACGAACAGTTCGGTGAGGTCCGGAAGGGGAAGCTCCCGCAGGGCTCGCGCCGCGTCGCCCCGAGCAATGGCACCGCCGTCGTCATCGATCGCGGCGACCATATCAACGTCCGAGGACGAGATACTCGACGCATACAGGGTGTCCACTTCCTTCGAGCCATCGGTCAGCTCTTCGTAGGCGCGCTGCACGTGCGGGCGAAGCTGGTCCACGAGTACGAGGCGGGCGGACAACAACCGTGCCCCTGCTTCGGCGAGGTGCTGGTCCCACACATCGAGCGTTGCGTCGTGTGCCGTCGAGAACCTTCCGGCGGCACGGGCCGATTTCAGCAGGGCGTTCCGCTGCTTGAGCACTCGCTCGTAGTCGGCGCGCAGCGCGGACTGGTGCGGAAGCAGGGACACCATGACGTCGTCCAGGTAACGCCGTCTGGCCGACGGATCACCCTTGACCAGGGACAGGTCTTCGGGTGCGAAGAGGACCGTCTTGAGGATGCCCGCGGCATCCCGTGCCCTCACCGGGTTCGCCCTGTTGATTCTTGCTCGGTTCGCCGTCTCGGCGTTGATCTCCACCTCGACGCTCGTACGCTGCTCACCACGCACGAACCGTCCGCGAACGATCGCCCGATCAGCGTCGAGAGCGATGAGCGGTCTGTCGGTGCTAACCCGGTGGGACGAAAGCGTGGCGAGGTAGCCGATTGCTTCGACGATGTTCGTCTTACCCACACCATTCGGTCCGACGAACACCGTGATGCCGGGTTCTATCGCGATATCGAGCTGCGCATAGCTCCGGAACCCGGTGAGCGAGAGGTGCTCAACGTACACCGGACATCACTTACTCGACTTTCGGCTGGGCGGGCTTCACGGCGTGACCGCCGAACTGGTTGCGGAGCGCGGACACCATCTTCATGGACGGTGAGTCCTCCTGGCGCGAGGTGAAACGAGCGAAAAGGGCTGCCGTGATGGCGGGAGCAGGAACGGAATTGGCAATGGCCTCCTCGACGGTCCATCGACCCTCGCCGGAGTCCTCGACGAAGCCGGCGATCTTCGACAGACCCGGATCCTCCTGCAATGCCTTGACGAGAAGATCCAGGAGCCAGGACCTGACGACGGTTCCTTTCTGCCAGGCGGCGAAGGTGCCATGGACATCCTTGACGATGTCCTTGGCCTCGAGGAGTTCGTAGCCCTCGGCGTACGACTGCATCAGCCCGTACTCGATGCCGTTGTGGACCATCTTGGCGTAGTGGCCGGCCCCGACATCGCCCACGTGCACGAAACTCTCTGCCCGATCCCCGTCAGGGCGAAGGGCATCGAAGATGGGCATCGCGAGTTCGACATCCTCCTGACTGCCACCGGCCATCAGTCCGTAGCCGTTCTCCAGGCCCCAGACACCACCGGAGACGCCGCAATCCAGGAACCTGATGCCCTTCTGAGCAAGCAGCGTCGCGTGAATCTGGTCATCCGTGAACTTCGAGTTGCCGCCGTCGATGACCATGTCACCCGCTGACAGGGCTTCGGACAGGTCCTTGACCACGCCATGGGTGATCTCGCCCGCCGGCACCATGACCCAGACGATTCGGGGAGCGGGGAGTGCGGCGACCAGTTCCTGGAGGTCCGCTACATCGGTGAGCTCGGGGTTTCGATCGAAGCCGACGACGTCGATACCCTGCCCACGCAATCGCTCCCTCATGTTGAAGCCCATTTTTCCGAGTCCAATGAGGCCGATGTGCATGAGTTTCTCTTTCTGCGAGACGAATCCGACGACGGTCCGGACGACTGGTGAGCGTGCTGTACGGCTACTGGTTCGGCAGCCGCACAGGCATCAGGAGGTACCTGTAGTCTTCCCTGTCCTCACCCGTCGAATCATCCTGAGCCGACATCACTGCGGGCTTGGGAGGTGAGGTGAAGGAGAAGCGGACGTAGGGGCTGCTGAACGCACCGAGTCCCTCACTCAGGTAGTGGGGGTTGAATGCCACGGTGATGTCATCGCCGTCAAGGGTGGCTTCAATGACTTCCGATGCCTGCGCATCCTCTCCGGTGCCGGCGTCAAGTGTCACCTGACCCTCGGCGAACGCGAGCCGGACGGGCGTATTTCTCTCGGCCACGAGCGATACACGGCGAACTGCCTCGACCAGCATGCTCGTCTGGACAGTAGCGTGGATCGGCGTTTTCTCCGGGAACAGGGACCTGATCTTCGGATAGTCGCCGTCTACGAGGAGTGAGGTGGTGCGGCGCCCCCCGGATTGAAACCCGATGAGCTCCGAGTCCTCGGAGAAAGCGATGTTGAGATCGCCTGCACCACCCAAAGTTTTTGCGACCTCATTGAGGGTCTTTGCCTTGACCAGTGCGCTGGTCGAGATCCCCGGAGTTGTGGGCTTCCATGAGACTTCGCGGAGTGCCAGGCGGTAACGATCGGTGGCGAGGAGGGTGATCAGGTCATCCTCGATCTCCATGCGGACCCCGGTGAGGATGGGAAGGGTATCGTCGCGGCTCGCGGCGATGATCACCTGGGAGACAGCCTGAGAGAAAGCCTCGCCGTCGACGACGCCGCTGACGTCCGGCAGCTTCGGCAGTTCCGGATACTCCGCTTCGGGCATCGTTGCCAGGTTGAAGCGGCTGTTACGACAGGTGAGAGTGACTTTCGAGCCCTCGGTCGAGACCTCGACGGGTGCGGAGGGGAGGCTTCTGCAGATGTCCGCCAGGAGCCGGCCCGAGACCAGGATCGTGCCTTCTTCCAAGACGTCGGCAGCGATCTCCAGACGTGCCGAGATCTCGTAGTCGAAACTCGCGAGGCTCAGGGTGCCGGCCTCGGCTTTGATGAGCAGACCTGCGAGCACGGGCACCGGCGGACGTGGCGAAAGCGAGCGTGCGGTCCAGGAGACAGCCTCTGCCAATACATCCCGCTCAACTCTGAATTTCACGGAGCAGTGCCGCCTTTCGCCAGATCAAAAAAACAGCCACCAGCGAGATGCCGGCGGGCAATGGGGTCGAACGTCGTCCACGGAGTGCCCGGGCACGGGGAACTACAACCCTACTGGGTGAAAGCTTAGCCCGATAGCAGGCGATCCCAGCAGGGTCCGGAGCCCGGGGGCGAGGTGTGATCGGTACGTGGAATGTTATTTGAAGAACTTTTGAAGTTTAAGGTTCGTAGTGTTAATAACTGCTGTGGATTCTGTGGATAAGTGCTCTCCTCCGGGAGCTGATGCCGATCTGCCCTGTGGACAAGGTGTGGGTCCACAGGACTGCCTGCAGTGGGCGCCTGTGGGCTGAATCCTTGTAGTTCTGCGGATCCACAGGGAGACAGGGAGTTGTCCTCAGGATGACAGCGGTTGATCCCCTAGTTATCCACAGCCGTATCCACACCTGTTAATTACAGTCGTGGCTGACGAGCCCGGTCAGGAACGGTCAGGCCTCACGCTGCTTGTGCTTGATCCTGTTCGTCAGCTCCGTGACCTGATTGAAGATCGCGCGTCGTTCCGCCATCAGCTCGCGGATCTTGCGGTCAGCGTGGATGACGGTGGTGTGGTCTCGCCCACCGAGCTCCGCCCCGATCTTCGGCAGCGACATATCAGTCAGTTCCCTGCACAGGTACATGGCGATCTGCCTCGCGGTGACGAGGGTCCTCGTCCGCGACTTGCTGCACAGTTCCTCCATGCTGATCTGGAAGTAGTCCGCAGTCTGCGCCATGATCACCGCCGACGTTATTTCGCGTGCACCGTCGTCGGAAATCAGGTCCTTCAGGACCACCTCCGCCAGGTTGACGTCCACCTGCTGGCGGTTCAAGCTGGCGAACGCCGTCACCCGGATGAGGGCCCCCTCCAGCTCGCGAATGTTCGTGGCGATCTTGGAGGCGATGTATTCGAGGACGTCATCGGGTGCACTGAGGCTGTCGCTGATCGCCTTCTTGCGGAGGATCGCGATGCGCGTCTCGAGTTCGGGTGGCTGGATGTCGGTCAGGAGGCCCCACTCGAAACGAGATCGCATGCGCTCCTCGAATCCGATGAGCTGCTTGGGTGGCAGATCGGAGGTGATGACGACCTGCTTGTTGTGGTTGTGAAGCGCGTTGAACGTGTGGAAGAACTCCTCCATGGTCCGGTCCTTGCCGGACAGGAACTGGATGTCGTCGATCAGCAGGATGTCCACGTTGCGGTAGGTCTGCTTGAAGCTCGAACCCTCGTCGTCGCGGATGGAGTTGATGAAGTCGTTGGTGAACTCCTCGGAGTTCACATACCTGACGCGGATGCCGGTGTACAAGTGGCGGGCGTAATGGCCGATGGCATGCAGCAGGTGGGTCTTGCCGAGACCCGAGTCCCCATAGATGAAAAGGGGGTTGTAAGCCTTTGCCGGAGCCTCGGCGACAGCTACGGCAGCGGCATGCGCGAAGCGGTTCGACGAGCCGATGACGAACGTATCGAAGATGTACTTGGGGTTGAGACGCCCGAACTCGTGGGAGTTGCTGGGCGGGGTCGGAGACGGTTTCGCATCACCCTTCGGCTCGGGAAAGCTCTGCTCGACAGGTTCCTGGTCGGGAACCTCTTCCACCGCGGGAGTCAGCTCGGGATCGATGACGAAAGCGCACTGGATGTCCTCCCGGAAGACATCACGGAGGGCGTCGTCGAGGGCTCCTTTGAGTTGTGTCTGCAGGACTTCCCGAGTCAGTTCATTCGGAACGGCGATCAGCATGGTCGATCCGATGAGTCCCTGTGCCTGCGCAAGGACCATGAAACCGCGTTGCCGCGGCGTCACGCGATCGTCCTGTTCGAGGGTCCGGATGACTTTACGCCAGGAACTCCCGACGTCATTTACCTCATCAGTACCCACGAAAAAACCCCTCTTGGCTGTGCTGTCCACGCTCGAAAAGGTCCGTCATCCACAGAGTTGTACACATGTCGTGGATAAACGGACCAGAGCCAAGACTAAGGGATCAAAAGTGCAGAAGATAGCGGACTGGAGCGGCTGCGGGGGTGGTGAGGAGGGGCTCACCCGGTGCTCCTGACGATGCGTGTAGTGTGGTTCGAGCGCTAGTTGTCCACAGGCTGTAGATGAAACCAGCCCACAGCCCGACGACGGCGAGTTTGACGCCCAACAGCCGCGTCCCCTAACGTGATGTAGTCCAACATGTCTGCATTTCGCATGCCATCACAGGTGTTCCCGGGTACTAAGAGGCCTCGGGATGTGACAGCTCCTCCAGCGAATGTCGGATGTACACCTTCATCGCGTCAGTCTGTTCTTCCCCCTTGTTGCAATGGGCCGGACGCATCTCAAGATCGTTCTGGAGTAATCACAGTGAGCAAGCGGACTTTTCAGCCGAATAACCGCCGTCGTGCCAAGAAGCACGGTTTCCGTCTTCGCATGCGCACCCGCGCTGGTCGTGCCATCCTGTCGGCGCGCCGTGGCAAGGGCCGTACCGAACTCTCGGCATAAGCGGTTCCTCCCTCGCCATGCAACCCTCGGGTGATCGCAACGGCACAGGGTCTCCTCCTCCAGCAAGGAGCAGGAGGTCCACGTGCTTCCAGTGATCCACCGAGTGCGAACGGCAGCGGATTTTGCACGTACCGTACGTTCCGGTGCCCGGTCAGGGCGCCGGAACGTCGTGCTATACGGCTCCAGGACGTCGGAGTCCTCGCCCTCGAGAGTCGGCTTCATCGTCGGTAAGAACGTGGGGAACGCCGTCACTCGCAATGTCGTTAAACGGAGGCTGCGCCATGCTTCGGCGGAGTGGGTCACCCTGCACCCTTCTGGGTTCGACGTCGTTGTCCGCGCACTTCCGGCGGCAGCAGAGGCTGACTGGGGCACTCTGCAGGATGATTTCACAGCCTGCTCGACCGCGATGGCCCGCAAGCTGGAGCGCCGGGAGAAGTCGGAGATGGAAGGCGGAGTATCGTGAGCAGGGTCGCCGTCAGTGTGTTGGCCTTCCTCATCGGCTTGCCCCGCCTGGCTGCGATCGCTGTGCTGATCGCGTACCGGAAGGTCGTCTCTCCGCTGTATGGACAGGTGTGCCGTTTCTACCCGAGCTGTTCGGCGTACGCACTCGAGGCGGTCACCGTACACGGTTTCGTGAAGGGAAGCTGGCTTGCCTCCCGACGGGTGGCCCGCTGCCACCCCTGGAACGACGGCGGCGTGGACCACGTGCCCGAAGGTTCCAGGATCTTCCCGCCAGGGAAGATCCCCCCGATTGTTGTGTTGAACCACCCGGTGATCCCGGTCGATGACGAAAGCCGCCCCGCGGCTTGAGGAGCTAACAGATTATGGGTTTTTTTGAGACGATCCTGGCGCCGTTCAGGTGGCTCGTGTCGTGGATCATGTTCATGTTCCACGAGGGCTTCTCGTTCCTCGGAATGGACCCCGCATCCGGGTGGACCTGGGTGCTGTCGATCGTCGGGCTCGTCGTCGTCATCCGTGCCGCCCTGATCCCGGTCTTCGTCAAGCAGATCAAGGCCCAGCGGGGCATGCAGGCGCTGCAACCCGATCTCCGCAAGCTGCAACAGAAGTACAAGGGCAAGACGGACCAGCTCTCGCGCCAGGCGATGACGCAGGAACAGATGGCGCTGTACAAGAAGCACGGGACCAACCCGTTCGCTGCCTGTCTGCCGATCATCATCCAGATGCCTTTCTTCTTCGCACTCTTCACTGTGCTCAACGGCATCTCCCGTGCGAGCGAAGAGGGCGAGACCATCGGGGCCCTGTCGGCCGAGTCCGTCCGGCAGTTCGACAACGCCACAATCGTCGGTGCCCCCCTCTCCTCCACTTTCCTCGGCAGCTTCGGTGCCGACGGGAACCTCAGCGTGATCCTCCTGTCCGTCGTCATGATCATCGCCATGACGGCGTCGCAGTTCATCACGCAGAAGCAAATCATGGCGAAGAACATGTCCGAAGAGGCCATGCAGAGCCCCTTCATGCGTCAGCAGAAGATCATGCTCTACATCCTCCCGCTGGTCTTCGGCATCGGTGGCATCAACTTCCCCATCGGCGTCCTGGTCTACTGGACCACCACGAACATCTGGACCATGGTGCAGCAGTTCTACGTGATCCGGAGGATGCCGACGCCTGGTTCTCCCGCGGCGAAGGCGCTCGCCGAGCGCCGTGCCAAGAAGGGCCTGCCCATGGTTCCGCTGCTCGGTGAGCGCAAGACCGAGCCGGCCATCGAAGCCGTTCCTGAGGCCCGTGTGCAGCGCGTTCAGCCCCAGCGTAAGAAGAGGAAGAAGCGATGACCGTGGACAACGAAGAGCAGACGCCAGAGCTCAACGAGGCGGAGTCCCCGGAGGACGCCGGTGCATCGGATGGGACCAAGTCCTCGCGCCTCGATGAAGAGGGCGATGTGGCAGCGGACTACCTGGAGGAGCTGCTGGACATCGCCGACATCGATGGGGACATCGATATCGAGGTGCGGAGCGGTCGAACCTACATCTCAATCGTCTCCGAAGGAACCGAAGATACCGGATTGGGTGCACTTGTCGGAGCCGACGGCGAGGTGCTCGAGGCGCTGCAGGAGCTCACGCGGCTGAGCGTGTTGACCGCGACCGATGCGCGATCGCGTCTCGTGCTGGACGTCGACGGCTACCGGGACCGCCGCGGCCGCGAACTGACGAAGATTGCCCGGGAGGCCGTTGACAAGGTCAAGGAGAGCAGCCAGGACCTGGCGCTAGCCCCGATGTCAGCGTACGAGCGCAAGATCGTTCACGACGTCGTCGCAGACCTCGGTCTGGTCAGTGAGTCCGAGGGCGAGGGCCAAGCACGACACATCGTCGTATCGCCCAGTGATGACTGAGGTCGCCGGCCAGCCTTCAGGTGCCGCTCCCGAGCCGAGTCCGGCGGAGCTGGCCGCCGCCCGATCTGTATTCGGACAGCATGTGGACTCCGCTCGCGCTTTCGTCGGGCACCTGTCCTCCTCCGGCATCGAACGTGGGCTTCTCGGTCCGCGGGAAGTCCCCAGGCTGTGGGGACGGCATGTGCTGAACTGCGCCGTGGTTGCCAATCTGATGAGTAGCGATTCCACCGTTGTAGACGTAGGTAGTGGCGCAGGGCTTCCTGGCCTGGCCATCGCCATTGCCAGGCCAGACCTCCACCTCCATCTCGTCGAACCGCTCGAGCGGCGCGTCACGTGGCTCGCCGAGGTCATCGATGACCTGTCCCTGACCAACGTGACGGTGCACAGAGCCCGCGCCGAGCAGGTGATCGGGGATATCGCCGGTGACTATGTAACTGCCCGGGCAGTCTCTGCACTCACCACGCTCGCCGGATGGACGATTCCACTGTCGAAGCCGGGTGGAGCGGTGCTGGCCATCAAGGGGCGAAGTGCTGCAGAAGAGATTGAGAAGGCCAGGAAGGTGATCCGCAAATTGGGCGGAGGAACTCCCGAGATCGTCACGGTCGGCGCGGACGTCCTCGAAGAGCCGACCACCGTGGTCCGGATACCGGTTCGTCCAGCCTGACCGGACCCCGCGTGATCCGCGAAGTGCTGGTCCCGAAGAGCCGTGATCTTCCGGCTACCCTTGTAGATAACGACGTCTGGCATGTGAGAGTGAGCTACTGAGTGACCATCAAGGACGCCCCCATGAAAAAGCCCGAGCCCCGGCTGCTGACAGGGTCCTCACTCGCGATGGGCCTACGGGAAATACAAACCGGAGTGTTTGGTGATCCTGCGAACACCGGAGTAGTTTCACGTGAAACCAGCGTCCCGCTGCCCGCGGCGACTGAAGCCCCGGTGGCGATTGAAGCTCCGGCGGCAAAGAAGCCGGGAAAGGGCAAAAACGTGTTGGAAACGATGGACGATTCTTCCCCGCTCGGACGGGAACTAGCGAGCGAGGCCAAGCGTCGCGAGAAGCTCTCGGGCAAGGAGCTGCCAAAACCGAGCAGCACTCGTATCATGACCATCAGCAACCAGAAGGGCGGAGTCGGCAAGACGACGACGACGGTGAACATCGCCGCCGCTCTGGCCACAGCTGGTCTCCAGGTTCTTGTCATAGACATCGATCCGCAAGGTAACGCCTCTACAGCCCTGAACATCGATCACCACGCGGATGTCGATTCGATCTACGACGTCCTGATCGATGATGTTCCTTTGGGCGATGTCGTTGCACGTTGCCCGGATGTGCCGAACCTGATCTGTGCACCGGCTACGATCCACCTCGCCGGCGCGGAGATCGAACTCGTATCCCTCGTTGCAAGGGAGCAGCGGCTGCGAAGGGCCATCGATGTCTACGCGCGGGAACGGGAATCGAAGGGGGAACCCCGGCTCGACTTCGTCTTCATCGATTGTCCGCCAAGCCTGGGGCTTCTGACGGTCAACGCCTTCGTTGCGGCGCAGGAAGTGTTGATTCCGATCCAGTGTGAGTACTACGCACTCGAGGGATTGAGCCAGCTGCTCAAGAACATCGAGATGATTCAGAAGCATCTGAACGCGGATCTCGTTGTATCGACGATTCTCCTGACCATGTACGACGGCCGCACCAATCTCGCAGCCCAGGTCGCCGCAGAGGTGCGCGAACACTTCCCTCAGCAGGTCTTGAAAGCTGTTGTACCGAGGTCGGTTCGGATCTCCGAAGCCCCTAGTTACCAGCAGACCGTCATGACCTATGACCCCTCGTCGAGCGGCGCGCTCTCCTACCAGGAAGCGGCAGCGGAGATTGCCTCCCGCTCTTAGCAGTGTTGAATACCGGTTCCTCGTGAGCCGACGAAGTGTAGCTGTGGATGAAGTCTCCACACCTTGGAAGGAATGACATGGCGGAAAAGCGGCGCGGTCTTGGCAGGGGGCTGGGAGCACTCATCCCCAGTGCACCTGAGGAAGAGGTTCGGGAGCAGACGCAACCCGTTCCTCGTGTTCATCCGGAGGATTCGATAACGGAATCGGACGACGCTGCCTCCAGAAAGCAGTCCGGACGTCCTGCCGACCTGTTCTTCGAGCGTGTTACCGCGGAAGACGTGGCCGAGCAGCGGCGTTCCTACTCGTCGGCGCTTCGAAGCGGCATCAACAAGAATGTCCTCGATGCGCAATCAAAACGAGCTGCACGGTCGTCAAAGCAAGATCCTGTAAATCAAAAGCAAGCCTCAAACGCCAATGCGCCGGTGTCCAAAGTGGACGTTTCTCCTTCCCTTAAAAAGGACGAGACGGGGCTCGTGTCATCGCCTACGACTGAGGGAGCGAACCGCGGGCAGGTAGAGAAGACAGCGCCGGACCGGGACACGACAGACAGAGTTGGGTCAGTCACCGAGGATGTTTCACGTGAAACGACAGTTCCTTCGGCGGGTTCAACTAACACCGGCGCTGTTGACACGCCGGCCGCTACGAGTGCGGCCGGGGAGGCGGACAGCGGGCTTGTTGCCGTGCCAGGAGCTACCTTCGCCGAGCTGCCCATCGGCAGCATCCACCCCAATCGCAAGCAACCCCGAGTCGAGTTCAACGAGGACGAGCTCGCCGAACTCGTTCACTCCATTCGTGAAGTCGGTGTCCTGCAGCCGGTTGTCGTCAGGCCCTCCCAGGAGAACGACGAGACCGAGTTCGAGCTGGTGATGGGCGAACGTCGCTGGCGCGCTTCACGTGAAGCAGGGCTGGAGACGATTCCGGCCATCATCAGATCTACCCTTGACGATGATCTGCTGCGGGATGCATTGCTCGAGAATCTGCACCGGAGCGCACTAAACCCCCTTGAGGAGGCAGCTGCCTACCAACAGCTCCTCGAGGACTTCGGCTGCTCACATGACGAACTCGCAGGGCGTCTCGGTCGGTCGCGTCCACAAATCTCCAACACCCTACGTTTGATGAAGCTGCCACCGATGGTTCAGCGGAGGGTTGCAGCCGGGATCTTGTCAGCAGGTCACGCGCGCGCCCTCCTCGGACTGGCAGACGGTGCAGAGATGGAGAAGCTTGCTCAGCGTATCGTCGCTGAGGGCTTGTCTGTGCGGTCAACGGAGGAGATTGTCGCCTTGAGCGGTGGGCTCCGCAGGGCTAGTAAGCCCGCGTCACAGAAAGATGGAGCGCGCCACGAGCGGTTGGACTACCTTGCTACGTCGCTGTCGGACCGTTTGGATACCAGTGTGAAGATCACACTGGGGGCGAAGAAGGGCCGCGTCAGTATTGAGTTCGCGAGCGTCGACGACCTCAATCGAATTATTGGCGTCCTTTCTCCTTCTCCGGAGTAGATGGACTAGTTCTCCGGAGTAGATGGACTAGCTTAAGCGTTGTCGACAGCGGCTACTCTGGTCCATCAGTGAAGTTTCACGTGAAACGTGATCTGCAACGGCACGTGCGCGCCGTCTGCACCCGCGGCTGGAGTTTCAGGTTTAGTGCTATGACGCTACTACGAGCCACGCCGACCTCGGTATTCGTGCCGTCCAGGTCTACACAGACAACTCGTTAGCATGCTCCTCGAAATGATCCCAACTGTTTCACGTGAAACATGCCCGCGTTCTTCGTCCCTCAAATCGCATATTCCAACACGAGATGGCCGCGCCGGGCTGTGATTCGCGTTGTCCCACTGTCTGTTGACCAGGGGCGCACTCTAGTGGGAATGGATGCGGGTGGGTCTCGCGCCAGCACGGCACGGTCGCAGCATACGCGAGCGGGTTGGAAAAAGGGCCGTGCTCGTGGTGGCTGTGCAGTTAGAAGAGAGCGTTACATGGACTCGAGCGACCGGCGTGCGCGGCCGGAAGACCAGAAGTAGCGACCTAAATCCGCTCGGGCTCAGTTCTGAGATAAGCGCAGCGCCGAGCTCCTGTCGGCTTTGTTTTCACTCCGTGGACTGTTTCTATAGATTCGGGTGCGGTCCGCTTTTGCGGACAGTCCGACGAGCAAGGCCGGCGCATGTTTCACGTGAAACAGGCAAGAGCTACCCCTCGGCTAGCGAGAGGCACCCGCCGACGTTCGTGATTCCTCTAGGATCGCTAGCAGTCACTACTGGAGATCCGAAGCCCGTGTCCAGCGGCTGATGCTGACGACTCGATAGTTATTGCCTTGTCTGGTGTCTTTGGCCGATCGTTCCCACTGATGATCGGTAGCTGTTGCGAGTCTCTCGTGTTTAGTCTCCTGTGGATCCTTGCTCCTTGCTCAAAGTGCCTTGCTCCTTGGTTTCGCTCCTGCTTTTCAGATTTCGCTAGCACGCATCTGATCAGTCCATGTTCTTGTGATGTGCAGGAGAGTGAGAATATTCAGAGCGGCGTTCTGGGACTGGACTGAAAACCGGAGCACGGGGCCGAGCTGGAGGTGCTTTAGTGCGGCCAGAGAAGGAGCGATGGATATTGATGTGGGTGTGAATAGAGCGGCTAAGCATACGGCCTATAGCAGTGTCAGCGGTGGCTATCGCCTTGTGAGCGGAATATGTGTTCGAACCCCCTTACCTTACTAAGGTCTCGCCAGCCCAGGTGACAATCTTTCCGGGATGTGCACCCCGCGAGCTGACGAGGACATCGAGGAATGACGAAGCCACCAGGGGCATGAAAGTGGCTTCCTGGTCGCATGCACCGAGGAGCGGGTCGTGAGCATCCCTACTGCGGCACCCTACTGCATTTCCACTGGAGCACTCACGTCCGTCCGATGTACACGGCGAACGCGGCCGGTCAGATTATGGCATCCTCGGGTCTCCCACTTTCCTAGACGATTCTCGCTCTGTATCGCGGGAGGGAAGGTTGCTCCATTCTTCGGAGGCTCAGCAGGAGAAGGCCGGAGAGGGCCCGCCCTGGGATCTCATCGGGGAGCACGATGTTTAGAGGCTGCGAGCGGGACTGTGAGCGGTAACCTGGTGCTGGGCAGCCTGGTGCAGCGCGCGCTGCGATCGACCCCCTCCCCGCTCGTGGGTCGGGGCTACAGGCTGGGTAGAACCCACGTAGTTGCGGGTCTACCGATTTGCAGTACTTCGTGCGGCCGCCGTGATCCGTGGGAGCCGCTGTGTCCGAACAACAGCGAGAGGTAGCTCTCGTTTCACGTGAAACGTGGACCTGGCGAGAGTCGGCTTTGCAATGTCGCTCGTTGAGTGAGATGGACGTGCTTGTATCTGGTGCTGACTCACGGGGCGGCAGATTGTTCCATGAAAAGGGCTGAGGCCACAATCCAACCATTCTCTCGCAAGATGGTGATTTCCCGTGGAAGCCTTCATTAGGGTTCAAGGCTGTACGCCCTGCACACACCAAGAGACGAGCAACCCCGCTGCCTCACCCTCGCTCCGCTCTGATCCCGAAAATCCTGCCCATCAATGGTAATTAGTTGATCTGGCACGCCGCTTCGCAGGACATATCGATGCGTACCAGGACACGGCGATGGTGGTTTCACGTGAAACGAAGGAAGTGTTCGGGGTTTGGGTCGGGCCGATGCTTCCCGGTGACCTGCTCGAGCGACCGAAGGTGGTGAGTCCGAGATCCCCATCGCTGTCAGTGCTCCAGCATCTCGGTGATGAGCCCTAGGGAGGTACGTTCGTTAAGGCGTCTGGTCGACAATCTCAGGGGCCCAGGTCAATTTGAGGGCGGTACGAACTCTCGTTCCCCTCGCCCCTCCGACACTCTCAGGGGCCCAGGTCAATTTGAGGGCGGTATGAACTGTCGTCCTCCTCACCCCTTCCACGCTCCCGGACCGCGTCGAAACCAGGTAGGCGCGCACTCTCGTCGCTGCTGACGTCGTCGACACCGAGACACTGGTGACAGCTGCGAGCAATTGGGTCCTGCTCGGCAGATCTATCCCGGCGCCATATCCTGGAGGGGGTCTCGCGAGGACTGATGTCGCCACTCAAGAGAAAAAGGGCCCGCCGATGGCGGGCCCTTCTTCACTGAGCATGAATCAGTTGATGAAAGCTGCGAATTCCTGTTCAAGGACCTGCTTGGGCTTGGCGCCGATGGACGTAGCGGCCACCTCTCCACCCTGGAAGACGTATACGGCCGGGATCGACGTGATGCCGTACTTTGCGGCGATGGCCGGATTGTCGTCGACATTCACCTTGACGACGTCGACCTTCTCGGCGTGCTCAGCCGCGATTGCATCGAGGATCGGTGACAGCATGCGGCAAGGGCCGCACCATTCTGCCCAGAAATCTACGATGACCGGCTTGGTTGACTGCAGGACGTCGGCGTCGAAAGACGCGTCCGTCACATCCTTTGCGTTGCTCATTTGCAAACTCCTTATGGTTGATCTACGAGAGGGATGCGGTTTCAGAAACTGCTTCAGCCGGCGGGGTCGGCACACGCGCAGCAGTGAGGGACGCGCTGACCGTGTCAGCAAGGTAGTGCTCGACGTCCAGGGCTGCGACACATCCACTACCGGAGGCAGTAATGGCCTGACGGTAGGTCGGGTCGATAACATCTCCTGCAGCGAACACACCGGCCAGCGATGTTTTCGATGTCCGACCCTGGACAGCGATGGTGCCCTCTGTCGTCAGCTCGAGCTGACCCTTCACGAGGTCCACCCGCGGATCGTTACCGATAGCAACGAAAACACCGGTCACGTTGATGTCGGTGGTGGTGCCATCGACCGTGCTGGACACCTTGAGCCCCGTGACCTTGTCAGCGCCGTGGATGCCTACCACCTCCGAATTCCAGAGAAAGGAAATCTTCTCGTGGGCGAATGCGCGGTCCTGCATGATCTTCGAGGCACGAAGGCTGTCACGCCGGTGGATGACCGTAACCGAGCGTGCGAACTTCGTCAGGAAGAGGGCCTCCTCCATGGCGGAGTCCCCGCCACCGACAACAGCAATGTCCTGATCGCGGAAGAAGAAACCGTCGCACGTTGCACACCAGCTGACGCCGTGTCCGGAGAGTCGCTTCTCGTCGTCCAGTCCGATTTCGCGGTACTCCGAACCGGTGGAGATGATGACTGCGCGAGCTAGGAATTCCTCACCTGTGGCGATAGTGAGCTTCTTGATCTCGCCGGACAGGTCCGCTGAGACGACGTCCTCGTACAGGATCTCGGTACCGAAGCGGCGTGCCTGCTTCTCGAATTGCTCCATGAGATCGGGCCCCATCACGCCATCGGCGAAGCCAGGGAAATTCTCGACGTCGGTGGTATTCATGAGTTCACCGCCCGCCTTGACGGAACTCGCAATCATCACCGGCTTCAGGTTCGCCCGCGCCGTGTAGACGGCCGCCGTGTACCCGGACGGTCCGGATCCGACGATGATGACGTCGTGGACCTTCTGCTCGCCGTCGGGGCCTGCTGATGTGGGCGTGTCCATCTGGACCTCAGTGTGCGTTGTCACGTTCTCGGAAGACCTTTCTGTCATTTCGATCGCTGATATGGCCTGTCGGGACTACCAGCGGACACCTCTTTCAACGGAACCACACATCTGGTTATTCCGTCGCGGACTCCGAGCTGGCGCCTTGGAAAAGGGGCCGGTAGAGCGCGTTGTCGGGCCGCCTGGGGCTCAGCTGACGCGGATTCCCGCGATACGGAGGCCGAAGGGGTACTGCGCCTGGATGTTGGACAGCCTCGGCAATTGAGTGAAGTTGACGATGACGTAGCGACCGGTCCGGGGACCGTCGGAACCAGCCGGGATGGGAAGAGTCACCGTAGGCGCCGTGAATCCGCCCTGGGCAATCTGCTGGGCTCCACTGAGCGTGGGCTGGTCATTGACCAGGACGGAGAAACTTCCGCCCGAGCCGTTCAGCTGATCGATGGCCACCTGGGTGATCGTGGCATCCTGTTCGAGCTGCACAACCAGCGCAAGGCTGGTCGCCAAGCCACCGAAGGTCTCACTGGCATAGACCTGGTTTCCCCAGAATGTCGCGGGGTTGTCGTCGATGATCAGGGGCAGATTGAGATCGTTGGCGGCGTCGAGCCCCTGGTTGTCCGGTACGACACGGGTTATGCCGGAAACCACAGGGCTGACGGCTTCTGGGGTGGGTTCGGCAGACGGAGTGGCCGGCGTCGTCGGACCCTCCGTCACCGGTGCACTGGTGCTCTGCTCCGGGTCACTTGCCGCGATCGGACTTTCACTGAAGAGGGACCCGAGCTGTGTTGCCGCGATCACGACGGCGACCACCAGGACGACGGTGAGCACGACGCCGACGAGGATGCGTGTGAACGCGCGGCCGCCGCTGTCGTTGTCATCAGTGTCATCGTCGAAGCGGTCGTCGTCATTCACGTCGTCAGGGCCGTCGGCCCCGTCAGACGCGTTCCCATGGTCGCGGCCGCCGGACAGCGGGAAACGTGATGCAGCCCGCGCTGACGGCTGCGAGGCCGAGGCTGCTGCCGCTCCGGCCGCGACTCCTGCAACCCCTGCGCCGACGGCCCCGGACGCACCCGAGCGACGCCGGCTGGAGTCGTCATCCTGCTCGTGTGGTTCGTCGACGTAGGCCGTGGGCGAAGCTGCGCTCGGGCGCTGGCGAGGGGGCGGTGGTACGAGGTGCGAGGACGGACGGCGCTCTGGAACCGGCTCGGCCGCGACAGGAGGTTGATCAGGGGTGTGGTCCTGCTGCGGTTCCTCGTCACCGTGCCGCCCGAAGCGCTCCCGGAGGCCGGACAGGCGTGATTTCCGTTGGTGCCGGCGGTCGTACTCCTCGTAGTGGTCCTCGTCGTCGTCGTAGGTCTCGGGTTCCGTTGACCTCGGCCCGCCGAAGATTTCCGAGCCGAGGGTGTCGGTGAAGAACGGCTCTGTATAGGGCTGATCCTGAACCGGTGCATCCTGCTGCACGATCAGGTCCAGCATGTCCGCCGCGGCCGCGCGGTTGGTGACGAGGTAGGTGCCTGACTCCGTGATGCCGAGGTCCAGGACCTGGATGTCCTCGTTCCTGTCGCCTGTCGCCAGTTCGCGGGCGCTGGTGGCGATCTGTGCCGCGTTTCCTGCCGATGCCACGAGGATACTGACGGGCCGGTTGAGGACCTGATCCACGCCGTCGAGCACGAGATCCTTCTCAGCAGATGCCAGCACGTAGGCGGTCACCTTGTAGCGACCGCCCAGCACTGAACCGACGTCTACTGCTTCTGGCACGTGTTCCTCCCGGCAAAGCTGGCTGATTTTTACCCATGCTACCGGTCGGTCAGCTTATTCCCGGGCTGGCACCTCAGGCGCCGCCGCGCCGGAATCGCGCGAGGACGGGGTCTGCGAACTCGCTGAGTTCGGTGACGCGCAGCAGTTTCAGCATGGCCAGGTAAGCGGCGAACATCACTACCCCGCCGAGTACCAGCACGAGAACGGCATTGAGTTTCGACTGCCAGACGAACCCTGCGGGGTCGTATCCGCCGAACGCCCAACACAGGGTGGTGCCGGCAACGGCGGCGATGAGGCCGGCGATGGTCAGTCGGACGTGTACGTCGAAGACGTGCCCTGCGCCGTAGGACCCGATCGCGCGGGTCAGGAAGACATGGCTCACGACGACGGCGATCACGTTGCCGAGCGAGTAGGCGACGGCGAGCATAGGAACGATGAGCCGGGGATCGAACATACCGGCGGCAAGGGCAAAGGCGACTCCGACGACCGAGAGGATCAGCTGGATCTTCAGCGGCGTCTTGACGTCCTCGCTGGCATAGAACACGCGGTTGAGGAAGAAATTGGCGCTGAGGAACGGAGCACCCACCGCGAGGATCGCGATGATCACTCCGTTGATAGCCGCGCTCTCCGGTGATTCGCTGAACAGGATCCCCAAAGGGCCGGCGAAGGTGAGAAGGGCGGCTGCGCCGAAGACCGTTGCGACACCGATGATGCGGAGTCCCTGCGAGAGGGTGGCCCGTACGGCCGGCAGGTCACCGTTGGCGTGCGCGGACGAGAGCTGGTTGAACATGACTGTGGCCAGCGACAGGGCGATGACCGCGTGCGGCAACTGGTAGACCATGGCGCCGAACTCGAGGTTCGTCGAGCCCGCGATCTGTACAGGAGGATCCTGTGCGAGGAGCCCCTGCCGGGCATCGGAGGCGATGGTGGCGACGCGCTGGTTGACGAGGTAGAGACCGTTGCCGATCAGCATCGTCACGATAGTGACGGACGCCAGCTTCCCGGTTCGTCCGAGTCCTGTTCCGCGGATGCCGAATTTCGGCCTCAGGCCCAGGTTCAGTCGTTTCAGCGGGATGAACAGCACGAGGGCCTGGATGATGATGCCGAGCGTGGTCCCGCCCGCCAGCAGGACTGTCTGCGTCATCGTCCATGTCTCCGGGGTGTGCCGTTCGACCTGTTCGCCGCCCATGAGCACGATGAAGGCCACCAGGAAGCAGATCGACACGACGTTGTTGACGACGGGCGCCCACATGTAGGGGCCGAAGGATCCGTTGGCGTTGAGGATCTGGCCGGCCACCGCATACAAGCCGTAGAAGAAGATCTGCGGCAGGCACCAGAAGGCGAAGGCGGTGGTGAGGGCGAGGTTTGCTCCCGTGAAGCTCGTCGTCAGGCCGACGATGACCGGTGCGGCGAGCGTCGCCAGCACGGCCAACACGAGCAGGCCCGCCGCCGCGAGGGTGAGAAGCCGGCTGACGTAGTCCGCTCCCCGGTCGGGTTGCCTGCTAGCGCGGATGATCTGCGGCACCAGGACCGCGTTGAAGACCCCTCCCGCGAGCATGAGGTAGATGAAGTTCGGAAGATTGTTGGCCGAGGTGAAAAGGTCCGAGACCTGCCCGGTTGCCCCGATCGCCGTGGCCAGGAGCGCAACGCGCACCAGGCCGAGGAGCCGCGAGACGAGGGTGCCGGCGGCCATGATCGCACTCGAGCGGGCAGTGGAACCATTGCGGGGGGCGGACCGGTCCTCGCGGACGGGCCGGCCCGCATCCTGCAGGGGGATCGAGGCTGTGTTCGTTTCAGACATCGTTCCCATCGTCTCACCCCTGTGGGCACGACGGCGTGCGACGGCGTTCACGGGAAGAGGTGCGGCGAGCTCAGAGGTGCTCGGGCAGGACCTCTCGGGCGAGGTCCGCGATGCGCCGCTCGTTGGGGAAGGACAACCTGCGTCCAAGCTCCTGCAGGGGTACCCAGGCGACGTCGACGGCTTCGTGGTCGGGGTCGTTGTCGATGGTCAGGTAGCCGCCGGTCGCGATCAGCAGGAAATGGTGGACGGTCTTGTGCACGCGGTGGCCGCTGACGGTGAACCAGTAGTCGATACTGCCGAGGGCGGAGACGATCCTGCCCTCTATACCGGTCTCCTCGGCGATCTCCCGGACCGCCGCCTCTTCGTTGTCCTCGACACCTTCGGGGTGGCCC
The DNA here is from genome assembly GCF_035985055.1 of Arthrobacter sp. PL16. Taxonomy (NCBI): domain Bacteria; kingdom Bacillati; phylum Actinomycetota; class Actinomycetes; order Micrococcales; family Micrococcaceae; genus Arthrobacter; species Arthrobacter sp. PL16. The sequence goes on from NZ_JAXCIC010000003.1 coordinate 306,178, forward strand.
TTCGGCAGGCACCATTCGAGGCGTCCACCGCGATTCAACCGGGCGATGATGGCGACGTCGAGCGTCTCCTTCGAGGCATCGACGACGATTCCGCCGGCCGAGACCTCCTCCACCGTGGGCAACTGGTGCTGTACGGCAGGCATACCCGTGGTTCCCATTGACACGGTCAAAGGGGTGCGCTTCGGAGCACTTGGAACGGGTCGGTCCATGCAGACCACTCTATCGATCTTTAACAGAGGACGATGACGGCGCGACCCGGCACGAGCCGGGGTGAAGGGCACCGTCAGGGGTCGGTGCGGACCCGGACGCGGTGTGGGAAACGGGTCTCGATCTGGCACCCTTAAGGGACTATGGCGCACCTGCTGGACACTTCGACCCTCACCGCACACCTCCCTCCCGTTGTCCTCGAGGTCGGCGAGCTCTTCGAGGACGCGGGCTACGAGCTCTCCCTGGTGGGCGGACCGGTGCGTGACCTCTTCCTCGGCAGGGTGTCGCCGGATCTCGACTTCACTACCGACGCCGATCCGGACCAGACACTCGCCGTCGTCCGGCGCTGGGCGGACGCATACTGGGAGATCGGTCGGGCGTTCGGCACCATCGGCCTCCGGAAGGACGGCTACCAGATCGAGATCACGACGTATCGAGCGGAGGCCTATGATCCGTCCTCGCGCAAGCCGATCGTCGCCTTCGGTACGAGCCTGGAAGAGGACCTCGTGCGCCGTGACTTCACCATCAACGCGATGGCCCTCCGGCTGCCCTCCCTCGAACTCGTCGATCTGTTCGGCGGGGTCCGGGACCTCCACGCGGGGATTCTGCACACCCCCGGCACGCCGACGTCGTCGTTCTCCGACGACCCGCTGCGCATGATGCGAGCAGCGCGCTTCGTCTCCCAGTTGGGCGTCACGGTGGCTCCGGAGGTGTCCGAAGCGATGACCAGGATGGCCGACCGCATCTCGATCATCTCAGCGGAACGCGTGCGGGATGAGCTGGTGAAGCTGATCCAGGGCGCGGCACCGGACGCCGGCATCAACATCATGGTGGACACCGGACTGGCCGAACATGTCCTCCCGGAAGTCTCTGCCCTCCGTCTCGAATCGGATGAGCACCACCGTCACAAGGACGTCTACCAGCACTCGCTCACTGTCCTGCGCCAGGCGTGCGAACTCGAGACGCGCGACGACGGACCGGTCCCCACGCCCGACGTCGTCCTGCGTCTCGCAGCGCTCCTGCACGACATCGGCAAGCCCGCCACCCGGAAATTCGAGCCCGGAGGAGCGGTCAGCTTCCGTCACCACGACGCCGTCGGCGCCAAGCTGGCAGCCAAACGGCTGCGTTCGCTCCGGTTCGACAACGACACCATCAAGGCCGTCGCCCGGCTGGTCGAACTCCATATGCGGTTCTACGGCTATGGCGAGGCCGGCTGGAGTGACTCGGCAGTGCGGCGGTACGTGAGCGACGCCGGACCCCTCCTCGAGCGACTCCACCGACTGACACGTTCCGACGTCACCACCCGGAACCGGCGCAAGGCCGAACGGCTTGCCTTCGCATACGACGATCTCGAGGCTCGCATCGCCGCGCTCGCCGACCAAGAGGAACTGGACTCGATCCGCCCCGACCTCGACGGCGGGCAGATCATGGGGCTTCTCGGAATCCGTCCCGGCCCCGTGGTGGGGCGTGCATACCGCTTCCTCCTCGAGGAACGCATGGAGCACGGTCCGCAGAACCCGGCCGACGCCGAGACCAAGCTCCGCCAGTGGTGGAGCGAGCAGCCCGAATCCCAGGAGAGCACACCATGAAGCCGATGACAGGCGCAGCAGCAGCGGACCCCACCTCCGCCGGAACTCCCCTCCCGAAGCTTTGGCTCCTGCGGCACGGCGAGACGGAGTGGTCCAGGGATGGTCGCTACACGGGGCTGACGGATCTGCCGCTGACCGGGCATGGAGAGGAGCAGGCGCTGGCTGCGCGTGAGCACTTCGCAGGCATCGACTTCGATCTCGTGGTCACCTCACCGCTGCAGCGCGCTGTCCGCACGGCAGAACTAGCGGGCTTTCCCGACGCGGAGATCCTTCCCTTCGCTCACGAGTGGGACTACGGCGACAACGAGGGCCGTGACAGTGCAGTCGTCCGCAAGGAAAATCCGGGCTACCTGATCTGGAAGGACGGGGTTCCCAACGGCGAGACGCTGAACCAGGTCTCGGGGCGTGTGGACCGCGTCATCTCACGGGTACAGGCAGGCTGTGGTACTGCTGCGGACAGGGATCCCGATGCGAAGCCCGTGCAGAATGCGCTCCTCGTGGCACACGGGCACTTCCTGCGGATCGTCGCGGCGAGATGGCTGCAGCTCGACGCCATCGAGGGTCGTCACTTCGTCCTCGGCACGGCTGCTGTCTGCGCGCTCGGCTGGGACAAGCACACGCCGGCTATCGTGCACTGGAACCTTTAGGACCTTATCGGGCGGGCGTGCCCCACGCCCGCCGGCAGAAAGTACTTCCCACGAAATTGGCTGAATGAATATCCGTACAAGGCTATGCCGGAAGGTAATTCATACGGTAGCTTTATGTACGTGCCATTGGGCCTTCCCAACTTGAAGTTCGGGGAACGCCCTGGCCGCACGACCGTAGGTGCTATCAACGAATTGGAGGTGGAGATTGTGAATACTATGTCCGGCGGTGCCCTTGCCCGCGGCGCCAATCCTGCCTTCGTCATTCGTTCGCACTAGGAAGTTCGCGCACCGGCGTCAGCCGGTTGATCGCTCTACCACCCTCGCACCCGTGTGCGGCTTCCTTCCTTTTCGTTTCAGCAATGCCAATTCACGGCATTTCTGCGCCTGAATGCACCTATTGAAAGTCGATAATGCACAATTCCCAGCCCAACCATATCCAATTCGTCGATCAGGCCGCACCATCAGCGGCTCCTCCCTCCGGGACGGTGGCCGAAGGACGTGCCCTGCCACCTCCACCCGTTGCGCTGGAATCTGCAGCCGGCGGTGAATTCATCATGAGCGGATCACTGACACCGCTCCCGCCCGGCGCCGGTCCCGTACAGGACCTGTCGGGTGTGCCATCGGTTTCCATGCCCGGTTTCCACCATAGGAAGGATGTGCAGCGCATGCTCGGGCGATGGAGGAACGGCTTCTCCCTCTGGGGACGGATCCTGTCCAGCCAGTCCCGCGGCCCCTGGGACGATTCACAACGGTTCGAGCAACCGAGCCACAGGCTCTACATCAAGTGACGGACCCGAAGATCATCCCGACAATATGCGAAGCCCGCGCTTCCTGGCGCGGGCTTCCGCCTTGAAGGTCGGTGTTCGTATGCCCGGTATATCCGGGCCGGAATTCGGTGCACTAACAGCGCGTTATAGGGTCGTGAGGGTCACTCGACCGGCTCTTTCCCCACGCCGGTCGGAAGGGAGAAGGTGTGTCAGGCGTCCGGCGCGTAGCCATGCTGTCCCTGCACACCTCACCCCTCGAGCAACCCGGCCGGGGAGACGCGGGCGGCATGAACGTCTACGTCCGGAGCACGGCCCTCGAACTCGCACGCGTGGGGATCGACGTCGAGATCTTCACGCGAGCGGCGGGCGAGGGGCGTCCGAGCCGTGAGGTGCTGGGCGACGGCGTCGTGGTCCACCATCTCGAGGCAGGACCCCGCAAGCGCATCCCCAAGGAATCCCTCCCAGGACTCACGGGAACCTTCGCAGACGCGATCACTGACGCCGCGCACCTCCTTGCAGACGGTCATTTCGATGTCCTGCACTCCCACTACTGGGTGTCCGGGACGGTGGGCCTCATGCTCAGCAGGCAGATGAACCTGCCCCTCGTGCACTCGATGCACACCATGGCGAAGGTTAAGGACCTGCGGATGAAGTCGCTCGGCACACCAGAGCCGGCCGAGAGGATCGCCGGCGAGCAGGACATCGTCACCGGCGCGGCGCGGCTCATCGCGAATACGAGCACCGAGGCTGCCGAACTCGTCTCGCTCTACGGCGCCTCAGCGGACCGCATCGACGTCGTGGCTCCCGGCGTGGACCTCTCGACCTTCCATCCCGGCGATCGACGTGCCGCAAGGGCCGCTCTCGGCTTCCCGCTACAGCAGTTCCACGTGGTCTTCGCCGGTCGGATCCAGAAGCTGAAGGGCCCCCAGGTGCTTGTTGCCGCGGCCGAGGAGCTCCGCCGTCGTCGGCCCGACATCCCCTTCACCGTGAGCATCCTCGGTTCCGGCAGCGGATCGGAGGCACTCGCCCTGCAGCCTTTGATCGACGACGCCGAGCTGACCGAGGACATCCGGCTCTATCCACCCGTCACCGCCACGAACCTCGCGCAGTGGTTCCGGTCGGCCGACGCCGTCGTCATGCCGTCGTTCAGCGAGTCCTTCGGCCTCGTGGCGCTCGAGGCACAGGCCTGCGGTACCCCGGTCATCGCCGCGAACGTCGGCGGACTGCCGCAGGCCATCAGTGACGGGCGGAGCGGACTTCTCGTGGACGGGCATTCCGCGAGCGGCTGGGCCGATGCCCTCGAGCGGTTGTACGACGACATGCGCCTGCGGGAGTCGCTTGGGCGAGGGGCCGCCACACACGCACTCGCCTTCGGCTGGCAGCGCACCGCCCTGCTGACCGCACAGAGCTACCGCACCGCGGTGGAGCGTTTCTCACCCGCGACCGCGGGCTGAAGCACGCCATCGACGCCGCCTAGGATGGGAGGCGTGATTCCCTCCGAGCTCGCTGCGTACCTCGATTCCGTCCGCATCACCGGCAAGGTGGCGACCTCGCGACAGGACAACCTCAAGCACATGCGCCTGTTCCTCGAGGGGAACGAGAACCTCGAGTTCGGCGTCCGGCTGACGCGGGACTGGACGTATGACGACGTCTTCGACCTCATGCACGAGCGCGTGGGAACCAGCCCCGACCGCGGTCATCTCGGGGGCGATGACACCATCGACGCGGCCCTCTGCGTCGCCGCACTCGACCGTTTCGCCGACCGCCTGGGTACCTCCGCCCATCGGGGGGATCGGATCCTCTTCGCGACCGGGCATCCGGCAGGCTTGCTGCCCGTCCACGCAGCTTTGGCACGGGGCGCCGCGGCCGCCGGTGCCACCGTGGTGCAGGTGTCCGAGGGACGCCGCTTCGGTGCGGGCGACATCCGCCAGATCTTCGGGGTGCTGGTATGGCACCAGCACGGCGGCCTGATGCACACGCACCTGCCGGAACCCATGCGGTTGAGCCTGGAAACCCTCGCCGACGAGGGTCTCGATATGCCCGACCTTGTCGTTGCTGATCACGGGTGGGCAGGACAGGCAGCCAGCGCAGGCCTGCCGACCATCGGATTCGCCGACTGCAACGATCCGGGACTCTTCGTCTCCGAGGCGCAGGGGCAGATCGAGGTAGCCGTCCCGCTCGACGACAACGTCTGTCCGGGGCTCTACGATCCGCTGATCGCCTACGTCCTCGATCGCGCCGGGTTGCCTCCGGCATGACACGAAGGCGCTGATAGGTTTGCTGCATGAGCGATCTTGAGATTGCCCGCGCCGCCGCGGTCAGGCCCATCGGGGACATAGCCGACGCGGCGGGCATACCGCGCGAGGCGCTCGAGCTCCACGGTCACTTCAAGGCGAAGATCGACCCACGACTGCTCCCTGACAACGGCCGGGTGCCCGGCAAGGTGGTCCTGGTCAGCGCCATGAGCCCGACTCCGGCGGGGGAGGGTAAGTCCACCTGCACCGTCGGCCTCGCCGACTCGCTCTCCAGGGCCGGCCGGCGCGTGATGATCGCGCTCCGCGAGCCGTCCCTTGGTCCGGTGCTGGGCATGAAAGGAGGTGCGACGGGCGGCGGGCTCTCGCAGGTGCTACCCATGGACGAGATAAACCTGCATTTCACGGGTGACTTCCACGCCATCACCTCGGCGAACAACGCATTGGCAGCCCTGATCGACAACCACATCCACCAAGGGAACGAGCTCGGGGTTGATCCGCGCCGGATCACGTTCAAACGTGTCCTCGACGTCAACGACAGGGCCCTCCGCGAGGTCGTCATCGGGCTCGGCGGACCGGCTCAGGGCACACCGCGGCAGGACGGCTTCGACATCACCGTCGCCTCGGAGATCATGGCGGTCTTCTGCCTGGCCCGCGACCTCGACGACCTCAAGGCGCGCCTCGCTGCCATCACCTTCGGTTACACCTTCGACCGCACGCCGCTGACCGTCGGCGACCTGGGCGTCGAGGGTGCCCTGGCGCTGCTGCTCAGGGATGCCATCAAGCCGAACCTCGTGCAGACCATTGCCGGCACACCGGCCCTTGTGCACGGCGGACCCTTCGCGAACATCGCCCATGGTTGCAATTCGGTGATCGCCACGCGGACGGCCCGGAGCCTCGCCGATATCGTGGTGACTGAGGCAGGGTTCGGAGCGGACCTCGGGGCCGAGAAGTACATGGACATCAAGGCCCGCGTCGCGGATGTCGCGCCCGACGCCGTCGTCATCGTCGCGACCATCCGTGCCCTGAAGATGCACGGCGGCGTCGCGAAGGCCGATCTTTCGCAACCCGATGTCGAAGCCCTCCGGCACGGGAGCGCCAACCTGCTCCGCCATGTGCGGAACATCGAGAGGTTCGGCATCGCACCCGTTGTCGCCGTCAACAGGTTCGGGACGGACACGGATGAGGAGCTCGACTGGCTCATCTCCTGGTGCGCAGGCGAAGGCATCGACGCCGCCGTCGCCGATGTGTGGGGCCAGGGCGGTGGTGGACCCGGCGGGGACGAGCTCGCGGCGAAGGTGCTCGCCGCCCTCGAGCGGCCCGTCACCTTTTCCCATCTCTACTCCCTCGACCTCTCCGTCGAGGACAAGATTCGCACGATCGTCCAGGAGATCTACGGGGCCGACGGGGTCGACTTCTCGGTGCCCGCCCTGCGACGACTCAAGGAGATCGAGGCGAACGGCTGGTCGCGCTTGCCCGTCTGCATGGCCAAGACGCAGTACTCGTTCTCCGATGACCCGAGCGTGCTCGGCGCGCCGAAGGGGTTCACTGTCCACGTCCGTGACCTGATCCCGAAGACAGGGGCGGGCTTCATCGTCGCCCTGACGGGATCCGTGATGACGATGCCGGGACTGCCGAAAGAGCCTGCCGCCCTCCGGATGGACGTCGACGCCGAGGGCAACGCCGTCGGACTGTTCTAGCAGCCCTCTCCGGCCCTCCTGTCCGGCGCGGGCCGCTCCAGGTCAGGTGCCGACACGCGCCGAAGTGACGCGGCCCGGTTAGAGATGAGGAGGGCGGGACACGACGTGTCCGGCCCTCCTCATCCACCTGCAGTTCTAGCGCTCGATATCGCCGCGGATGAACGCTTCGACCTTCTCGTGGGCTATGTCGTCCGCATACTGCTCCGGTGGGGACTTCATGAAGTAACTGGAAGCGGAGAGCAGGGGCCCCCCGATACCGCGGTCCAGGGCGATCTTCGCGGCGCGGATGGCGTCGATGATGACTCCGGCCGAGTTCGGGGAGTCCCAGACCTCCAGCTTGTACTCGAGGGAGACCGGAGCGTCACCGAAGTTGCGGCCTTCGAGGCGCACGAATGCCCATTTGCGGTCATCGAGCCATGCCACGTAGTCGGACGGGCCGATGTGTACGTCATTGGGGCGCAGCTCGGCCTTCACGTTCGACGTGACGGCCTGGGTCTTGGAGATCTTCTTCGACTCGAGGCGATCGCGCTCGAGCATGTTCTTGAAGTCCATATTGCCGCCGACGTTCAGCTGATAGGTGCGGTCCAGGGTGACGCCTCGGTCCTCGAACAGCTTCGCCATGACCCGGTGCGTGATCGTGGCGCCGATCTGGCTCTTGATGTCGTCGCCCACGATCGGGATGCCGGCCTCGGTGAACTTGTCCGCCCATTCCTTGGTCCCGGCGATGAACACGGGAAGGGCATTGACGAAGGCCACGCCGGCGTCGATGGCGCACTGCGCGTAGTACTTCGCTGCGTGCTCGGATCCGACGGGCAGGTAGCAGACCAGGACGTCGGCCTTCGAGGCCTTGAGCTGCGCGACGATGTCGACGGGTTCCTCGTCGGACTCGACGATGGTCTCGCGGTAGTACTTGCCCAGGCCATCCAGGGTGTGGCCGCGCTGCACGATCACTCCGGTAGGGGGCACGTCGGCGATCTTGATGGTGTTGTTCTCGCTCGCACCGATGGCTTCGGCGAGATCGTGGCCGACTTTCTTGCCGTCGACGTCGAACGCCGCCACAAACTGCACGTCCCCCACGTGGTATTTGCCGAATTCGACATGCATGAGGCCGGGGATGACCCCCGATGCGTCCGCGTCACGGTAGTAGTGCACGCCCTGTACAAGCGACGCGGCACAGTTGCCGACTCCAATGATTGCCACGCGAATGGGGTTCTGTCCCACAGTTCTCCTCGAAAGCCCGTTGAATATGCCCCCGCCGTCATCGCGCAGGGCGCGGTCGGCAGGAACTGCCAGTCTACGTTCACTTCATAACGCCGGAGTATGCACCCCCATTCCTTGCCTTCCTCCGGTTCCGCCCGTCAACCGGGTCAGCAGCGGAAGTACGCCGCGGCCGGGCCGCTAGGCTCGGTGCATGACTTCCGGGACGGGCGGGCGCGGGCCCTACCGCATCAGCATCCCGAGTCGGTCCGACGCCTTCCTCCGGCCCCTGGTGGAGGGGATCGGCGGCCCCCTCGGGCGCCATGCGGACCCGGGACGCGTCTCCGCGCGCTGGTTCACCCTGCAGCGCGTCCTGATCCTTTTCACCGTCTGCTCGGCGGTGCTCGCCGCCGTCGCCAAGAACCCCTGCAGGGTCGGCGGGTGGTCCTCGCCGGACCACTTCTACCGCGCGTGCTACTCCGACTGGCCGGAGCTCTACCAGAGCCGGGGGCTCGGTGAGGGCGTCCTGCCGTTCATCACACCCGGTGCGCTCTTCGAGTACCCCGTGCTGCTCGGCCTGCTGGCGTCCGCCACCGCGTTCATCGTCGACGCCGTCGCCGGTGGTGCAGAGATCCAATCCAAAGCGCTGCTCTTCTTCGACCTGAACATGGTGCTCGTCGCCGGGGTCTGGCTTCTGACCGTGCTGGTGACCCTGCGCCTCGCAAGTCGCAGGCCCTGGGACGCGGCCATCGTCGCGACGGCCCCGGTGATCATCCTGTCCGGGAGCATCAACTGGGACCTGTGGGCCGTGCTCCTCGCGACGGCTGGGATGCTGGCTTTCGCCCGCGACCGCCCGGTCCTTGCGGGCATTCTCTGGGGTCTGGGCACGGCGGTGAAGCTCTATCCGGTGCTGCTCCTGGGAGCGGTGCTGGTCCTCTCCCTCCGCTCGGGGCGGTACCGGCCGTTCCTCGCGGCGCTCGCGGGCACCGCGGGCGCCTGGCTCGTGGTCAATGTGCCGTTCCTCCTGCGGGACCCCGAGGGCTGGGGCTACTTCCTCACGTTCTCGAAAACGCGCGACGCGGGTTTTTCCTCGGGGTGGTATGTCTACAACGCACTGGCACGCCAGGCCGACGTCGCGGCGCTGTCGCCCGCCGCGGTCAACATCGGCGCCGTCGGGATCTTCGGGCTCGCATGTGCCGGCGTCGCGGTCCTCACCCTGCGTGCGGAGCGTCGGCCGCGCTTTGCACAGCTCGCCCTGCTGATCGTGGGGGCGTTCATCCTGTGCAACAAGGTCTATTCTCCGCAGTACGCCCTATGGCTCGTACCCCTGGTGGCCCTGGCTGTGCCCCGATGGCGGGTGGTGTTCGTATGGCAACTCGGCGAGGTACTCCACTGGTGGGCGGTCTGGCTGTACCTGGGCGGTATGACGAGTGGAGGAGCCCCGGAGCACAACCTCGGGCTGGGCGTATATGCCTGGGCGGTCGTAGCACATATTCTAGGAACGGCATACATCATGGCCGTCGTAGTCTCGGAGATCTTGGCTCCGCGGCAGGACCTGGTGCGGCGCATCGGCATCGATGATCCGCACAGCGGACCGTTCGATGACGCACCGGACCGATTCACACTGCACTCCCGCCTCCGTCCGCGCAAGGCCGTGCGAGCAGGACCCCTCGGCGAGCGGTGACCGGACGTCGCCGTTCTGCTCCGATAGGCTGGCCGGACCGCGCGGATCGCCCGGCCGAGCCAGTACCCCTGGGTACGAATGGCCGGCCACCAGGGCGCCCGTCGACCAGGCCCCAGATGAACCTCCACCGGAAGACCTCAGTGACTGCACCATCCCTGACCGCCAGCACGCTCGACAGGAGCGCTTTCGACGCGATCGCCGCCACACATCCCGACGTCGTGATACCCCTCGAACAGACGCCCGACTGGGTGGAGTTCGAGCGCGCACTGGGCCGCTCGCCGCTCGGGATCTGGGAATACAGGGACGTGGCAGGGGCACTCGTAGCGACTGCCAGTTACGTCCACGTCGTGCGCCGCTCCAGGGAATCCGTCGTCGTCGTCAACGGACCCGTGTGGTTCGCCCAGCGGACGCCGGCTGCCGAGCGCGTGCTGATGGAGACGGTGCGAGAGCAGTTCCGCAACCATCCGACCGCGCATCCGCTGTACGTGAGGATGCAGGTCGCAACACTCCAGGCTCCGGCTACGGGTCCGATCGAGCACGGCTGGTACGAGCGTGAGATCGTGGTCGACCTCACGCCGTCGGAAGCCGGACTCCTCAAGAGTTTTCGCCCCAATGCACGCAACAGCATCCGCAGGGCGCAGCGCAACGGAGTCACCATCGAACACATTCCTCGAGAGGAATGGAAGAACGTCTTCGCGCGCGAGTTGTTCCCCATCATGCAGGAGACCGCGGAGCGCGACGGCTTCCAGTCGTTCGACTCGTCCTACTACGAGACGCTGCTGGCCGTGCTGGGTGACCACCTGCGCCTTCTCGTCGCCTATCGCGACGGCATTCCCCTGAGCTGGCTCATCACCACGGAATACCGCGGCTACGCGGTCTACTATTTCGCGGGCAGCACCCACGCGGCCCGCAGCACCTTCGCCCCGTACCTGTTGCTGTGGGAGGCGTTCCGGACGTTGAAGGCCGCGGGCAACACCGCCTGTGGCCTGACGGGCATCGAGAGCGCGAACTACCCGTCGCTCGCGAACGTCACCACCTTCAAGCGGAACTTCTCGAAAAATGTCGTGGTGGTGCCCACCACCTATGACATCCCGCTGAGTCCTGTCCGCTATCGCGCAGTCTCGGCCCTGCTGGCCGCACGGCGGGCAGCTCCTGCCGCTGCAGGAGGTATCGTCCGGCGCGCGTCCGGTCTGGTACGGAGATCAGGAAGCGGACGCGTCAGCCCGACCGCCGCAGAAATGTAGTCCGGGTGGGGAGACACCCCGCTGCTTCAGGAGAGGAAATCCCATGGTCGATGTGGAGATCGTCGGTTCCGGGCCGAACGGACTCGCGGCCGGCGTCGTCATGGCACGAGCCGGATTGTCCGTCAGGGTGCACGAGGCTGCTCCCACCATCGGTGGCGGCTCGCGATCCATCGAGCTCATGGATCGCGACCACCTCCATGATTTCTGCTCCGCAGTCCACCCGATGGCACTGGCGTCCCCTTTCTTCCGCGCCTTCCAGCTGAGCCGCCGCATCGGATTCGCCGTCCCCGAGGTGTCCTTCGCCCACCCGCTCGACGGCGGCCGGGCCGGAGTGGCCTACCGGAGCATGGAGCAGACGGTGGCCGGGCTCGGTGCTGACGGCGAGGCTTATCGCCGACTGCTGCAGCCACTGAGTGATCGCGAGGAGGGGATCCTCGCGTTCACGCTCAACCATGTCATCCGCATCCCGAGGCGGCCGGAGGCCGCGCTCCGCTTCGGGCTGGCGGTCCTCGACCAGGGACTGCCGACCTGGAACCGTCGCTTCCGCACCGATGAGGCCAAGGCCCTCGTGACAGGCGTCATGGCCCACCCGGTGGGAACGCTACCCTCCCTGACGGGGGCTGGGGCGGGACTGGTGCTCAACCTCCTGGCGCACACCGTGGGCTGGCCCATCCCGGTAGGCGGATCGCAGTCCATCGCGGAGGCCCTCGCCCTGGACATCCGGCGGCACCGCGGCGAGATCATCACCAACAGCAGGATCGAGACCCTGGCCGAGGTGTCGGACGCGCGCGTGGTTCTCCTCGACGTAGCGCCCAAGACGTTCCAGGCGATGTCCCGCGGGCGTCTGCCCTCGGCGTACGAGAAGGCCCTTTCGGCATTCACGTACGGCAACGCGGCCTGCAAGGTGGACTTCATCCTGTCAGGTCCGGTGCCATGGACACACCCCGAACTCCACAGGGCCGGGACGGCTCACCTCGGGGGGACCCGCGAGGAGATCGCCGCCGGCGAGAAGCAGGTCAACCAGGGCGAGCATCCGGACAGCCCGTACGTGCTCCTGTCCCAGCCGTCGTCGTTCGATCCGACGCGCGCGCCGGACGGCCGGCACACGTTATGGACCTACTGCCACGTACCGCGCGGTTCCACGCGGGACATGGCAGAGGCCGTCACCGCGCAGGTCGAGCGGTTCGCGCCCGGGTTCCGCGACGTCGTCGTCCGCAGCCACACGACGACGGCGAGCGAGCTCGAGGTGTACAACGCGAACTATGTGGGCGGGGATTTCAGTAGCGGGGCGGTGAACCTGCGGCAGATCGTCGCGCGGCCGGTGCCCTCGCTGCAGCCCTGGGCGACTCCCATCAAGGGGGTGTACCTGTGCTCGCAATCGACACCGCCCGGGCCAGGAGTGCACGGCATGGCCGGGCTCAACGCGGCGAAGCTCGCCCTCAGGCGCGAGTTCGGCCTGTCCGTCCCGGCGCTCGGCCTCTGAGGAGCCCGTCGGTCAGAACGGGTACGGCGCGATCTCCCCCTGCATCGTTACCCACTGCGTCTCCGTGAACGCCTCGAGCTGCGGCGAAGCCCATCACGTCGCTGATGCTGCGGCCCTAGCGGAGATCGCTGCCCCTGATCAGCGAGTTCTGTTAGGTTATGCTTGCCTTACCCTGCTGGCAGGGTCCATTCCCGGCAAGAGAGCCAACCATGTTCGCCAACTACCTGATCGGCCTGCGCGAGGGGCTCGAGGCCGCCCTCGTGGTGGTCATCCTCGTTGCGTACCTCGTCAAGATGCAGCGGAAGGACCTGCTGCCGGGTATCTGGCTCGGGGTGTCGCTCGCGGCGGGGCTCTCGCTCGGTTTCGGCGCACTGCTCACGTACGGTACCCACGGGCTGACCTTCGAGGCGCAGGAGGCCATCGGCGGCTCGCTGTCCATCATCGCCGTCGGCCTGGTCACCTGGATGGTGTTCTGGATGGCGCGGACCGCGAAGGACATGCGGGGCCAACTCCACGGCCAGGTGGACCGACACCTCGCCGCCGGGGGAAAGGGCCTCGTCGTCGTCGCGTTCCTCGCCGTCGGGCGTGAAGGCCTCGAGACCGCGCTCTTCATCTGGTCGGCGGTCCAGGCCACGGGCCAGACGACGCAACCCATTCTCGGCGCCTCGCTGGGACTCGCCTCCGCCGTCGTGCTCGGCTGGATGTTCTACCGGGGGATGCTGCGCATCAACCTCTCCGCATTCTTCACATGGACCGGCGGCATGCTGATCATCGTGGCGGCCGGCGTGCTCTCCTACGGCATCCACGACCTCCAGGAAGCGGGCATCCTGCCGGGCCTGAACGCCCTCCTGTTCGACGTCAGCGCCGCTGTCCCGCCGTCGAGCTGGTACGGCACGCTGCTCAAGGGGACGGTCAACTTCTCGCCCGCAACCACCTGGCTGGAAGGCGTCGCGTGGCTGCTGTACACCATCCCCACCATGACCCTCTTCATCCGGCAGAGCGTGCGTCGCACGCCCGCTCCCGCCCTCGTGCAGTCCCCCGTTCCCCAAGGAGTCAAGTGACCATCGCCCGACTGTCGAAGCCCGCTGCCGCCGCAGCCGCCTGCGGCATCCTCTTTGCCACCGCCTGCACCCCGAACAGTTCGGCGGAGACGCCCGACGGCGCGTCGGATGGACTGACCGTCACGAGTACCGCCGAGGAGTGCGCGGTCTCCGCCACTACCGCGGAGAGCGGCCCCCTCACCTTCGCCATCAGCAACGCCGGGAGCGAGGTGGCGGAGTTCTACCTGCTCGCCGAGGACGGCCTGCGGATCGTGTCGGAGGTCGAGAACATCGGCCCGGGCATCAGCCGCAACCTCGTGGTCAATGCCAAGCCCGGCTCCTACTACACGGTGTGCAAGCCCGGCATGGTCGGTGATGGCGTAGGGCGTGCGGCGTTCACCGTGACGGACTCCGGTACCGCCGTCGAGCCCTCCGGTGACGAGCAGGCGCAGATGGACGCGGCCGTCACCAACTACATGGCCTATGTCAAGGACCAGGTGGACCAGCTGCTCACGGGCACTGAGGACTTCGCAGCGGCCTACGTGGCAGGGAACGACGACGAGGCCCGCCGCCTGTACCCGACCACCCGCATGCATTTCGAGCGCGTGGAACCCGTCGCGGAGAGCTTCGGCGACCTCGACCCGAAGCTGGACAATCGTGAAGCCGACCTCGCCGAGGGCGAGGAGTGGACCGGCTGGCACCGCATCGAGAAGGACCTCTGGCCCCCGGCGGATGCGCCCTACACCCCACTGACCCAAGCCGAGCGCGACGCCGTCGCGGCGCAGCTCGCCGAGGACACGACCACCCTGCACTCGAGCATCCAGGGTATCGAGCTCTCCTTGGACCAGCTGGCGAACGGGGCGATCGCCCTCATGGACGAGGTAGCCAACGGGAAGGTCACCGGTGAGGAGGAGATCTGGTCGGGGACCGATCTCTGGGACTTCCAAGGCAACGTCGAGGGCGCCCGCGTGCTCGTCGACGGTCTGCGCGACCTGCTGGAGGCGAAGGATCCCGAGCTCGTCACGACACTCGAGGAGGACTTCACCGCCCTCTCGGCAGAGTTGGACGAGCACCGCACGAGCGCACCCGGCGCAGCGCAGCGCGACATCGCCTACGTCTCCTACGGCGATCTGTCCCAGGATGATGTGAAGGCGCTGTCGGACCGCGTCAACGCCCTCAGTGAACCCCTGTCGCGTATCACCGCGGCGTTGCTGGGCTAGGGATCATGGCGCGCACCTTCCGGATCTCGCGCCGCAGAGCGCTGTCCCTTGCCGGGGTCAGCGCCGCGGCGGGGGTGGGCGCGGGCGTGGCGGCGGAACGGGCCGCCCCGGAGGCGACGACGAGCCCTACCGACCCCGCCGCGCTGAAGTACCCGTTCTACGGTGAGCACCAGGCCGGTATCACCACACCGGCACAGGATCGCCTGCACTTCGCCGTGTTCGACGTCGACGACGTGTCCCGCGAGGAGCTCATCAGCCTCCTGCAGGACTGGACCGTCGCTGCCGCCCGCATGAGCCAGGGCGGGAGTGCGGGCGAGTTCGCCCCCGATGCCGGTCCGTACGAGGCACCGCCGGAGGATACAGGGGAAGCCATGGACCTCGGCCCGACCGGCCTCACCGTCACTTTCGGGTTCGGTCCCACGCTCTTCATGTCGGCCGACGGCACCGACCGCTTCCGCCTCGCCGGAAAGCGGCCCCGCGCCCTCGTCGAGCTGCCCAGGTTCTCCGGCGACATGCTGGAGGAGCGCATCAGCGGCGGAGACCTCTGCATCCAGGCATGCGCAGACGATCCGCAGGTGGCCGTCCATGCCATCCGCAACCTCTCACGCATCGCCTTCGGGCGCGCATCCCTTCGGTACTCGCAGCTCGGATTCGGCCGTACGTCCAGTACCAGCACTTCCCAGGTGACGCCCCGCAACCTTTTCGGCTTCAAGGACGGCACCGCCAATGTGAAGGCCGAGGATCCGGCTGCCGCCGACGAGCACGTCTGGGTGGACGAGAAGGACGACCAGGCGTGGATGGTGGCCGGCTCCTACCTCGTCTCGCGTAAGGTCCGCATGAACGTCGAGCCCTGGGACCGCACGCGCCTCTCCGAGCAGGAGCGCTCGATCGGCCGGACCAAGGGTGCGGGGGCGCCCCTCTCGGGCGGCGACGAATTCACGGCCCCCGACTTCTCGATGCCGGGCAGCGGCGGCCAACCGATCATCGCAGAGCACTCGCACGTCCGGCTGGCGCATCCCGACAGCAATGGCGGAGCCCGGATGCTGCGCCGCGGCTACAACTTCGTGGACGGTAACGACGACCTCGGGCGTCTCGACGCCGGCCTGTTCTTCATCTGCTTCCAGCGGGATCCCGAGCGGTCCTTCATCCCGGTGCAGACGCGCCTCGCGGGATCCGATCTTCTCAACGAATACCTCCGGCACGTAGGGTCGGCGATCTTCGCGGTGCCCGGCGGAGTGTCCGAGGGTAGCTATGTAGGGGCCCGGCTCTTCGAGTCCTGAGGCCCGGGTCGGACCATCCTGCGGTTGCCGGGACCCCGGTCGACTCCACGTCGAGTGCAATGGGCAGGGCGACCTCGGGTCAGGGTTCGGATCGGATGATCCGGCGTGCCGCCTCCACCGCGGAGGCGCGGTGTGCGGCAAGAGGAGTCCCGGGTGCATTCCAGCGTGCCACCAGGGGAGCCTGGACCCACGCCTGCGCGACTCCGAACAGCAGGGGCAGGAGCTCTTCGGGGGCCCACGACGTGTCCACGAGTCCGCGTTCCTGTGCTTCCCTCAGCGCCGAAAGCTTGCTGTCTGGCGCGGACCCCGATGGCAGGTCGTACTGGACGCCCTCGAGCCGCGCCCACGTCAGCATCCGAAGGATGTCGGGATGATCGTGCGTGTGGTCGAAGGCCGCACCAACGAAAGCGGGCACATCTCCTGGATCGAGTACGACGGCCTGGTGGAACTCGGCTGCATTGACATCGAGGACGGCCTGGAAGAG
Organism: Arthrobacter sp. PL16; assembly: GCF_035985055.1. Classification (NCBI taxonomy): domain Bacteria; kingdom Bacillati; phylum Actinomycetota; class Actinomycetes; order Micrococcales; family Micrococcaceae; genus Arthrobacter; species Arthrobacter sp. PL16. The sequence continues at coordinate 322,972 of NZ_JAXCIC010000003.1, forward strand.
CGCCGACTTGTCGGTGAAGTGCGCGTAGAGGCGTTCCTTGCTGGCGCTCGCCGCCTTCGCGATGCGATCGATCCTCGCACCCGCCAGCCCGGAGGACGCGAACTCGGTCCGGGCAGCCGAAAGGATGCGTGACCTTACGTCCGTCGTCGAGTGCATCCCTCGAGTATACCCAAACGAACTAGTTCGTTTGACTTCCGCCCGACGTGGACCATACCCTCGATCCGACACCACTTCTGAGGAGATCCATGACCACCCCACCCTCGGGTTCCGCCAACCCGTCCATTCTGGACACCGCCAAGGACAAGGCGCCCGCCAACCGATGGCTCGTACTCGCCATCGTCGCGCTCGCGCAGCTCACCGTCGTCCTCGACGGAACCATCGTGAACATCGCCCTGCCCCAGGCCCAGCTGGAGCTCGCAATGTCCGACAGCGACCGCAGCTGGGTCGTCACGCTCTACGCCCTGACCTTCGGCGCCCTCCTGCTCCTCGGTGGTCGGATCGCCGACTTCTGGGGAAGGAAGCGCTCCTTCCTCGTCGGCATGGGCGGCTTCGCCCTCGCCTCGGCCATGGGCGGCATCGCGACCTCGGGTGAACTGCTCCTGCTCGCCCGCGGACTTCAGGGTGCCTTCGCCGCACTGCTGGCTCCGGCAGCGCTCGCCATCCTCTCGGTGACGTTCCCCGGAGGCCGCGACCGGGTACGAGCCTTCGCGGTCTACGGAACGATCGCCGGTGGTGGAGCAGCGGTCGGCCTCCTGCTCGGTGGAGTCCTGACGGAGTACTTCAGCTGGCACTGGTGCCTGCTCGTGAACGTCCCCATCGCCGTGGTGGCCATTGCTGCCGGCATCCCCCTGCTCCGCGAGAGCCGGGCCGAGGGTAGCACCCGCTACGACATACCGGGTGCCGTCCTCGTGAGCCTCGGGCTCGCCTCCGTGGTCTACGGCTTCTCGCGTGCCGAGGCCGGCTGGAGCCGCCTGGACACCTTGGGCTTCCTGGCCCTCGGCGTCCTCCTGCTGGCCCTCTTCATCCTCGTGGAATCGCGTGCGGCACATCCACTGCTACCGCTGCGCATCATCACGGACCGGGCCCGGGCCGGCGCCTACCTCTCGTCGATCGCGGTGGGCGCCGCACTGCTCGGGGCACTGCTCTACCTGACGCTCTACTTCCAGATCGTCCTCGGCCTGAGCCCGCTGCACTCCGGACTCGCTTCGCTACCCATGACGGCGGCCATCATCATCTGTGCCGGCGTGGTGTCGCGCCTCCTGCCCAGGGTCGGTCCCCGCGTCCTCATGACCGTCGGTCCGTTGATCGCCGCGACCGGACTTCTGCTGCTCAGCCGCATCACCGTGGGCGGGTCCTACGTGCTCGAGGTGCTGCCCGGGCAGATCCTGCTGGGCGTGGGCCTCGCGTTCATCTTCGTCCCCCTCCAGAACGTCGCCCTCCTCGGGATCGAACCCCGGGACTCGGGAGTGGCCAGCGCCGCCGTGACGGCGACGCAGCAGATCGGCGGATCCATCGGCACCGCGGTCTTCACCGCCCTCTACGCCGTAGGTGCGGGTACCGGCACGGTGGAAGGGAGCGCCGGTGGACTGCAGCCACTCGTGGACGGCTACTCCGTCGTGTTCTTGGCCGCAGCCGTGGCCCTCGCCCTCGCCTCGCCGATCTCCTGGTTCATGATCAGGGTCGCGAGGGAGGAGTTCTCGCAGTCGGGCAAGTCCGCACACCTTGGCTAGGCCATCTGGCTCTCGCGTGGTGCCCTCGACGGGGGTGCCGACCGAAAAATCGGAGGAACGACTCCGATGCGCTCGGTCGCGGTTCGATCTTCTGGCAGTGTGTCAGTTATGACCTCCGACCCCGACGCGCGTGTTGCACTCATCATCGAAGACGACGCCGACGTGCGGCAACTTCTGGTTATGACCCTCGGCATGAACGGGTTCACCACCATCGAGGCGGAGACCGGGCGGCAGGGAGTTGCACTCGTGCGGGAACACCAGCCCGATCTCGTGACCCTGGACCTCAACCTCCCCGATATCGACGGTGTGGAGGTGTGCCGCCAGATCCGGCCGCTGACGGACGCCTACGTCATCATGATCACCGCCCGGAAGGACGAGATCGACCGCCTCATCGGCCTGGAGATCGGCGCGGACGACTTCGTGGTCAAGCCCTTCAGTCCGCGGGAGGTCGGTGCGCGGGTCAACGCGATGTTCCGTCGCCCGAGGAGTACCGTCCGCAACGTGTCCCAGCCCCTGCTCGGCGCAGACCCGGACGAGGCGTCCCCGGCGTCGGTCGTCACCGCGACCGCGGCGCCCGCGATTGCGGAGCAGGTAGAGGGTCTCCTGGTCCACGGCACCATCACCATCGACACCGAGGGCCGGATCGCCACGCTTGACGGGACCGAGCTGCCGCTGACGCGGATCGAGTTCGATCTCCTGGCCACGCTCGTCTCGGTACCGCGGCGGGTCTGGCAGCGGGAGACACTGCTCTCGCGTATTTGGGGGGACGGCTGGGTCAACGACCAGCACCTCGTCGAGGTTCATATCCGGAACCTGCGGAAGAAGCTTGGCGAGGACACGAAGGCCCCGCGCTTCATCCGCACGGTTCGCGGGGTGGGCTACCGGATGATGCCGTCAAGCCTCGACTGAACTTCTCCAGGCTCCCCGCCGGTTGCGGTGGACGGACCGGAACCGGCGGGGAAGAAAAAAGGAGCGGTGGACTCCTTACGTCCACTCTGGTCGACACCCTTCAAGGGGGCCCTGCCTGAACGCCGAAAGAAAACCGAAGAAAGGGCGAAGGCGGGTCGGGGACGTAGCCGAACCTAGGCGAGGATCTCCCGGACCATCGGGATGACCTTCGTGCCGTAGAGCTCGATGCTGTGCATCAACTTCTCATGTGGCAGCGGGCCGGCGCTGTACTTCATGTCGAAGCGGTCGATACCGAGGGTCTGCACTGTCGTCGCGATCTTCTTCGCGACGGTTTCCGGGGAACCGACGTACAGCGAGCCGGCGTCGGCCTCCTGGTCGAACTCGTCCCTTGTCGTGGGGCCCCACCCGCGCTCGCGGCCGATACGATCACGCATGATGCGATTGTCCGGCCACAGCTCCTCACGGGCCTGCTCGTCCGAATCCGCGATGTACCCCGGGGAGTGCACACCGATGGGAAGCGTGGGCCGGCCGAGCTGCGTCAGCGCCCGGTGGTACAGGTCGACGTAGGGCGCGAAGCGCGCGGGGTCACCACCGATGATGGCGAGCATGAGGGGCATCCCGTAGCGTGCCGCACGCACCACCGATTCAGGGCTTCCACCGACACCGATCCATGTCTTCAGGCGTCCGCCGTCTGTCTTCGGGTAGACCTCGTGCTGCTCCAGTCCGGGTCGCGTGCTGCCGGACCACGTCACGGGACCCTCCTTGATCAGCTCGGAGAACAGGTCGAGTTTCTCTTCGAAGAGCCGCTCGTAGTCGGAGAGCTCGTAACCGAAGAGGGGGAAGGACTCGGTGAAGGATCCGCGGCCGAGGATCACCTCGGCGCGGCCGTTCGAGGCGGCGTCGAGCGTGGCGAAGCGCTGGTAGACGCGAACCGGATCGTCGGAACTGAGCACCGTGACGGCCGAGCCGATGCGAATGCGCTTCGTCTGTCCGGCGATGGCGGCGAGGACGATCTCGGGAGCCGAAATGGAGAAGTCGTCCCGGTGGTGTTCGCCCACGCCGATGAAGTCGACGCCTACCTCGTCCGCGAGGACGGCTTCGGCGATCACGTTCCGGATGACCTGCGGATAGGAGACGGGCCGACCGTCCTCGCCGCGTGTGACGTCCCCGAAGGTGTCCAGTCCGAATTCCAGTTCGCGCGCCATGGTGCAACTCCCGTGTTTGCCGATCAGGCCCACTGCGGACCTGCAGATAGAACGGGTCGCGTCTCCGGCTTATTCCATGCATACGCATGCAAATGGACCGACGATCGAAGGGGAGACGCTACGCGATCGGCAGTGTCGGGCACGGTACGGAGGGCTTCGATCCACCCGCACCGACACCGGCACAACCCCACCAGGACCGGGTGAATCAGTGCGACGACACCTCGGCCGGCATGCGGGTCTCGGCCTTCGTGATGAACGCGATGATGTGGCGCGCGACGACGGCGGCCGAACTGTGGTGGACGGCATGCGGAGCTCCTTCGACGACGACGAGCGTGCCGTCGCGTGACGAATCCGCAAGGCTCCGCGACCAACGGTCTCCTGCGACCAGGTCGCGGGACCCGCGCAGCACGAGAACCGGTTGGGTTGCGAGGGGTAGGCGTTCCTCCAGGGGATAGCTCATGGCAACCGCCAGTTCCGCGAAGTACCAGCGGGGCCCGCACCGCAGGACATCGAGGAACTGCACCGTGTTCAGCAGTGGTTTCTCGAGGATCGAGTTCAACCCCAGCGTGAGCGCCTGCTCGGGCACGGTTCGTCGTCGAACGTCGACGGCCGCTCCGATGAGGACGAGCCGGGATGCGAGGTCCGGCCGCTGGACAGCAAGTTCCGTTGCCGTCTGGACACCCATGGAATGGCCGACGACGATGCTCGAGGAGACGCCCAGATGGTCGAGCAGAGTAGCGAGGAGCTCGGCACTTGCGGGGTTGGTGACCCTGTGGGCGGGTCGACCGGTCCAACCGTAACCGGGCAGGTCGATCACGAGGACCGTCCCATAACGGGAAAGCTGCCGCCCTAATCGAAGGAAGTAGCGGTGGGACATGCCGATCCCATGGACCAGCACGAACACCGGGATCCGGTCCGTCGACGGGCGACCTCCACCCCGGGCTTCGTGGTCCCTGATCCGGTCATTCATGACGTACGCGCGGCACTCGCGGTCACCGACGGTGATGCTCCGCCAGTCCGAGGGTGATCCCGAGCGTGGGAGACGCGGTGTCGTCGTCGATCCTTCGGCAGAGACCGTCGACGTCGATGAGGAAGCGGCGAGGGTGCGGCGGGAGGGATGCTCCTCGTGGTCCGCCCGGGCATGTCCGTCGACGCCGGCGGTGACGGATGGGCGGACCGGGAGGCTGCCGACCAGGTGCAGGATGGCGTCAGTGACGTCGCGGGCGCCGGCGCGGTGCGCGGCGTGGGGTTGGCCTCGCACCTCTACCACACTCCCGTCCCGGGCCGCCCCGGCCAGCTTGCGGCACCATGTCCGGGTGGCGATCGGATCCAGCGAGCCGCGCAGGATCAGCACCGGCCGGGTGACCTGGGTTATCCGTTCATCCAGTCGATACCCCAGCATCACGGGCAACTCCTGCAGGTACCAGCGGATACCGCACCGCAGGTAGGCCCCGCCGACCAGGAGGTTCGTGACCGGCCGTTCCAGCAGGGTGTCCAGTGCCAGGACGCCGGCGTTCCGGGCAGCGGACGGATGGGACGTATCCGTGACCGGGCCTATGAGCACCACGGCCGAGACGAGCTCGGGATGCTGGATCGCGAGTTCGGTGACGAACTGGGCGCCCATCGAGTGCCCGATCACGACGCACGAGGAGAGCCGTGCGTCCTCCAGCGCCCCTGCGATGACAGCCGCGTAGTCCGCGACGCCGAGTTGCCTGGCCGGTGTGGGGGTTCCCCCGAATCCGGGCAGGTCAAGGACGATGGTGTCGCCATAGGGGAGCAGCTCTGCCTGCAGGCGGGCGAAGTAGCGGTGCGACATCCCGATGCCGTGCACCAGGACGAAGACCTGTCGTTGTCCACCGTCGGTCGCCCTGCGTGAGGAATGCAGGCGATACGACACGTCGAGGTGATCTCCGCTGCCTGGACGAAGAGTCGTCCGGACAGTGGTCGAGGCGCGATAGGACACGGGCACGGGTTCTGCGCTCGTCGGATCGTCGGCAGGCTGGTTGGTGCGTCGCTGAAGGAGGAAAGGCAGGAACCCGCTCAGACGTATGGAAGCCATGGGTGCAGGTCACTCTCGAGTGGGGAAGCGAAGCGGACGGTGTCGGTATGTCTAGCGTCGGCGGTATTGGTTGATGATGGGGCAGTCGAAGGGGTCGCGTGCGGCGAGTCCGACGCGGTTGAGGTAGGTGATGACGGCGCTGTAGGAGGCTTTGACGCCGACTTCGGTGTAGGGGACGCGGAGGCGTTCGCAGTGTTCGCGGACGATGATCGCGGCCCGGCGTAGGTGTGGGCGGGGCATGTCGGGGAAGAGGTGGTGTTCGATCTGGAAGTTCAGGCCGCCGAAGGCGTTGTTGATGAACGTGCCGCCGCGGATGTTGCGGGAGGTGAGGACCTGTTTCTGGAAGAAGTCCAGGGTGCTGTCCTTGGGGATCAGGGGCATGCCTTTGTGGTTGGGGGCGAAGCTGGCGCCCATGTATACCCCGAACACGGCCAGCTGCACGCCGAGGAACGCGAACGCCAGGCCGACGGGCAGGAACCAGAACAGGATGCCCAAATAGGCGCCGAAGCGTGCGCCCAGGAGGGCGAGTTCGATCCAGCGTCCTTTGATGGTGCGGCGGGCGAAGAGGGTGCTGATGGAGCGGGCGTGGAGGTTGATGCCTTCGAGGGTGAGCAGGGGGAAGAAGAGGTAGCCCTGGCGGCGGGTGATCCAGGCGTGGAGGCCGCGGGCTTTGGCGGCGTCTTCTTCGAGGAAGCTGATGGTGTCGAGTTCGATGTCGGGGTCTTTGCCGCGGGTGTTGGGGTCGTTGTGGTGGCGGGTGTGTTTGTCCATCCACCAGGCGTAGCTGATGCCGACGATGCCGGCGGCGAGGACGCGTCCGGACCAGTCGTTGGCGGTGCGGGTGTGGAAGATCTGGCGGTGGGAGGCTTCGTGGGCGAGGAACGCGACCTGGGTGAGGGCGATGCCGAGGACGGCTGCGACGAGGAGTTGGTACCAGGTGTCGCCCAGGAGGGCGAAGCCGGTCCACGCCGCGCCCATGGTCAGGGCCAGGAGGGCGAACACGCCGATGTAGAAGCGCCGGCGCCGGTTCAGGAGGCCTTCCTTGCGGACCTGCTTCAGCAGCACCGAGTAGGAGGCGACGACGTCGTTCGGCCTGGAAATACGGACGGTACGCGCAGCTGCGGGGGAGTCCGGGCTGGCGGGCAGTGCACCAGTGGTCGCGGTGTCGGTCATGATCGTCCTTCGTGGGGGAGGGAACGATCACGCCGGCCGGTGCACGGCGGAATGTCCCCTTCAGGTCCTGAAACGGCTGATGGCCAGTGAGGCCCAGGCGTCATTGAGGTTGGTACTTCGTTGTGGGGGCGTTCCCCGATGGGTGTTCAGCCGATGATGGACAGGACCCGGGGCACGCTGTCGATCGTGATATCCGTCTTCGCTTCCACGGATTTCACTTCGCCGTCGATCTGGTAAGGCATGGGTTTGACCGTCGAGAACCGGTACTGCGCGTAGCTCGGCTGGTCACCCAGTCCCTTGGTCGTGGCGCGCAGGGCTGTGAGCAGGACCCGCCACTTGGCCATATGGGGGAACGTGATGACCTCGAACTTCCCGTCCGCGGGGTGGTCCCCGGCCTCGCTCAGGGTCGCGTACTTCGCCATCTGTGAGATGTTCGCGAACACCAGGCTGTCGAAGGTGCGGTGCTTTCCGTCGCTCTGGCGGATCTCGAAGGGTTTGAACTTCCGGAAGGTTCGCGCGACGGAGAACATCTCCTTGATCGCACCCTTGCTGCCCTTTTCGAGATCGATCGCCATGACCGGCGTCAGGCCGAAGCCGATGTAGGAGTGCGCATAGACCGCCGTCGCATCCGGTTGGCCCATGCTGATGCGCAGCAGGTCGATCCGGCGTACGTGGCCCTCGGTGATGGCTTCGGCCAGGGGTTTGCGCCCGACGACGCGGCTGTGGTCATTGGCATTGCCTGCAGCAAGGACCGCACACACGGCGTCCTCGCTGCCGCTGTCCATGACGCCGTTGACGACCTCGTTGTACCCACCATCCCCACTGACGGAGACGATCAGCGCATTGCCGGCGGATGCCGCCTCGCGAGCCAGATCCACCGCATGCCCGGCATGCTCCGTGGGCCGCAGCGTTACATCCGTGGCCGGAAGTGCTGCTGTCAGCTCATGGTGGAGCTCCTCAGCAAGCTTCGGGGCGTCCCCGGTGCTGTTCGGATTGAAGATGATCCTGATCGTGTCGAACCTACGCGGCGAATCCATCGCCCAACCTCTCCTGATCATTGCCCTTGGCAATGGAACGGCAACACCTGCCTCCTCGTATAGTAAGCGCCCTTTGCAGTATTGCCTGCATGGCCGAGCCGTACCATGGGAGACGTTGACGTCCGGAGCCTCGCCGGTCGTGCTCGTGCCGGTTCCTGGAGACTCAGCGTCGGAGGATCACCTTCGACGTCTCCCCGTCGATCGGCGCCGAGGTGTGCTCGTGCACGATGAGCCATCCGTCTCCCCGGCGCTGCAGGACCCAGGTCAACCGGTTCTGCATGGATCCCACCTCGTTTCCGGCAGCATCGAGCTCCCTGTAGGTGATGATGGCGTGCACGCTCGCGAGGTCGTCGGCCATGGAGGAGCGGACGTCGTCGAAGCCGACGCCGACCTTCTGCTCCCCGAGCGAGCCGAACCACTCTCCGATCGCGCCCCGCCAGGATTCCTTGCCCTCGTAGGTCCACTCGGACCACAGGTCGAAAACCCGGACGTCGTCGTCGTACAGGGCCAGGAGGGCCTCGGCGTCCTGGTCGAGGACGGCTGCGGTGTAGGCCGCGAGGACGTGGTCGAAGCTGGTCTGCCCGGTCATGATGCTCCCTTTGATCGTTGTGCCGGATGATGGCCGATGCCTATGGGACGAGGCGCGGAGCCGGGAATCATCGCTGGGCTCGACCCCGGTCGCGGCGCGTGATGCGCTGGGCGACCCGCACCATCATCGGGGTCAGGACGGTGCCGACCGTGATCGCGATCAGCGTGTTCGGGATGTAGGCGCTCCAGAAGGACCCGGTGATGCCCACGTTGTAGGCGGTGAGCACGAACGAGAGGGGAGTCGAGATGAGGACGGACGTCACGAAAGACTCCAGGAGTGTTCCGAGGAAGGCGCGCATGGCCCCCATCCTTGCAGTCCGGGACCGCGCCTTGCCTACTGCGTGCTTTCTTTTTGCAGTCCAGGACCGCGCCTTGCCTACTGCGTGCTTCTTTGTCGTGTCTCGGCTGCCCGGTCCGCCCTGTCGATGCTCGCAGGGTCCGCCAGGTCCACGCCGGCACGCAACGCGGCCTTCCATGCGGCAGGGCTCTTCAGATCCGGCAGTGCGAACTCCTTCGGGGTGATCCGGGCGTCCTGGGCTGCATGCTCCGCCTGCTGCTCGGCGAGGGCCGGCGCCGCGTCCTCGGCGGACCTCAGCGTTTCCTGCGTGACGCTGACCCGGCTCCCGGTCAGGGAAGCACCGATCAGCGGAACATACCCCGAGGCATGTCCTGCCCGGTTCGGGTGGTAGGAATCGGCGACGGGCCGCGAAAGGCCATTCAGCCATTCGACGTCGTCGCACACGGCGTGGCCGGCGAAGGCCGTCGTCGGAGTCCGGAACGTGAATCCCGCAGTGGCGGCAGCGGCCGCAGCCGTCCGGTTGAGGAGGTCGGCCGTCGCGTTCAGCCGGGCCTCCTCCCCGGGCGAGAACCACGTGCCCGCGTTGCAGTCCTCCCCGTTGAAGATCCGGGGGTAGCCCGCGACCGTCACGGACGCCAGCGGTGCGCGCGTCCTGATCTGCGCGTACAGCGACGCGAGGGTTCCCGGCAGCTGGGCCGATATGACGGCCTGGGCGCGATCGATCGCCGCGTTGCAATCGCTCATCCACGCCGGCTTCGCGCACTCGGTCAGCACCGCGACGAACGATGCGTCGTTTCCGCCGACGCTCAGGGAGACATACGACGTCGTCGGTGTCAGCGCCTCGAGCTGGGTCGCGACGACGTCGGCGGTGGTGGCGCCCGAGCACGCGCGCAGGTTCAGCGCGTACCCCTTCGCGCTCGCGATCAGCGACGGGTAGGCGTAGGCGGATCGCTGGCAGCTCGTCCCGTCGGCCAGGTAGGCCCGCGTCCCTGTGCCCGAGGAGTAGGAATCGCCGAGGGCTACATAGGAGGCGCCCGCAGCGGTGGCCGGCGGAGCAGGAAGCACGACGGCGGCCAGCAGGACCAGGGCCGCGACGACCGGACGGTAACGCAACATCGACATCGGGCTCCAGGTGCTCGGTGGGTACACGCCTACGCTAGCGCCGCGACGGTGCGGGGCGCAGAGCGGCACGCCCCCTTTCGGTACGAACCCCCCGGCAGATCGCGGCCCGCTCTTTGCCTCTCCTCCGCGCCGCGCGGTAAGCTGTGGGACGGCTCACGCCGTTGAACCCCCAACTGAATACGCCCTTGATCTGCAGCGGGAGAGTTTGCCGTTGACTCACACACCGGCAGGCGCCGTAGGAGCAAATCCTCCCCAGGAATCTCTCAGGCCCAGTACCGCTGCGGCTAGGCAACTCTGGAAAGCAGCCCCGAGACTTCTCCGGCGCTCACCGACGGTGCAAGCAGGCGACGAGCCCTGCGGAAACTCTCAGGTTCCCTACAGAGCGGGGAGGAACCCGACCAGGCACGCGCGCGCCCGCGCCCCCTTCTGACGTACGGAGTTCCCATGACCGCCTCACCCGACACGGCATCCGGCACAGTACCCGCCCCCGCATCGACATTCGCCGACCGCCACATCGGCCCGCGGTCATCGGATGCAGGGCACATGCTGGAGGTCCTCGGCTACCCGAGCCTCGACAAGCTCGTGGACATGGCCATCCCCGCCGGCATCCGCCTGGACCGCGCGCTCAACCTGCCCGGAGCCCTCAGCGAGACCGAGGTCCTGGCGCAGCTCCGCCGGATCGCCGGCCGTAACCGGACCGCCGTGCAGATGATCGGCCAGGGCTACTTCGACACCGTCACACCGCCGGTCATCCGTCGCAACGTCCTGGAGTCGCCCGCCTGGTACACGGCCTACACCCCCTACCAGCCGGAGATCTCCCAGGGCCGCCTCGAGGCCCTCCTGAACTTCCAGACGATGGTGCAGGACCTCACTGCCCTCGATATCGCCAACGCCTCACTGCTCGACGAGGCTTCCGCCGTCGCCGAGGCCGTCCTCCTCATGCGCCGGTCCGGCAAGAACAAGGGCCGCACCGTCATCGACGCCGACGCGCTTCCGCAGACCGTCGCCGTCGTTCGTGGCCGCGCCGAGGCCCTCGGCTTCGACGTCGAGGTCGCGGACCTCTCTGCGGGCCTGCCCGACGGCGACATCAACGGTGTCGTCCTGCAGCAGCCCGGCGCGTCGGGAGTGTTGCGCGACCACGCCTCCGTCATCAGCGCCGCCAAGGAGCGCGGCGCCCTCGTCACGGTCGCAGCCGATCTCCTGGCCCTGACGCTGATCACCGCGCCGGGCGAGCAGGGCGCGGACATCGCCGTCGGCTCCGCCCAGCGCTTCGGCGTGCCCCTCTTCTTCGGTGGTCCGCACGCCGCCTACATGGCCGTGCGCAAGGGACTCGAGCGCATGCTCCCCGGCCGCCTCGTCGGGGTCTCGAAAGACGCCGACGGTGCCCCCGCCTACCGCCTCGCCCTGCAGACCCGCGAGCAGCACATCCGCCGCGAGAAGGCCACGAGCAATATCTGCACCGCACAGGCGCTGCTGGCCATCGTCGCCTCGATGTACGGCGTCTACCACGGGCCGGAGGGGCTGAAGGCGATCGCCCGCACCACCCACCAGCGCGCCGTCGAGCTCGCCGCCGCCCTCGAGGGCTCGAAGGCCACCGTTGTGCACGGCGCGTTCTTCGACACCCTCCTGGTCCGCGTGCCCGGCAGGGCGGCGGACTACGCCGACGCCGCCGAGGCCGCCGGCTACAACCTCCGCCGCATCGACGCCGACCACCTCGGCATCTCCTGCGACGAGACGACGACGCCGGACCACGTCGCGGCCGTCGCCGCCGTGTTCGGAGGCACGGTCGACGGCTCAGCCTCCCCCGGCGGGCACATCCCGGAGCAACTGCGCCGCACCTCCGGATTCATGACCCACCCCGTCTTCTCGCTGCACCGCTCCGAGACCGCGATGCTCCGCTACCTTCGCAGGCTCTCCGACAGGGACCTCGCCCTGGACCGCACCATGATCCCGCTCGGCTCGTGCACCATGAAGCTCAACGCCACCGTCGAGATGGAATCCATCTCCTGGCCCGAGTTCGCCTCGATCCATCCCTACGCGCCGGAGAGCCAGACCGAGGGCTGGCGCGAGCTGATCACCGACCTCGAGGAACGGCTGGCGGAGATCACCGGTTACGACCGCGTGTCCCTGCAGCCCAACGCCGGGTCCCAGGGTGAGCTAGCGGGCCTCCTCGCCATCCGCGGATACCACCGCTCGCGCGGTGACGAGAACCGCACCGTCTGCCTCATCCCGTCCTCTGCGCACGGCACCAATGCGGCTTCGGCCGTGCTCGCCGGCATGAAGGTCGTGGTGGTCGGCACGGCAGCCAACGGCAACATCGACCATGACGACCTGCTTGCCAAGATCGAGCAGCACGCCGGGAATCTCTCGGCGATCATGATCACCTACCCTTCCACCCATGGCGTGTTCGAGGAGGACGTGCGCTGGGTCTGTGAGAAGGTCCACGAGGCGGGCGGGCAGGTCTACATCGATGGCGCCAACCTCAACGCCCTCGTGGGTCTCGCCCAGCCCGGCGAGTTCGGTGGCGACGTCTCGCACCTGAACCTGCACAAGACGTTCTGCATCCCGCACGGTGGCGGCGGACCCGGTGTCGGCCCGGTCGCCGTCGCCGCGCACCTGGCGCCGTTCCTGCCGGGCGACGCGAATCGCGACGTCGCCACGGACGGCGGACCCGAGGCCGAGGGCGGTACACCCGTCTCCGGGTCGATGTACGGCTCGGCCGGCGTCCTGCCGATCTCCTGGGCGTACATCGCGCTCATGGGATCCGAGGGACTCACGAGCGCGACGGCGCATGCCCTGCTCGCCGCCAATTACGTGGCCGCGCGCCTGACCGAGCATTTCCCGGTGCTCTACACGGGAGTGCAGGGGCTGGTAGCCCACGAGTGCATCCTCGACCTGCGCCCTCTGACCGCGGCCACGGGCGTCACGGCCGAGGACGTGGCCAAGCGCCTCATCGACTACGGCTTCCATGCGCCCACGCTGTCCTTCCCCGTCGCGGGAACCCTCATGGTGGAGCCCACGGAGTCGGAGGACCTCGCGGAGCTGGACCGTTTCGTCACCGCGATGATCGCGATCAAGGGTGAGATCGACCGCGTGGCCGCGGGCGACTTCACCATTGAGGAGAGCCCGCTGCGGCAGGCCCCGCACACCGCGCAACTCCTCGTTGGTGACGAGTGGACGCAGGCCTACCCGCGCGAGTTGGCCGCCTACCCGCTGCGCTCGCTCCGCCACGACAAGTATTTCCCTCCGGTGCGCAGGATCGACGGCGCCCACGGCGACCGTAACCTCGTCTGCTCCTGCCCGCCCATCGAAGCCTTCGAAGACTAGGATCACGCCCTTCATGAGCGAAGAGAGCAAGCACACCTCCCTGTACACCCGGCACAAGGCGCACGGTGCGGCCTTCACCGACTTCGGCGGCTGGCAGATGCCCCTGAAGTACCGCAGCGAGCTGGAGGAACACCACACCGTGCGGAAAGCCGCCGGCCTCTTCGACCTCTCGCACATGGGAGAGGTCCTCGTCTCCGGTCCCGAGGCCGCGGCGTTCCTCAACTACGCGCTGGTGAGCAACCTCGCGGTCATCCCCGTCGGCAAGGCCAAGTATTCGCTGATCTGCAACGCCGAGGGCGGGGTGATCGACGACCTCATCACCTACCGGCTCGCCGAGGACTCCTTCCTCGTGGTTCCCAACGCCTCGAACGCCCCCGTGGTCGCGGAGGAACTGCGCGTCCGGGCCGCCGGATTCGACACCGTCGTGGAGGACCAGTCCGAGGCCACGGCGCTGGTCGCCGTGCAGGGGCCTGCCGCGGAGGCCGTACTCCTCGACCTCGCGCGTCCGGAAGACGCTGGAACCATCCGAGAACTGAAGTACTACGCCGCGGTGCGGGTGGAACTTTCCGGACTCCCCGTGCTGCTGGCCCGCACGGGCTACACGGGCGAGGACGGTTTCGAGGTCTTTCTCGGCAGCGACGTCGCTGGGCGCCTGTGGGATGCGGCCCTGCAGGCCGGCGAGGTCCACGGGCTCCTGCCGTGTGGCCTCGCGGCCCGCGATTCCCTCCGGCTGGAGGCCGGTATGCCCCTCTACGGGCACGAACTCGGCCTCGAGACGAATCCCTTCGAGGCGGGCCTCGGTCCCGTGGTCAGCACCAAGAAGACCGACGACTTCGTCGGGCGCTCGGTGCTCGAGCCGCTGAAGGCGGTAGAGCCCACGCGGCGACTCGTCGGCCTTCGCGCCGTCGGCCGCCGCTCGGCGCGCGCCGGGTACGACGTCGTCGTGGACGGCGTGCCCGTGGGCACCGTGACGTCGGGCCTCCCCAGCCCCACGCTGGGTTACCCGGTAGCTCTTGCCTACGTCGAGTCCGCCCATGCCGCACTCGGCACCGAGGTGCTCGTGGACCTCCGCGGCCGGCCCGAGCCCTTCACGGTGATCCCCACGCCGTTCTACCGGCGCGAGACGCTTGCCGGGCCCGCGAAGTGACGATCAGCGCGTTCGACCTCTTCAAGATCGGGATCGGTCCCTCGAGCTCGCACACCGGCGGACCGATGACTGCGGCCTACCTCTTCACGGAGGTGCTCCGGGCCGGCGGCCTGCTGGCCGACGTGCATCGCGTCCAGGTGGACCTCTTCGGTTCGCTCGGAGTAACCGGACACGGCCACGGGACGGTGAAGGCTGTGCTGCTCGGTCTGGAGGGGGACCAGCCGCACCTTATCGATCCGACCTCGGCCGATGCCCGGGTGGCTCATATCGGCGAGAGCCGCTCCCTCAACCTCGCTGCGGAGCACCGCATCACTCTCGACCCCGAAAAGGACGTGCTGCTGCACCGCCGGCAGCGCCTCGACTACCACACCAATGGCATGCGCTTCTCGGCATATACAGCCACAGGTGAACTCATGCGGAGCAGAGAATATTTCTCGGTCGGCGGAGGTTTCGTGCTGGATGAGGACCAGATCGGTGCGGAGACGGCGATCCTGAAGCCCGTACCGGTGTCCCACCCCTTCGACACGGCGGATCAGCTGCTCGACGTCTGCCGGACCACCGGCTGGTCCTTCTCCGACGTCGTCCTCGCCAACGAATTGTCCTGGCGCACGGAGGAGGAGGTGCGGGCGGGCCTGCTGGACATCTGGTCCGTCATGCAGGACACCATCCGCAGGGGAACCACCACCGGCGGAATCCTGCCCGGGGGCCTCAGCGTGCGCCGCCGGGCCGAACGCCAACGGCAGCTGCTCGAGAAGGCCGACGATCCGAACGACCGTCTCGGCACCATGGAGTGGGTGACGCTCTTCGCACTGGCAGTCAATGAGGAGAACGCTGCGGGTGGACGCGTGGTGACCGCGCCGACCAACGGCGCCGCCGGCATCATCCCCGCAGTCCTGAAGTACTACGTGGACTTCGTGCCGGGAGCCGACGACGACGGCGTCGTGCGATTCCTCCTGGCGGCCACGGCGATCGGTTCGTTGTTCAAGAAGAACGCCTCCATCTCCGGTGCGGAGGTCGGCTGTCAGGGTGAGGTCGGCTCGGCCTGCGCCATGGCGGCAGGGGCGCTGGCCGAGGTCCTAGGCGGCACTCCCGAGCAGGTCGAGAACGCCGCGGAGATCGGGATCGAGCACAACCTCGGGCTGACGTGCGATCCCGTGGGCGGACTCGTGCAGATCCCATGCATCGAGCGGAATGCAGTCGGTGCGATGAAGGCGATCACCGCCGCTCGCATGGCCGTCCGCGGTGATGGTCAGCACCACGTCTCACTCGACGTCGCCATCAAGACGATGCGTGATACGGGTGCGGACATGATGGACAAGTACAAGGAGACCGCCCGGGGTGGGCTGGCCCTGAACGTCGTGGAGTGCTGACGCTCCGTGATTGACGTGCCTGTTCGGGTCGAGGTCATCCCCGGGAAGGACCTCGTCGAGCGTCTGCGCACCCACCTTGCGGCTCCCGCCGTCGTCACCGTCACGTGTCTGCCGCATCATGGGCCGCGCGAGGCCGTCGAGGTGGCGGTGCAGTTGGCCGATGCGGGGTACACCGTCATTCCGCACCTGGCCGCGCGCTCGATAGGGAACCGTGCCGACGTGGGCCGCTACGTGGCCCAGTGCCTGGACGCCGGCATCAGCGACGTCTTCGTCATCGGCGGCGACGCTGCGGAGGCTGCGGGCCCCTACGCCTGGAGCGGGGCGCTGATGGAGGACATCGCGGAACTGTCCGCCGGTGCGCTGGGCATGGGGATCGCCGTCTACCCGGAGGGTCATCCGGCCACCGGGGACGAGGAGTTGGCGACGGCGCTCCGTGCCAAGCAGGAGCTCGCCTCCTGGTGCGTCACGCAGCTCTGTTTTTCGCAGCAGACACTGAGGGCCTATCCCGCACGCTTGCGGCGCGACGGCGTCACCCTGCCCGTATGGGCCGGAATTCCCGGCCCCGTCCGCATGAGCCGACTGCTGCGCCTGGCCGGGAACATCGGGGTGGGCCAGTCCCTCGGTTTCGTCAAGCGTTCCGCCGGAGGTGCCAATACCGGGTCCGTGGTCCGGCAACTGCTCTCGTCTGCGTCCTACGATCCGGCGCCGTTGGTCGACGCGCTGGACGGCGCCGGCTACGAGGGTTTGCATGTCTACAGCTTCAACGACCTCGCGGAGCTGGCTGCGTCAGGCCTGACCGGGGCGCCCGCATAGATCCCTGTACGCAGTGTCCTGCTGGGTAGGACGACCGCTCAGGCGGTGCCACGGGAGTGCTACGTGTGGTTCAACAGTGGCTTTCCGCGGAGCCGGGACGTGTTGGCTCGAGCTGGGCGTTCCTTCGCTGCATGCGCTTGCCCGGCTAGGACACCAGTGACGAGTTCAGTGAGTGAATCGGAAGGTCGGAGTCCCATGTCTTCCTCAAGTTTTTCCTGGTAGCGCTGGTAATTCCGAAGCGCTGCGGCAGGATTGCCGTGCTGCAACTGACCCTCGATGAGTATTCGGACAGCCGCCTCATACAGAGGTTCGATCTCCAAAGCCGCCTCGGCGGCCGCGCCTGCGGTTTCGCAGTGTCCTTGGTCGAGGGACTGCCTGGCGATGACGGTGAAGGCGCGAAGACGCTCTTGCTGTAACCGGCCCTGTTCGAACACGACCCAGTCGTCATACCAACCGGGTAATAGCCTTGCATCGCGCAGATCACCCAACAGTGCGGCTGCACATACCTCTGAGGTCACGCTCCTGAAATCTCGAAGACGCGCTCGGACAGTGTGCAGATCCACGTCGACCCGGTCGCTCAGGGACAGCATCGGGCCGTCATTCACGATCAGGCCCGGAAGCTGACGGGAAACCAGGTGCATGCTGACCCGTAAACTTTCCAGGGCCTTTGCGTCGGGGTACTCCGGCCACAGCAGACCGACGAGGTGACTTCGAAGGCTTGGGCCCTTCACGGCGAGCGCAGCGACAAGACGCTGCTGGCGTGTAGCGACGTGAACGATCACTCCATGCCTGTAGAGCATCCAGGTCCGCAGAAGGTGGAGTCTGAATTCTCCATAGTCGGAGTTGCCCATGGAACCTGATTCCGGTTCGTCGGAACGATGGGGTGTGCAGGAACTACGATCCTCACCCCGCTGGACGGTGTCAACGGGACCTCGCACTATTTCGCCCCGCTCATTTCCCTGGACTCCTTCAACCTCTGTATCAGCTCGAATCGACTCGGCTGCCGTCCGCAGCGATGGCGACCGCCCGGCGACCGGCTGCGACCGCTCGCCGCCTCGTCGTGGGAGATGCGGGTGGTAACGGCGCAGTAACGCCGCGGTAACGCTACCGGCGGTGCAATGGAACCTCGGCGCCCGCCTCGGTCGTCCGGGCCCGCCGCCAAGGTAGCTGCGAGATACAGCTGCTCCATGGTCGTGGGCGGCAGCACCTTCCACCTGGGAAAGCAGGAATTGTCGATGTCACCTCAACCCCCGGCCGCCGGACCCGTCCCCCATACCGCCGGCGGGCGCCGTCGCACGGCAACGCTAACGGCGCTGCTGTTGTGCGTGGCCGCACTTCCGGCCCCCGCCGCCGCAGCCACCGAAGTATCCCCGGGATCGGCCCAGGAGGAGTCCTCCCAGGGCGGCAATGATTTCCAGCCCGGGACACCCGGGCTGGGTGATTCCTATTTTCCGCTCGACGGCAACGGCGGCTACGACGTCGAACAGTACGAGTTGGATCTGAGCTACGATCCGCTGACCGACGTGCTGGGCGGGACGGCGACCATCACCGCCGAAGCCACACAGGATCTCTCGGCCTTCAACCTGGACCTGGAGGGCCTGACCGTCCGCGAGGTGACGGTCAAGGACCGTTCGGCCGAATTTACGCACGACGCCGGCGAACTCACCGTTACTCCGCCACGAGGTATCAGGGACGGCAGTCGATTCATCACCGAGGTACGCTACGACGGCGTTCCGGAACCCCTCACCGACCAGTTCGGGCAATCCGGATTCTTCCACACCGACGACGGCTCCCTGGTCATCGGGCAGCCGCACGTGGCAGCGACCTGGTTCCCGGTCAATGACCATCCGCTGGACAAGGCCTCCTACACCTTCCGGATCACCGTTCCCGAAGGGCTCGAAGTCGTGGCCAACGGGCGCCTGCGGGACGAACGGACCCGGGACGGCCTCACGACCTGGACCTGGGAGGCGCGCGAACCGATGGCGTCCTACCTCGCCACGGCCAGTGTCGGGGAGTGGGACTTCGATCAGTACGAGGTGGAGGGGATCAACTACCTCGACGCGCTGGACCCCGACCTCTTCGACCCGGTGGCGGAACCGCGGACCGGCACCGATTTCGCCTGGTCCCAGGCAGCGGACAATTCCTACAAACGGCTCACCCGAACCATCACCGTCCCGGCCGGCGGGGCGCAACTGTCCTTCTGGCTGACCCGTGACACCGAGTCCAACTGGGACTTCGTCTTCGTGGAGGCCCGTACGGCCGGTGCCGACGACTGGACGACCCTGCCCGATGCCAACGGGCACACTTCTGAGGAGACAGGCGCGGTCTGCCCCGCGTGGCACGAACTCCATCCGTTCCTGACGCATTATCAGACGGACAACGGTACAGGCGGTTGCACGGCGGCGGGCAGTTCCGGCGCATGGCGGGCTGCCAGCGGTGCCAGCGACGGCTGGGAACAGTGGTCGGTCGACCTGGCCGGCTTCGCAGGCAAGAACGTCGAAGTGTCCATCAGCTACGTGGGTATCACTCCGCGCCCCGGCGTGTTCGTCGACGATGTGGTGGTCTCCTCGGGCGAGGGCAGCACCTCCTTCGAGGACGACGACAATACCCTGGACGGGTGGACCGTACCCGGTCCGCCTGCGGGTAGCCCGGGCAACGAGAACGACTGGATCGTAACGGCCGATTCTCCCCCGGGCATCGGTGAGAACGTGCGGGCCTCCTTCGCCAGACAGCCGGAGATCATCGAGTTCCTCGAAGGCTACTTCGGCCGGTATCCGTTCGGGGACGCCGGCGGGATCGTGGACGACTTCCGGGGGCTGGGCTTCGCTCTGGAGAACCAGACGCGGCCCATCTACGCCAGGGATTTCTTCACCAACCAGCAACTGGGCGATTCCGTGGTGGTGCACGAGCTGGCGCACCAGTGGGTGGGCAACAGTGTCTCCGTTGAGGACTGGCGGCATATCTGGCTCAACGAGGGAAGCACCACTTTCACCGAATGGCTGTGGAGTGAACGCGAAGGCCTGGGAACCGTACAGGAGATCTTTGATTCCTTTGCCTCGATTCCTGCTGACAGTCCGTTCTGGAGCGTCAGGATCGGCGATCCTGGGGCCGACGCACTCTTCGACTACGCGGTCTACGCCCGGGGCGCCATGACCATGCACGCGCTGCAGCAAGCGGTCGGCGAGAAGGATTTCTTCCGTATCCTGCGCGAGTGGGCGCAACTCAACGCCGGCGGCAACGTGTCCACGGACGAGTTCATAACCCTCGCCGAGGAAATCTCGGGCGAGGAACTGAGCCCGCTCTTCGACGAATGGCTGTTCAGCGGCGAAAAGCCGGCCGGTCTGGTGGCGGCGGAGGCGCGCAGCGCGGCACCCGGCACCAGTGCGGCACCCGGCGTCAGCGATGTGCCACCGGCCGTCCGGAGCCTCGAACGCAGGACCGGCGACGGCAAGAGCCGCTGACCCAGCGGCACAACTCCAGTGCGCAGGTAACGCCCTCGCGGAAGGGCGTTACCTGCGGTTCCTGGTTCAGGGAGCCCACCGCGCTCATACCCACCCTGATCGCCCCACGTCCCCCAACCGCTTCACCAGCCATCAAGATGCGGGCCCTCCCGGTCAGGTGGAGAAATGCGTCCGGGCCGGTTCCGCGGAGATACCGGCGACGATCCGCTGGGCGATATCCCGCACCTTCACGTTCTGGGCGTTCGAGGCGCGGTTGAGGATGGTGTACGCCTCGGCCTGGGTGCAGCGGTTCTGGCCCATCACGATGCCGATCGCGATGTCGATGGTCGTCCTCGACTCCATGGCCGCCTTCAGGTTCGACGAGGTGTTGGCGTGCCTGGACACACGGAGCACCATCTGGAGCGCCTTGGCCGCCTGTAGGGCGAAGCCTTCCGCGAGTACCTGGGCACTGCTCGTGAAGGTCTGTGGCTTCGCGGCATAGAAGTTGAGCGCCGCCCCGCCATCGGGTCCGAGGACCAGGGGAACGCCCATCATGGCGAAGAACTCGTGGCCGGCCACCACCTCGAAGTAGTCCGGCCAGCGGCCATCGGTACGGACGTCGTCGACAACCACGGTGCTGCCCGTGCTGATGGCGTGCAGGCAGGGGCCGTCGCCGAAGCCGTACTGGATCTCGTCCAGAACACGCGCCTCGTCGCTACTGCAGGCCACTGTCGTCGCCAGGTTCCGGTGGCGGTAGGTGACCCCGCACTGGACCTCGACCGAGTCACCCAGGACCCGGGAGGAGAGGCTGGCGAGGTCATCGAGGAACTGGTCCACGCTCTCGTTGCTGAGCATGAGGTCCTGCAGTCGAGCGATCGCCGTAGCTTCGTTCTGTTCGTCGTTCACCCGGACATTTTACGGCACCTAGTTAGACTGTCTAGCAAAGACCCGCCCGGCCTACTCCTTCACCACGCGGATGGTCCTCAGGGAGGCGTCGCCCGGGTCGGGGAGCACCATCCCGGCCTCGACGCCGCTTCGCAGGTACCTCACCGCGGCCTCGTTGATGCGCTCGCCGGGCAGGAAGACGGGGACACCCGGGGGATACGGCGTCGCGAGTTCCGCGACGATCCGGCCGACCGAATCCTCCACGGGGATATCCTCGACCGGTCCGAAGAAGGCATCGCGCGGCAGCATGACGGTCTCCAGATCCAGTTCGCCCTCATCGGGAATGCCGGCAGTTCTCCCGCAGCCAGTCGTGGGCCTGGTAACCGGTGATCCGCAGGCCGGACACGTCGACCAGGATGTGCATGATGTCGAGATCCTTCGAGGCCTCGTGGGAGGTGAGCTCCTCCTCGAGCACGTGCAGGCCGGGCAGTTCCTCGATCTGTTCCCGGACACGGCGCGTGAGGGCCAGGGCGCGGTCGATCATGTCGTGCCCGTCCTGGACCATCTGGCGTCGCCAGCCGTCCATCGCCGCATAGATCAGGGTGCTCGCGCTCGTGGTCGCGAGGAAGTCCGCGCAGTGCGCGAGCCGGATTGGGTCCACGAGATCTCCCTGGAAGTGGAAGACGGAGCCCTGCTCGAAGCCTGTGCCCATCTTGTGGACGCTCACGACGCAGACATCCGCACCGGCGGACATCGCCCAGGTGGGGGTGTCGGAATGAAAAGGAAGCTGAGCCCCCCACGCCTCGTCGATGATCAGCGGCTTGCCGCGGTCGTGACAGATTTTGGCGATCGCCTCGATGTCGGCGCAGGTCCCATAGGGCGTCGGGCTCACGATGAGCGCAGCTGACGCATCAGGGTATTTCTCCCACATCGCCTCAACCTCTCGGGGAGTGGGCGGATGGGCGAGCTTCAGCTCGTTGTCCCAGCTCGGGCGGATCCACCGGGGCTGCAGACCGCCGAGCACGAGCGCTGACACCATGGACTTGTGGGCATCGCGGCCGATCAGGATCTCGCCTTCGCCATGGGTGACGGCAAGGATGGCCGACTTCACGGCCAGCGAGCTGCCGCAGGTGGAGAAGAACGTCATATCCACTCCGACCGCGTCCGCCATGAGGTCCTGGGCCCGCTGGAGGTAGCCGTGGGACGTCGTCCTGTCATCGAGCCCCGAACTGGCGAGGACGTCGGACTTGAAGGTCTGCTCGCCAGGTTCCCTCGATCGACTACTAAGCATACTGATCGATCAAACCTGTCAAGCAGGTCAGGGCACGTCAAGGAGGAATTGGCGCACCGCTGGCAGCCCCTCTGTGTAGGGCGGGTCGGGTGACATAAGAACGGCCGTCCAGAAGGACCGCCGTTCTCGGTGGTTCGGAAAGATCAGGGGCCGTCGATCAGACGATGGCGGCTGTCGGCTTCTGCCGCTGCGGAGCGAGTTCACCGACGATGCCGTGCAGAAGGCTGCGCAGCTCGAAGGACTCGAGGCCTTCTCCGACCATCAGGGTGCGCTCGATGTCCTCGGCCTGAGCGAGGGCGTGGGTACCGGCAGGGCTGATGGTGATCCGCTGGCTCCGGCGATCGATGCTGTCACGGATGCGGGAGATGAAGCCCTGGCGTTCGAGCTTCTCGATGGTCTTGCCGATGGTCTGCGCCTGGACGTGCACCGCGAGAGCGAGTTTTGCTCCCGTCATCGTGCCCTCGCGGGAGAGGACACCGAGCGTCGTGTAACCGGCGTGAGTGATTCCGATGTTCAGCAGCCTCTCGTTCCACGCGTGGTCGACGAGACGTGCGGCAGTAGTGAGCAGGCGGCTGGTTGACCACTCTTCCAATTCGGACATGCGATGTTCCTCCAGAGGACTTGGAACACCCGGCCGGTACTGCTTACCAGCTCGGCCGGGTGTCGTGTCGTTGCAGCTGATCGGTGAAACAACGGACGGAACCAACTGTTGTACGTCTACTATGCGCCCCAATCTTCAAGTTCTACCGCCGACCCGTCCGAAGCTTGGGTCAAGGGGCGCGCTCCGGTCCTCGTGGACCGCCGGCTGAAGGCCGCGATCTCCGCCGCGACAGCGCCCGCGGCAGAGTGCTGCACGACGTGTGGCTGGCCCCCGATCTCGACCAGGGCACCGTCCTGGGCACGGTCCGCGAGTTCCCGGCACCACCGCCGTCGCGCTACCGGATCCCGTCCGCCTCGGATGATCAGCACCGGACAGCCCACGCGCTCGACGGCACGCTCCAGCGGGTATTCCATCATGGGTACCAGCTGGCGCATGTACCAGCGGAGTCCCGTCCGCACGTAGTCCGTGTACACGATCAGGTTGGCGGATGCACTCTCGCGAAACGTGTCCTGCCCGAGCGACACCGCCTGCTGCATCACGGTGCGTCGAAGCCGATCGACGACCGGCCCGATGAGAACGATCCGCTCCACGACGGCGGGTGCCTGAAGGGCGGTAGCTGTGACGAATTGCACACCCATCGAGTGCCCCACCAGGGTGCAGGAGCTGATGCCCAATACGCCGAGCGTCCCGATGATCAGTGCTGCGTGGTCCTCCACGCCGAGGTGCACGCGCGGTTGCGGGTCCCGACCGAAGCCGGGCAGGTCCAAGGAGTGCACGACGGCGTCAGCCGCCAGTGCGCCGCGAAGCCGGTCGAGATAGCGGTGGGTCATGCCGAGGCCGTGGACGAGGACGTAAGGACCCCGGGGCGGCGACGAGTCCTCCGGTCCCGGCGTGGAGTGCACGCGGACCGTGAACCCGTTCACCTGCGCGGTGGAGAGGCTGGCGGAGGACATCCGGGAATTCTACGGTGCCGGGCAGGCCTCTGGAGAAGCCGGAAAAGTATCGCGCCTGGCCCTGCCCGGGACCGATGTATGAAATTCTTGGATCATGTCCGTTACCCCGCAGCAGCGCACGGCGCTGATCGTCGAGGACGATCCGGATATCCGTGAACTGCTCTGCACCACGCTGCGCATGAACGGCTTCACCATCGTCGAGGCGTCCTCCGGACACGAAGGCCTGCTGGCCGTGCGGGAGCACCAGCCCGACCTGATCACGCTCGACCTCAACCTTCCGGACCTCGACGGCGTCGAGGTGTGTCGTCAGTGCCGGGCGGTGAGCGATGCCTACATCGTCATGGTGACCGCCCGGCAGGACGAGATCGACCGGCTGGTCGGCCTCGAAACCGGAGCGGACGACTTCCTTGGCAAGCCCTTCAGCCCACGGGAGCTCTCGGCGCGGGTGTCGGCGATGTTCCGCCGTCCCCGCACGGGCGCGGCGATGGCGGCGGCGTCGGGCACGATGACGGGCGGACAGCCGACCGCAGGTACGACGGCGGTGCCCGAGGTCGGGAGCCGATTCGCAGGCAACGAGATGCTCCGCCACGACGGCCTCCTGATGGACGTCGAGGGACGCGTCGTCACCCTGGACGGCCGGGAGCTCGCGCTGACCCGTATCGAGTTCGACCTCCTCGAGACCCTCATGACCGGTTCCCAGCGCGTCTGGACGAGGGAAGCACTGCTCAGCCGGGTGTGGGGAGACGGCTGGAGCCAGGACCACCACCTCGTCGAGGTCCACATCCGGAACCTGCGGAAGAAACTCGGAGAGGACCGGACCGCCCCCCGGTTCATCCGCACCGTGCGTGGAGTCGGTTACCGGATGATGCCGGTCGACGCCCAGCGCTGAGTGCGGGCGCGCGTGCAGCCGGCTCGTTCCTGGATGGAAGACTGGAGGGGTGGCACACCTCGACATCTCCGGCATCGACTACTTCCTTTCCGACGGCAGGCAACTGCTCAACGGCGTGTCCTTCAAGGTCGGTGACGGACACAAGACGGCGCTGATCGGCCCGAACGGCACCGGCAAGACCACGCTCCTGCGTATCGTCTCCGGTGACCTGGTGCCCGACGAGGGCTCAGTCAGCCACTCCGGCACCATGGGCATCATGCGGCAGTTCGTCGGACAGGTGCGCGATGACACCACGGTCCGCGACCTGCTCGTCACCGCAGCCCCGCCGATCCTGTCCGCGGCGGCGGCAAGGATCGATGCCGCAGAACTGGCCATGATGGAAGCCGACGACGAGCCCACGCAGATGGCATACGCGCAGGCGATCGCCGACTGGGGCGATGCAGGCGGCTACGAGCTGGAGACCACCTGGGACGAGGTCACCATGGCGGCGCTCGGCGTCCCCTTCGACCGGGCCCAGTACCGGGCAGCGTCGTCGCTCTCCGGCGGTGAGCAGAAGCGGCTGGTGCTGGAGGCCCTGTTCTCCGGTCCGGACCAACTCCTCCTCCTTGACGAGCCGGACAACTACCTCGACGTCCCCGGCAAGCGATGGTTGGAGGCGAAGCTCCGCGACTCGAAGAAATCCGTGCTCTTCGTCAGCCACGACCGCGAGCTCCTCGCCAACGCGGCAACGCGCATCGTCACCCTCGAGCCCGGGGCCCTCGGAGCGTCGTCGTGGACGCACGGCGGTGGGTTCAAGACCTACCTGAAGGCGCGGGAGGACCGGAACGCGCGATTCGAGGAACTGCGCAAGCGCTGGGACGAGGAGCACCTCAAGCTCAAGGAACTCGTCAACATGTACAAGAACAAGGCTGCGTTCCGCTCCGACATGGCCAACAGGTATCATGCCGCGCAGACGCGGCTCGCGAAATTCCTCGAGGCAGGGCCGCCCGAAGCGATCCCCCTCGAGCAGAACGTCTCCATGCGGCTGCAGGGCGGACGAACCGCCAAGCGCGCCGTCGTGGCCCAGAAGCTCGAGCTGACCGGCCTCATGAAGCCGTTCAGCACGGAGGTCTGGTTCGGGGACCGTGTCGGGGTGCTCGGCTCCAACGGCTCCGGCAAGTCCCACTTCCTGCGGTTGCTGGCCAGTGGCGGCTCGGATCCGGACAAGGAGCACATGCCGGTGTCCGACGTCGATATCGCGCCGGTTCCGCACGAGGGCTCCGTGAAGCTGGGTGCGCGGATCCGGCCGGGCTTCTTTGCGCAGACGCACTCGCGCGCCGACCTCCTCGGGCGCACGCTCATCGACATCCTCCACCGCGGTGACGAGCACCGGTCGGGGCTGGGCCGTGAGGCCGCCTCCGCCGTACTCGACCGCTACGGGCTGGCACCGCAGGCCGAGCAATCCTACGATTCGCTGTCCGGGGGCCAGCAGGCCCGCCTGCAGATCCTGCTGCTGGAACTCTCCGGCGCCACGCTCCTGCTGCTCGACGAGCCGACGGACAACCTGGACCTGCACTCGGCGGAGGCACTGGAGCACGCCATCGACGCGTTCGAGGGAACGGTCATAGCCGTGACGCACGACCGCTGGTTCGCACGGAGCTTCGACCGGTTCCTCGTCTTCGGCGCAGACGGCAAGGTCTATGAGACGAAGGAACCCGTCTGGGACGAGAGCAGGGTGGCCCGGGCGCGCTGAACTGCGCTCGTCCACACGCTACCCACAGGGTTATCCACAATCGGTGGATAAGTTCGACGGGAATTACCACGCGCCGCGCCTTCCGCTGTGCGCAGTGCGTCCTTGTACAGTGAACGGCGGCGTCGACGGATGCCGGAGCCGACCGGAACGGGGGATCGATGGAGACGGGCGCGACAGGGCTATCAGCTGATGCACCGGTGTCAGCGGATGTACTCAGGGTTCCCTCGAAGGCCCGGCGTGTCAGGGCGACCGCCCTCGGTGGCGCCGGTGTCCTCATCGTCCTGATCGCGGGATTCGTCACCGTCAACGTCGTCAATACCTCTGCGTTCGGGCCCCACCGGCCGGTCGAGGCCTACCTCGATGCCCTTGTGGCGGGGGACGCCGACCTGTCCCGCACCCTCATCAGCAGCGGTGTGGGTGAGGACGAGGACGCACTCCTGTCCGACGCCGTCTACGGTGAGGCAGGGGGGCGCCTCTCCGGCTACGAGGTGCAGGACGTCTCCACCACCGACGGCACGGCCACTGTGACGGCCGATGTGGTGCAGGGAGGGTTGACCACGAGCGTCGACTTCACCCTCACGCGCACCGGAAGGGCGGCGCTGCTCTTCGACGAGTGGCGACTGGACGGCCCCGAGCCAGTCCGGGACATCAGCATGGTGGTTGCCGAGGACCTTCAGGCCGTCACCGTGAACGGTGCGGAGGTGGCACTGCCCTCGGGCGGAACCGGGCCCTACGCCGGCCTGAGGTCGGTCGCCCTGCCGGCGCTTCCCGGGGACTATGTCGTCTCGCCGCCCGCGCCGTCCACCTACCAGTCCTACGGCGACGAGCAGCGGATCACGGTGTCGGTGGACGCCGACTCCGCCCCGAGCGGCGTCCTGTTCCGGGCCGAAGCGACGCCGGCAGCCGAGTCCGAGGCGATCGCCAGGGTCACCGAGAGGCTGGCCGCATGCGTAGCCAGCACGGAGCCGGCCCCGGGAGGATGCCCCAACCGGTCCTTCATGTTCGGCGATCCGGAGGACGTCAGGGGCCCTCGCTGGACACTCGACAGGGAGCCCACCTTCGTGTTCGAGGAGTCCTACGAGCCCGGCGTGTACGGTCTCAGGTCCGTTGACGCCGAGGCCACGTTCTCGTACGAGCGCAACACGGAGTTCGACCGCACCAAGCCGCCGCGGTGGGAGCGCGCGGAGGATACGCAGACCCTGCTGATCAGTGCGACGGTGACGGTGGCCGGCGAGGAGCTGCAGGTGGAGCTGGACCAGGGCGTTCCGTGGAAGCGTCCCGTTTGTGGCCCGCGGCGTGTCCGCCTACGGTTGCTTAGGTGAAGCCAGCCGTCCGAGCCGCAATGTTCGCCACCTACGCCATCTTCGGGCTGAACGGTCTCGTTTTCGCGAGCTGGGCCGCACGGATCCCCGCCGCCTCGAACACCCTCGGCCTGGGCTCGGGCCAGACGGGCGCGCTCCTGCTCGTGGGCGCCATCGGTTCGGTCCTGTCCCTTCCCCTCGCCGGCATCCTCGCCGCGAGGTTCGGCACCGCCGGCACCGTCCGCATCGGTGGGGCCGCTGCTGCCATTGCGGCAGGTGCCGTGGCGATGGGCCTGGCCGCCGTGTCGGTGCCCCTGGTGGCCGTGGGCCTGTTCCTGTTCGGGTGCGGGGTAGCGCTCTGGGACGTGGGCCAGAACATCGAGGGGGCCGACGTCGAGCGCCTGGTCGGCCGGACCATCATGCCGCGATTCCATGCCGCGTTCAGCGGAGGGGCTTTCGTGGGGGCGCTGGTCGGGGCGGGTCTGTCCGCGCTGGGTGTGGGTCTCTCGGTGCACCTCGTCGCCGTTGCCGTCCTCAGCCTCACCGTCTCCTTCTGGACGCCCCGCCACTTCCTGCCCGAGGCGACGTCGGCCGGATCAGGGACGGCGCACGACGGCGCCCGCGGCAGGGGGTTCGGGGCGTGGGGCGAGCCGCGCACGCTGCTGATCGGCCTCGTGGTGCTCGGGGCCGCCCTGACCGAGGGGGCTGCGAACGACTGGGTCGCCAAGGCCAGCGTCGACGGACTGGGCACCAGCGAGAGCACGGGCGCGATCATGTTCGCCGTGTTCGTCGCGGCGATGACGGCGCTGCGCTTCGTGGGCGGAGGACTGATCGACCGCTTCGGTCGCGTGCGGGTGCTGCAGGCAAGCCTCGGTACCTCCCTCGTGGGGCTCGTGGTGTTCGTGGCCGCGCCGGGCGTGCCCCTCGCCGCCTTCGGAGCGATCCTCTGGGGTGCGGGTGCTGCCCTCGGTTTCCCCATGGGGATGTCGGCGGCCGCTGATGAGCCCGAGCGAGCGGCAGCGCGCGTCTCCGTCGTCTCCACCATCGGCTACACGGCATTCCTCGCAGGTCCACCCCTCATCGGTTTCCTCGGCGATGTCGTCGGTATCCGGAATGCGTTGCTCGCCGTCGGGATCGCGGTCCTCGCGTCCTTTCTGGTGGCTCCGGCAGCTCGCGAGCGGGCCGCTCTTCCCGCCACACCATTGCGGACAGCTTCTGACCAACGGCACTAGGAAAGCCCTGCCTGCGGTCCTAGCCTTTCGGCATGGCGATTATCGAGGCAGAAGGTCTGAAGAAGACATATCCATCGAAGAGTGGGCCGGTCCACGCGCTGGACGGCATGGACCTCTCCGTTCCCCAGGGAACGGTGAAGGCTCTGCTCGGGCCGAATGGTGCTGGAAAGACCACCGTGGTCAAGATCCTGACCACCCTCATCCAGCCGACGGCCGGCACGGCGCACATCAACGGCATCGACGTCCTGCGGGACCCGAAGGCCGCACGCCGCATCATCGGCGTCTCCGGGCAGTACTCGGCCGTGGACGAGAACCTGACGGGGTTCGAGAACCTCGAGATGGTGGGGCGGCTCTACCACCTGGGCGCGCGTGAATCGAAGCGCCGTGCACAGGAGCTCATCGACCAGTTCGAGCTGACCGAAGCCGGCAACCGGCCGGTCAAGGGCTTCTCCGGCGGCATGCGGCGGCGGATCGACCTAGCCGGAGCCCTCGTCAACCACCCGAAGATCCTGTTTCTGGACGAGCCGACCACCGGATTGGATCCGCGGAGCCGGCTGTCCCTGTGGGGCATCATCAAGGACCTTGTGAGGGACGGCACCACGCTGCTGCTCACCACGCAGTACCTCGAGGAAGCGGACCAGCTCTCCGACGACATCGCGGTGATCGACGGCGGCAGGACCATCGCCGAGGGGACTGCGGACCAGCTCAAGGCCCAGATCGGTGGACACCGGGCGGTGGTGTCCCTCGTCGATGCCTCCGACGCACCTGCCGCGCGGCAGATCCTCGGCCGACACGGCGACGGCGAACCCGTCATCGGGGACGACGGCCGCAGCATCGAGGTCGCGGTCATCGACGGCCCGCGGGCACTCCAGTACATCCTGTCCGACCTCGGCGAGAGCGGCATCGACCTGCACGACGCCGGCATGCGGCGCCCCAGCCTCGACGATGTCTTCCTCACGCTGACGGGCCGCCGAACCGAGGACACCGACGAAACAGCACACCAGAAGGAGGCGGCAGCATGAGTGTCATCGCACCCGAGGGTAGGCAGCCCGAGAACCAGCAGCCCCGGTCCCACCGCCCGGCACCGCTGGAACCGCCGACGGATCTCGCCATGTGGTTCTCCGACGGCTGGACCGTCACCAAGCGGAACCTCACCAAGCTCAAGCGCTCGCCGGACATGCTGGTCTTCGCGATCCTCCAGCCCATCATGTTCGTGCTGCTCTTCAGCCAGATCTACGGCGGGTCCATCCAGGTGGAAGGCAGCAACTACACGCAGTACCTGATGGCCGGAATCTTCGCCCAGACCGTGATCTTCGGATCGACGTTCTCGGGTTCGGCGATGGCCCAGGACCTCAAGGACGGCATCATCGACCGCTTCCGGACGCTTCCCATGAGTTCGTCAGCTGTCCTGGTCGGTCGAACCAACAGCGACCTCGTGCTCAACACGCTCTCGGTGATCATCATGATGGGCACCGGCCTTCTCGTCGGCTGGCGAGTCAACACCTCTGTCGGCAGCGCACTCGCGGGGATCGGCCTCCTGCTGCTCTTCTCCTACTCGTTCAGCTGGGTGATGGCGCTGCTCGGGATGTCGGTGAAGTCCCCGGAGGTCATCAACAACGCGTCCTTCATGATCCTGTTCCCGTTCACGTTCATCTCGAATGCCTTCGTGCAGGCGCAGAATCTGCCGGGTCCGCTGGAGACGTTCGCCAACTGGAATCCGGTCTCCGCACTGGTTCAGGCCGTGAGGGAGTTGTTCGGGAACACGGGGACGGTTCCCGTTCCTGACGCCTGGCCGATGCAGAACGCACTCCTGACGGTCCTGATCGGCGCCGCCCTCATGCTGGTCGTCTTCGTGCCCCTCTGCGTGCGCAAGTTCGCGTCGATCAGCTCCCGGTGATGCGGGGTGGTCGTCCGAAAGAGGTACGCCCCTCCCGTCCGTGATCATCCCTGGGGCCGGTGACCCGTCACCGGCCCCAGGCCTACTGTGGGTTGTACCGGGACTCCGCGCACGCGGGATCCGTGTCACCACCAGTCGAAGGAAGCACCCATGATCGAGGCACAGGCCCTATCGAAGCGGTACGGCGCGAAGGCCGCCGTCGACGCCGTCTCCTTCACCGTGCATCCGGGCAAGGTGACCGGGTTCCTCGGCCCCAATGGAGCCGGCAAGTCCACCACGATGCGCATGATCGTGGGCCTCGACCTTCCGAGTGGCGGCCGTGTGACGGTCAATGGTCGGCCCTACGCGCAGCACCGGGCGCCCCTCCGCGAGGTGGGAGCGCTGCTGGACGCCAAGGCCGTGCATACCAAGCGCTCCGCCTACAACCACCTCCGGGCCATGGCGGCGACGCACGGCATCCCCAACAGCCGCGTCAAGGAGGTCATCGAACTCACCGGTCTCGGCCCCGTCGCGAAGAAGAGGGTCGGTGGGTTCTCGCTCGGAATGGGTCAGCGACTCGGCATCGCGGCAGCCCTCCTCGGCGATCCACACACCGTCATCCTCGACGAGCCGGTCAACGGCCTTGATCCTGAGGGCGTGCAGTGGGTGAGGCACCTCGCCAGGGGACTCGCCTCCGAGGGTCGTACCGTCTTCCTGTCCTCGCACCTCATGTCGGAGATGGCGCTGACGGCTGATCACCTCATCGTCATCGGCCGCGGTCGGATCATCGCAGACGCCCCCATCCAATCGATCATCGACGGCCAGGGCAGGGCGCGTGTGAGGGTAAGAGCCGACCGCCCCCAGGATCTGCTCGGGAGTCTCGCGGGAGAAGGAGTCACCTCACAGGTGCTGGAACCGGAACTGATCGAGATCACCGGTGTCGATGCCCGCCGCATCGCGGAGGTCGCCCTGCGCGAGCGCGTCCTCGTGTACGAACTGACGCCGCTCCAGGTCTCCCTCGAGGATGCCTACATGCAGCTCACCCAGACCGAAGTCGAATACCACTCACATGACCTGCCTGCCGTCGGCCAGACCACGGCACCAGTGGAAGGACGCTGACCATGGCCACGTCGATCTCACCAGCCCCGGCCCAGCAGAGGCCGCGGCAGCCCAGCACTACCGGCTCCGGCGTCACCTTCGGACGTGTCCTGAGGTCCGAATGGATCAAGGTCACCACCGTCCCCTCGACCGTCATCCTGATCGCCTCCACCGTCGTCGTGATGGTGGGGCTCGCGGCCCTCTTCGCCTGGTCACTGACCATCATGGCGCAGTCCATCAATGACCCGAGCGTGCCAGCCGAGTTCCAGGCCCCCACCGAAGGACCGGGGAGTGCCGCCTTCCAGGCGTTGACGACGCCGTCATCGGGGCTGGTGTTCGGACAGTTGCTCATCGCATCGCTCGCCGTGGTCCTGATCGCCTCCGAATGGGCCACAGGGATGATCCAGTCCACGATGGTCGCGGTACCGAAACGCACCCCGGCCCTCCTGGCGAAGGCCGTCATCGTCGCAGTGGTTGCCTTCCTCGTCGGATTCGCGAGTGCGTTCCTGTCCTACCTGATCGCCCAGCTGATCCTGCAGAGCGAGAATCTCGATTTCGCGCTCACCGAGGACGGCGTCTTCGCCAGCGTCATCAACACCGGGACCTTCCTCGCGCTCGTAGCGGTGATCTCGATGTCCATCGGCATCCTGCTCCGCAATACGGCCGGAGGTGTGGTCACCGCAGTAGGTATCTTCTTCGTCCTGCCGATCATCGTGCAGCTCATCTCGGGTCTTGCCGACTGGATCCCCGACGCCGCACGCTTCCTTCCCGCGGACGCGGGAACGCAGATGGTCGCCGTCACGACTGCAGATGAGGCGCTGACCCAGTGGGAGGGTGGCCTGGTGATGGGAGCATGGGCCCTCGTCCTGCTGGTGGTAGCGCTCGTCACGGCGAAGAAGCGGGACGTGTAGCGACGAAGCCACTGACGACGCTCCTTGCTCCGGCCGATGATTGACAGGCCCTCGGTGAAGGACACCGCGGAAAGAACGGCCGCGGTATCCTTCACCGAGCTCAATGCCCGCCGGCTCGGCCCCATCCGGCGGTTCTTCCGTAGGCATCCGAGGGCAATGGACATCGTCGTGATCCTCGCGTTCCTGTTCCTGGCCATACCCAGCGCAGTGATCCTCATCGTGGAGCAGGGGAAATGGCTCGGCCTCACAGGGGTGGTCATCTCCGCGACGGCGCTCGTCTTCCGCCGGGACCATCCGCTCCTCGTCCTGGCCGTCGTCGCCGTCCTCGACATCCCCATGAGCATCCTGACGGAGGGCACGGGCAGCAGCGGCATCGCGACGATGTTCGCGCTCTACGCCGTAGCCGTGACCTACCCGCTGCGCACGGCGCTCTTCGCGGCCGCTGCGGCGTCGACACTCTCCGTCGCCTCGCTGTTCCTCATTCCACCAGAGGCATACGAGGAGACGCCGGGGGTGATCTGGCTGCTCAGCGGATTCGTGGTCATGTTCCTGGCCGTCGCAGTCGGCGTCGGGGTGACGGTCCGCCGCGACCGCGAGCACGAAAGCGAGATGCGCGAGTGGGCCGCCCGCAACGCCGAGCTCGCCTCGGCGGGGGAACGGAACCGGATCGCGCGGGAGATGCACGACGTCGTCGCGCACTCCCTGACGGTGATGGTCGCGCTCTCCGACGGCGCTGCCGTCGTCATGAAACGCGACCCGGACCGCGCCTCCGCCGTCCTCGGCGAACTCTCCAGGACGGGCCGCGCCGCCATCGCGGACATGCGGCGTGTCCTCGGGGTCCTCCGGGCGGAGGCCGCCGGCGGGTCACTCGAACCATTACCGGCGTCGAGCTCGCTGACCCAGCTCCTCGACGGCTTCCGCGCGGCGGGACTGCCTCTGAGAGTGACCACGAGCGGCCCGAGGCTGCCGGACGATCCAGCCTTCCAGCTGACCGTGTACCGGATCCTGCAGGAGTCGCTCACCAACGTCCTGAGGTACGGCAAGGGGGTTACGCTGGTGGACATCTCGATCGCCAGGGCAGGCCACGCCGTGTCCCTGCGGGTCGCCGACGACGGCCGGGGCGTCATGGGTCCGGTGGTGTCGCTCGGATCCGGTCAGGGCATCGCCGGCATGCGTGAGCGGGCCGCCATCTACGGTGGCGAGGTCGAGTGCGGCGTCCGCCCTTCGGGTGGCTGGATCGTCGAGGTGCAACTGACAGTCCCCGATGCCGACGGCGGAGCGGGGAACCAACGGGGGAATGAGAAGGATGACCACGCAGCACAGCACGGTGGGCACACCCATCAGGGTTCTGCTCGCTGACGACCAGCCCCTCCTGAGGATGGGCTTCAGGCTCATCCTCGAGGGCGAGCCGGACCTCGAGATCACCGGAGAGGCATCGACCGGCAGCGAGGCCGTGCGGCTGGCCGCCGAGCTGGCGCCGGATGTAGTGCTGATGGACGTGAGGATGCCGCAGGGCGACGGTATCGAGGCCACCCGCCAAATCACCGCTTCAGGCTCGAGCGCCCGCATCATCATCCTCACCACGTTCGACCTCGACGAATATGCCTTCGCGGGGCTCCAGGCGGGCGCTTCCGCCTTCCTGCTCAAGGATGTGGCCCCCGAGGAGTTGGTCCATGCCGTGAGGGTGGTGGCCAGCGGGGACGCCGTCGTCGCACCCCGCGTCACGCAGCGGCTGCTCGAGACCTACGTCCGCTCCCTGCCGTCCGCGCATTCGACGAGGGTGCCGGATCGTCGGCTCGTGGAGTTGACGCCGCGGGAGCGCGAGGTCTTGGAGGCCATAGCGGAGGGACTGTCGAACGCCGAGCTCGCCGGCCGGTTCTTCCTGTCGGAGGCGACGATCAAAACCCACGTGCGGCGCATCCTCACGAAGCTCGATCTGCGGGACCGCGTCCAGGCCGTGGTGTATGCCTACGAGAACGGCATCGTGGTGCCGGGGCCGGCACACTGACACTCCTAGGACCTGTGACCGGATAGAGAGAGCCCCGGTAGAGGCCTGTACTGCAGGTCGTCCAGGACGGCACCCTGCGGCCTTTGAGAGGTCACCGAACGCTACAACGCGCTATTAGGCGCACGAGAGGGGCCAGGGCTGACGCTGCGGTTCCTCGGGCAGGTCGTGCAAGAGCTCGTGGCGCGTGAGCGCGCCTGGTCCGTGGTGCATCGCAGGCAGACAGCGAAGCGCCCCAGGAGAGTCGGCTCCTGGGGCGCTTCGGGGTGTTGCGATCAATCAGACGAGGCAACCGCCCAGGGCAATCGTCCCGTCGATGACGGCGATGCGGTCCAGGACCGTCTTGTACTGGGACTGCAGACCGGAGAGGACGACCTTCTGGGCGGCGACGGCGTCGCGGTTGACCTTCTTGGCGCTCTCCAGGGTCCGCAGCGTCGCGGACTCGGTGACGATCTTGGCGTCGAGAGCGCTCAGGTCAGCCTTGGCGGTGGTGAGCGCCGCCTCCGTGTCGCTGATCGTCTTGTTGATCGTGTTCAGCGAGGTCTGCAGCGGGGTGAGCTGGTTCTGCAGGGACAGGATGGTGTTCTCCGCCGCGGTGATCGCGGTGTTGACCGTTCCGAGGCTGGCGACCAGCTTGTTGACCTCACCGTCGACCCTGGTGACCTCGGTGGTCTGCGCGGTCACTGCGTTGTTCGCCGCAGTGAGTGTGGCCTGCAGCCCCGGCAAAGCGTCCTCAAGAGCCTTGAGCTCGCCCTGCTCGCGGAGGATGTCCGCCTTGATCGCATCGAGATCGCCCTCTCCAGCCGCCAGCAGGTCCTCCAGACTCTTGATCTCGGCCTTCTGCGCGGTCACCGCGGTGTTGGCGTTGGTCAGCGCGGTGTTCGCGGCGGTCTGCGCCGTCTTGGCGTCGGCCAGGTCCGTGGTGGCGCTGGTGAGCTGCTGGTTGGCGCCGGCAAGGCTGGTCTGCAGCCCAGGAAGCTGCTGCTGCAGGTTGCTGGACTCCTGCTGCTTGCCCGACAGCTGCAAGTTCAGCGTCGCGAGCTGGCCCTGCAGCTTGGTCAGGTCACCGTTCAGAGCGTTGATCAGCGCGGTCTTGTTGGCAGCTGCCAGCTCGGCGGCGGCGATCTCGGCCTTCTTGGCGGTGATCGCGGCGTTCAGCTCCTGCTTCTTCTTGTCC
This sequence comes from Arthrobacter sp. PL16, assembly GCF_035985055.1. Classification (NCBI taxonomy): domain Bacteria; kingdom Bacillati; phylum Actinomycetota; class Actinomycetes; order Micrococcales; family Micrococcaceae; genus Arthrobacter; species Arthrobacter sp. PL16. The sequence goes on from NZ_JAXCIC010000003.1 coordinate 359,141, forward strand.
GAGTTGCCCTTCAGCTCCTTGAGCTCGAGCTCAAGGGCGGCGAGCTGGATCCGCAGCGCGGCTGCGTCGGCGACCGGCGTCGCAGTGGCGGCAGCGATCTCCTTCTGCTTCGCGGCGATCTCGGCGTCCTTGGTGGTGATGTCACCCTGCAGACCCGCGATTTCTGTCTGTAGCCCCGGGAGCCTGGCGTCGATCGCGCCGATCTGCTGCGTCAAGGTGGTCACGCTCTGCTGGGCCAGGCGGAGGTTCTCCTCCGCCGTGACGACCGCAGCGGTCGCTGCGGCGGCGTTGGTGTCCGCGGTCTTGGCGACACCCTCAAGCCTCACCAGCTCGGTGCGGGCGTCCGCCACCTTCTTCTCGGCAGCGTCCACAACCGCTTGCGCGGCGTCGCCCTGAGCGACGACTGCGGCCAGCTCCGCCCTTGCTGCGTCGATCGCATTGAGCTGGGCGTTCACAGCGTTCTGAGCAGTCGTCGCGGTCGCGGTCAGGTTGTCCAGCTTGAGCTTCGCGGCGGCCAGCTCGGCCTCCTTGGTGGCGAGGCTCGCCACGACGCCGGCCTTCTGGGTGGTCAACCCGGCCAGCTCGCTCTGCGCGGCGGTCAGCTGGGTCTGCAACGGGGTGATCTTGCCTTCCAGCGTGGTCTTCTGCCCCTGCAGCGTCGTGAGCTCGGTGTTCGCAGCCGCGATCGCGGCGGTCACGGTCGCCTTGTCGGACTCGAGCTTGGTCAGCGACATCGTGACGGTGTCGATCTGACCGACCAGCGTGGCGAGCTCGCCGTCCAGTGCGGCGATTTCCTTCTCAGCCGCGGTGATCTGCGTCGTCAGGGTGTTCTGCGTGGTGACCAGCGCGGTCCGCTCGGTGGTCAGCGTCGCGATCTGCGCGGAGTTCTGACGCGCTGCGGCCTTGAGCAGGTTCGGCTGCACCATCCCGCGGTGCGCGAGCTGGTTCGTCACACCGTTGCAGATGCCCGTGGTCGGGCTCGTCGTGGCTGAAGCCTGAGGGGCGAAAACCAGCATGCTGGTCAGGACTCCGGGCAGGATGACAGCGCTTGCAACGCGGCGGACAAGGACGGATTTCGCATTGATTTTGCGCAAGGCAACTCCTGGGAGACCTAAAGGGAACGTTGAGGGTGACCTCCAGAACGTACGGGTATTAGTTGCGTGGAGACACAGTACCGGGTACGCAACTTTTCGCCTCTGTACTCGTTTTTCACGCTTTAACTACCTGCCCGCACAATCTGGTGCAATCGGGGAATAGAGGACCGACCGCAGTTGCGAGCCGGCACTGCAGTTGCGAGCCGGCACTGGGATCCGCCGGGGTGCCTTCATCAGGGTCTGGTTGAATCGGGGGATGAGCATTTCAGCGCACATCCAGGACCTCGGCGCCTATGTCGTTGCGTCCCCGTCCAGTTTTCATGCTGTGGCGGAGGCCGGGCGGCGGCTTGCCGCAGCAGGATTCCGCGAGCTGGCGGAGCAGGACGCCTGGGAGGGCGGTGCAGGTGGCTTCTACGTCATCCGTGACGGCGCGCTGATTGCGTGGACCGTACCGAAGGCCGCCGGGCCGACAACGGGGTTCCATATCCTCGGCGCCCACACGGACTCTCCCTCGTTCAAGTTGAAGCCCAAGCCCACCACCGGGAAGTACGGGTGGCTGCAGGCCGGCGTCGAGGTCTACGGCGGGCCGCTCCTCAATTCCTGGCTCGACCGCGAACTGGCGCTCGCCGGCCGGCTGACACTGCATGACGGCACCGAACACCTCGTGGCCACGGGCCCCCTGCTCCGTTTCCCGCAGCTCGCGATCCACCTCGACCGAGCAGTGAACGATGGCCTGGCGCTCGACGAGCAGCGCCACATGAATCCGGTGTGGGGACTCGGTGACCCCGGGAACGCCGACCTCCTCGGTCTCCTTGCCGCGGGTGCGGGGGTGGACCCCTTCGACGTCGGCGGGTTCGACGTCGTCGTCGCCGACACACAGGAGCCGCGCGTCTTCGGGGCGCACGACGAGTTCCTCGCCTCCAGCCGCCTCGACAACCTCTCGTCGGTACACGCCGGCCTCACGGCGATCATCGCCGCCTCGTCGGGTGGCCCCGTAGACGGGCCGATCGCGGTCCTTGCCGCGTTCGACCACGAGGAGGTGGGCAGTGGGTCCCGGTCCGGCGCCAGCGGTCCCTTCCTCGAGGACATGCTCCTGCGCATCTCGCTCGGCCTCGGGTCCGGCGCGGAGGAGCGGCTGCGCGCCCTTGCGTCGTCGTTCTGTGTGTCTGCAGATGCCGGTCATGCCGTGCACCCCAACTACGCCGAGCGGCACGACCCCGTGAACCTCCCCGTCCTCAACCGCGGGCCGCTCCTGAAGATCAACGCGAACCAGCGATACACCACGGACGCACCCGGCGCCGCCTACTGGGCCTCACTGTGCCGTTCGAGCGGAGTGCCCTACCAGGAGTTCGTCTCCAACAACGTGATGCCCTGCGGGTCGACCATCGGTCCGCTGACGGCCACGCGGCTCGGGATCCGAACGGTCGACGTCGGTACGCCGCTGCTCTCGATGCACTCGGCACGTGAACTGTGCGGGGTCGACGACCCGGGTCACCTCACCGTGGCGACGACGGCGTTCTTCCGCGGCGACCGGTAGGACTTCTCCACAGGAGTTCGTCCCCACCGCTTCGTCCGGTAACATTGATACGTCTGTGCCACAGCCGGGCAGCGGAAGATACCGCTGACGGCGGCCGGACCAACGCTAAAGAACCTCCTGTTGCGGAAAGACCGCGACCGTTCAGCCCAGAGGAGGTGGGTTCACACATGCGTGCATATGAATTGATGGTAATCATCGACCCCGACGTCGAGGAACGCTCCATCGACCCAACACTCGAGAAGTTCCTGAATGTCGTCCGCAATGGCGGCGGCACCGTGGACAAAGTGGATATCTGGGGACGCCGGCGCCTTGCGTACGAGATCCAGAAGAAGACCGAGGGCATCTACGCCGTCGTCAACTTCACCGCGACCCCGGCCGTGGCTTCCGAGCTCGACCGCCAGCTGAGCCTCAACGAGACGATCATGCGCACCAAGATCATCCGTCCTGAGGAGCAGAAGGTTTCCGCCGAGTAGTTTCGGCAGATCCCTCACCCATCCATCCCGCTCCGGCGGGTAGTGACTCCAGGAGGCACCATGGCAGGCGAGACAGTCATCACGGTGATCGGCAACCTCACCAACGACCCCGAGCTTCGGTTCACGCCGTCGGGATCAGCGGTTGCCAACTTCACCATCGCGTCCACTCCCCGTACGTTCGATCGCCAAACCAATGACTGGAAGGACGGCGAAACGCTGTTCCTCCGGGCTTCGGTATGGCGTGAGGCTGCGGAGAATGTCGCCGAGACCCTGACCAAGGGAACCCGTGTGGTTGCCCAGGGCCGACTCAAGTCACGTTCGTACGACACCAAAGAGGGCGAGAAGCGCACCGTCATGGAGCTGGAGGTGGACGAGATCGGTCCATCCCTGCGCTATGCGTCGGCGAAGGTCAGCCGCACCCAGCGCTCCGGCGGCGGGAACGGCGGGGGCTTCGGCGGCAATTCAGGTGGCGGCAACTCCGGTGGGAACTCCGGCGGCTCGAACTCCGGTTCGGGCTGGGGCGGCGGCCAGCAGGCCCAGCAGCCCGCGGAGGACCCATGGGGCGCCCCTGCAGGCGGGAACTCGCAGGGCTGGGGCAACGGCCCCGACTCCGAGCCGCCTTTCTAGGAACTCCAGGCAGAGTCCCGTCCCCGGGGCTCCTGCCGCAGTCACTCACGTGACTGGCATGTCCCATCCCGCAGAATCGTTCTGCGGGCTCCAAGCAAAAAAGGAGCACCACGATGGCTAAGGCTGAACTTCGTAAGCCCAAACCAAAGTCCAATCCCTTGAAGGCCGCTGACGTCACCGTCATCGACTACAAGGACGTAGCACTGCTGCGTAAGTTCATTTCCGATCGCGGAAAGATCCGTGCCCGTCGCGTTACCGGCGTGACCGTGCAGGAGCAGCGCAAGATCGCTCAGGCCATCAAGAACGCCCGCGAAGTCGCCCTCCTGCCGTACTCCGGCGCCGGTCGCGGCTAGGGAAGGGGACACACTATGTCGAAGCTCATTCTGACCCAGGAAGTCACCGGACTCGGTGCAGCAGGCGATGTCGTCGAGGTGAAGAACGGTTACGCACGTAACTTCCTTCTGCCCCGCGGGTTCGCCCTGACGTGGAGCAAGGGTGGCGAGAAGCAGGTCGATTCGATCAAGGCTGCCCGCTCCGCCCGCGAGCACGCATCACTCGAGGACGCTCAGCGCCAGGCCGCCGCACTGTCGGCCAAGCCCGTCACCCTCACCGTCAAGGCGGGTGGCTCCGGCCGCCTGTTCGGCACGGTCAAGGCCGACGACGTCGCCAAGGCCGTCGAGGCCGCCGGCCTCGGCAAGATCGACAAGCGCAAGGTCGAACTTCCGGCTCACATCAAGTCGGTCGGTTCGTACCAGGCCAACGTTCGTCTCCATGAGGATGTCGCAGCAGTTATCGATCTGGACGTTGTTGCGAGCTAGCAGCCTCGCCAGCAGATGACGTTGCAGTAGGACCAGGTCGGTCAGGAAGCTCTCGCCCAGGCGGGGGCTTCCTGCATTTAACCCGTAGATCCTCCACTATCGCTTCACCATCTCGGGACGCTTCAGAGACCCGTCGGTACCATCGCCGGGCGGGCGCGCTCCCACCCAGCATGTATCCCGTCCCGGTGATGGAACCGGACTCGGGCATGCTCGAACGTACGCGTCGAGGCATACTCCCACGTGCGGTCCGAGTGCCCCTCGGGACACCGATGTGCCGGCTGTGGCCCGTGGTGATATAGGCCACGGAAGACACTCCCGAAGTGGTTCGGCCGATGTTGTCAACAGCGCACCTGTGGATGGAGCAGCAGGAAATATTTCTTTCGTACACAGGCTAGGGACAACGTTTCCGCAGGTCACAGGCCTCTCAGCCCCGGAAGTATTTTTCTATCCACAGGGTTCTCCCCATCCTGTGCACAAGATATGCCGCGTAATCCACAGCTTATTCACACTTACCCACACCCCCTGTTGGTTGGGCGCTTTGCGGCTCCTGGAGAGGGGGCTACCGTTGCGGAAGATTCCCAATAGTGAGGGTGTCGGGTGATAGGCCTGTCCTGTCGGACCCGGCCCGGGTATCCGGTAGCCGTTCCTACGGCAGCCGCTTCGACAGTAGGAGAAAGGCCCCTCAGTGTCCCTGGCACATGCAGACTCAACAACGGACACTCGTTCTCCGGAATTCGCCCGTACACCCCCTCAGGACCTCGTCGCGGAGCAGTCCGTGCTGGGCGGCATGATGCTCTCGAAGGACGCCATCGCCGACTGCGTGGAGGTTCTCCGCGGAATCGACTTCTACCGGCCCGCTCACGAGAGCATCTACGAGGCCATCATCGACCTCTACGGGCGCGGTGAGCCCGCCGACGCCGTCACGGTATCCGATGAGCTCACGAAACGTGGCGAGATCTCGCGCATCGGCGGCCCCGCGTATCTCCACACCCTGATCCAGTCCGTCCCGACGGCCGCCAATGCCGGCTTCTACGCGGAGATCGTCCGCGAGCGGGCTGTGCTGCGACGGCTCGTCGATGCCGGCACGAAGATCGTGCAGCTCGGGTACTCCAACGACGGCGAGGTCGACGACCTCGTGAACGCTGCCCAGGCGGAGGTCTACGCGGTGGCCGAACGCCGGACGGCCGAGGACTACGTGGCCCTGAAGGACATCATCGAGGGCACGGTCGACGAGATCGAGTCTGCCGGGCACAAGGGCGAAGGCATGACCGGAGTGCCAACGGGCTTCTACGAACTGGATGAGCTGACGCAGGGCCTCCATGGCGGCCAGATGATCGTCGTGGCGGCCCGCCCTGCCATGGGTAAGTCGACCTTCGCGCTGGACTGGGCGAGATCAGCGGCCATCAAGCACAACATGACCACTGTCTTCTTCTCGCTCGAGATGGGCCGGAACGAGATTGCGATGCGCCTGCTGTCCGCCGAGGCGACGATCGGCTTGCAGGATCTCCGGAAGGGCACCATCAAGGACGAGCAGTGGGGGAAGATCGCGACGACCATGGGCCGTATGAACGATGCCCCCCTTTTCATCGATGACAGCCCGAACATGTCGTTGATGGAGATCCGCGCCAAGTGCAGGCGGCTGAAGCAGCGTCATGACCTAAAGCTTGTGGTGCTCGACTACCTCCAGCTCATGTCCTCGGGCAAGCGCGTCGAATCCCGCCAGCAGGAGGTTTCGGAGTTCTCGCGAGCGCTCAAGTTGCTGGCGAAGGAATTGAACGTCCCCGTCGTCGCGCTGTCCCAGCTCAACCGTGGGTCCGAGCAGCGAACGGACAAGCGACCCCAGGTGTCGGACCTCCGTGAGTCCGGCTCCATCGAGCAGGATGCCGATATGGTGATCCTCCTGCATCGCGACGATGTCTACGACAAGGAGTCAGCGCGAGCCGGTGAGGCTGACGTCATCGTCGCCAAGCACCGCAACGGCCCCACGAAAACGATCGTCGTGGGCTTCCAGGGACATTACTCGCGCTTCAACAACATGGCTGCGGACGGCGGGGGCTACTAGTCCTTCTTGGGCCCTAGCTCGTTGATGACAGTCTTCAGGCGGTCGCGCAGATCCTGCGAGGCGAGACCGTCCTCCGCCATCAACTCGTGCTCTATGTTCTTGGCACGCTCCAGGGCCTTGAGTCCGGCTGAGGTGATGGTGATGCGCTGGCTGCGGCGGTCGGCCGTGTTGCGAAGCCTGGTCACGAGCCCCCGCTTCTCAAGGCGGTCCAGGGTGCGTCCCACGGTCTGGGCCTGTACGTGGACGAGCTGGGCGAGGCGCACACCCGTGAGGGTCCCCTCGCGTTCCAGGACGCCGAGCGTGGTGAGACCAGCATGGGTGATGCCGATTCCGAGGAGCTTCTCGTTCCATGAGTGCTCGACGATACGGGCTGCGGTCGTAAGCAGGCGGCTGGTCGACCAATCGTTCAACTCCGGCACGATGGCGTGTCCTTCCCCTCGGTCCTACGCAGTGAATTCGCTTGTTCCTGCTACTTACTCTAGACAACTTCACCCGAAATAGACAGCAGGCTTATTATCCTTCTGCACAGCAGGCACTATGGCTGGTCGGATCTGGACGCAGCGTAATTGCGGTGATGCCGGCAGCGCGGAGCGACGACAGGAGGGCCCGGGGCACGGCCCCGGGCCCTCCTGTGTCACATGTATCTGCTAGAGGTTGTTGCCCCGGCGAGTGTCATCCGCGCCTTCGACTTCAATCTCTTCCTTGCGGACTTCGCCGCTGACCGTTTCGTTGCTCGTCACGGTCTCCTTGTCGAGACGCACGCGCTCGACCGGAACGGCTTCCTTGTCGACGACCGGTCGCTCCGCGTGGAGGGTCACCTCGTGCTCCTCCTCGCTGATGGCGGGACCGTCGTAGGCATTGTCGCGGTTGGCGTCCGTGATGGGCTCGCGCTCTACGCGGACCTCCTCGCGGCTCACGGGGACGGTCTGGGTGACGTTCTCGGTGACGACGTACTTGCGCAGGCGGGCGCTGCCGACTTCGCGGCGTTCCGTGCCGACGCGGAGCTGCTCTTCCGAGCGTGTCATTGCCTCATCGGTGGTGGGACCGGAGGTGTCGTGACCGACCGCGCCACGCGTGTCGGTCGTGTTCGAGCGGGTGCTCGCGTCCGTGTCGGTGCGGCCGGAGTGACGGCCCGACGTCGTGTCGATGTCGACATCGCGATCACCCTGGCCGACGGTGCCGCTGGTCGTCGTCGTGTCGGAGTAGCCGCTGGTACCGCTGGTCGTCGTCGTGTCGGAGTAGCCGCTGGTGCCGCCGCCGATCTCGTAGTGGCGGTAGAGGCGATCCTCTTCCTCCGGGCTCAGGTTGCCGTCGGACTCGACGCGGGGTGCGTCCTTCACCTGGTGCTTGCTGTAGGGCACGCGGACGTCGTGTCCTTCGACGTCGGCGCCCTGAAGCGGAACGAAAGATTCCGATGTACCGAACAGGCCAGTCTTCGCCGTGACCCAGCTGGGCTCGCCCGTCTGATCATCGAGGTAGACCTGGCCGATCGAGCCGATCTTCTCTCCGTCGGATCCAACCACGTTGCCGCCGTTGCCGAGCAGGGTATCGATGTGGTTCTGGGTAATCATTTCCTTCTCCTTCTGAGTGATCTCACGGGGGTTTGGAATTCTCGGTTGAGGTTCCGCAGGGACCGAAGTCCCTGACGAACCACCGACCTCTAGAGTAAGCACACTTAGTACTCGATGAAAAGCCTGCTTAGCTTCCCCTCGGCTCCAGTAGTGTCCAGGCCCCTCACCACGTATAGGCGGCGCTTCCCGCCGCTCATCCTGTTTCGTAGAATGGCCGAAAGGTCCAACCACCGGATCGACCCACTCCTTGGGTCGGATGCGGCGGAACGTGGAACTGCGGAAAGGCCATGGTGTCAGCAGTACGTCTTCCTTCCGTCGAGGAGGTCGAGTTCGAGCGCGACGGACCCGGTGGGGCCTTGGTGCGGATCATCCGTCAGGCTCTGGCCGATGGATCAACGTACTTCGCGCCGGCTTCCGCGACAGTGGGGCGGGTTGAAAGGCGGCAGGCGCTCGTCCAGCACCCGCTCCGTCGCCGCTGTGAATAGCATGCCGCCATCTGACGCGTCCTCGGCAGCCACCACCCGTAACAGGACGGCCCTGCTGGTCATCGACATGCAGAACGCTTTCTTCGAGGACGAGTTGCTTGCACGGTCCCGGTCCGCCCTGGTGACGGCCTGCAACTCACTCATCGACGCGGCGGTCCGGAGCGGTGCCCCGGTTCTCGTGGCACGCACGGAGCACCTGAGGAATCGTTCCTCGTGGACGCTGTCGATGCTCGACGACGACCAGGGCTTCATCTTCCGCGGATCCCAGCAGGCCGACCCCGTGCCGGGGCTTCGCGTGGACGGGCTGGAGACGGTGACGAAGACCCGGGACAGCGCCTTCTTCGGTACCGACCTGGCAGAGCGGCTGCGAAGCCTTGGGGTCGAACATCTCGTACTCGCCGGTGTCTCGACGCACAACTGTGTGGCGCATACCGGTGCGGACGCGTTCGCAGGTAACTTCCGGGTGACCTACGTGCGGGACGCCATCGGCAGCACCAATGAGCAGTACGCCGAGGCAATGCTCGAGATTCTCTCCGTTGAGTATCGGCAAGCCATTGTCGGTCTGGCGGAGGCAGGGGCGATGCTCAGCTGAGGGTGCCTTGATGCAGGCGCACCGGAGACAGCGTCAGCGTCTACGGACGCCTCGGTGGGATTCTCGGTGGAATGTTCGGTGGGATTCAGGACAAAAAGCCGAGGGAGGTCGCCGGACGAATCCGACGGCCTCCCTCGTGAGCTTTGGAACGTATATCAGCTCTGCTGGACGCTGGACTTCGCGCCCTGGGCGCTGCCCTTGACATCACTTGCAGCCTGCTGGCCCTGGTCCTTGACCTGACCAGCGGCGTGCTGCCCCTCGCCCTTCACCGTCTGGACAGAATCGGTGGCCGACTCCTTGACGGACTGCACGGCCTCCTGGGCAGGCTCCTTGACCTCCGCGACGACCTGCTTGGCTGCCTCGGTGACCTTTTCCTTCAAGGGAGCGACCTGCTCCTTGAGCTGCGAAGCGGCCTGTTGCTCCTTCTGAGTCGCCGGGATGATGCTGGCGACGAGAAGGCCGGCGCCGAAGGCGATCAGGCCGGCAGCGAGAGGGTTGCCCGCGGCCTTGCTGCTGAGCTGATGAGGCGCGCCCTGGGCGGCCTGGCCGGCGCTGTGCAGCTTGTCCTTCGCGGTTCCGGTGGCTGAGTGGGCATTGCCCAGGCCGCTTCCGGCCTTGCCCTTGGCATGCCCAGCCTTGTCCGCAACCGTGTCCTTCACATCCTCGGCCTTGCCGAGTACGGAATCCTTGACGTCCTCGGCCTTGCCCATGACGGTCTCCCTGACGTTACTGAAGCTGTTCTTGACCTTCTCGGTCTGTCGGTGCGCGATGTTGGCAGGGTTGACCTTGTCTGCCACTGCGTCGACGTCGGTGCCCAACTCCATGCGGGTACGTTCGATATCTGCGCGGATTTCTTCTGGCGTCTGGCTCATCGTGTCTGCTCACCTGGTTTCAGTGTCGGTGGGATCTCTTTGACGGTCTCCGCGGTTTGGGGGAGGCCCTTGACCTGCTGCATTTCCTTCTTGCCCTTGGCTGCCAGCACTGCGGCGATGATGCCCCAGATGACGGCGACGATGACGGCGGCCCAGCCGATCGGCATGAGTGCGTCGAGTCCCCACATGAGGGCGAGGGAGAGGAACAGGAGGACGAAGTGACCACCGATCGCAGCTCCGGCGAACATGCCGGCACCCTTTCCGGCTACCTTCGCGGACTCCGTGGCTTCGGCTTTCGCCAACGCGACTTCCTGCCGCATCAGCTTCGAGAGGTTCTTCGTCACCTCCCCGAGCAGTTCGCCGACCGTGGCGTCGGCGGAGCGCTGCTCGGCCTCGGTCGGCAGGGGGGCTGCGGCCTGATGCGCGCCGCTGGTGTATGCCTCACTCATCAGCGCAGGCTCCCGTCATTCGGAAGGGTCCCTACGGGAGGGGTGCCCGGCGGGATGGTCGGGTAGTCATCCGTGGGGTCGACGAAGGCCGGATTCGAGCCGGCCACGTGCTGACCGCGGGTCTCACCGAAACCGCCCGTGGCGGGAACTCCGCTGTAGCTGTCGGAGCCGACCTCGGTGTAGCCGCCATACGTGCCTGCAGTGCTGGTGCCGGTAGACGCGGCGTTCTGGCCGCTCGACGTCGTGTTCGAGTCGCGGTTGCCCGTCATTCCACGGGTCAGACGTCCGACGACGAGCCCGGAACCGGCTGCGATTGCGAGGAACGCGCCGGGCTTGCGCCGGGCGAAAGCCTTGACGTCCTCAAGGATGTCGGCGGCGTCGCGGCCTTCGAGCCAGCTGGCCGCGGAGCCGGTGCGCTGCGATGCCTGCTGAACGATGTTGGACACCATGTGATTGTCCGACTTCTCGGCCATCGACTTGAGTTCGTCGGAGATGCCGCGAATACCTTCGGTGATCTTCTGCTGCTGCGTGCCTGCCTGGTTCTTGACCTCGGAGGTGACCGTGCCCAGGAGATTCTTGGCCTGCGAACCCGCCTCGGCGGCGACGTTCTTCGCCTCGGATGCGGCTGTGCCGGCCACGTTCTTCGCCTCGGACGCGGCGGTGCCGGCCACGTTCTTCGCTGCTTCCTTGCCGTCCTGGCCTACCTGCTTGGCCTGGTCCTTCGCGACGGAGGTCTTCGAGTCGTTCGAGCCGGTAGTGCCCGAGCCGGTAGTGCCGCGGGTGAGATCCGAGGTGCCGAGCTGGTGGGCTCCGAGGTCAGAGGTGGATGCCTCGTTGCCGGTCGTGGAGGGAACCAGGGGATCCTGCGGCCAATTCTGCGTAGTCATGGTGATTCCTTACGTTGATATTGCCGTTAAAGCGGACGCTCCATCGTGTTCTCGATGCGATGGTCCGGCATCTCGTGCTGGACGTGTCACTGAAGCTAAGCATGCTTACCATCAACCATGCAAGCTCTTTGTCGAGAAACCGCAACTTCTAAATAAGTACGCTTACTATCTACCGAAAATCCTAGTTGCATGGCTAGCGTGGAATCAAGAGGACCCCTCCGCGGCCGCTTCCAGAAGGGGCGGACCAACCCCTAGGGGACCTGACGTTGGGAGGAAACCACCCCGTGTTTTTCCACAAACAGGAACTCCAGTACAAGGCCAACCCGGACAAGCCCGACGCCGTCTACGCTCGTAAGCTCCAGGAGGTGCTCGGCGGCCAGTACGGCGAGATCACCGTGGCGCTGCAGTACAGCTTCCAAGCCTGGAACGCCCACATCCCCGGCAAGTACCGTGACCTGCTTTTCGGCATCGGTGCGGAGGAGATGGGCCACGTCGAGATGCTTGCGACGATGATCGCGCAGCTCCTCGAGAAGGCACCCCTGGGTATAACGGAGGACTCCATCCAGGCCGATCCAGCGGTCGCAGCGGTCATCGGGGGAACCGATATGCAGCAGGCCATCGTGGCTGGAGCGGGGGCACGTGCCGCGGACAGCAATGGCAACCCCTGGCAGGGAAGCTACATCACGGCGAGCGGAAACCTGCTCGCGGACTTCACCGCAAATGCCAACGCGGAGATGCAGGGGCGGCTCCAGGTAGCTCGCCTGTACCACATGACGGACGATCATGGCGTGAGGGATATGCTCTCCTTCCTCCTGGCGCGCGACACCATGCACCAGAACCAGTGGATCGCCGCTGCCAGGGAGCTGCAGGAATCCAAGATGGAGGAGCTTCCGGTGCCCAGCAACTTCCCGATCAAGAAGGAAGCCCGTGAGGTGTCCTACCAATACCTGAACTTCTCGGATGGCAAGACGGCGTCCGAGGGCAGCTGGGCCTCGGGTCCGACGCCGGACGGCAAGGGTGAGTTCACCTACCACGAGGGTCCGACGACGTCGGCCCCCATGCCTCCGCCCACCCACCCCGATGCGCGCTTCTACGGCACCACCGAGATCCCGAACACCGTGGAGAAGATGGCCGGCACCGTCCAGGACAAACTCAACCGCGAATAACTGTTCGCACTATCCGAAGAGAAGGAGATCGTCATGACAAGTACGAATAACCGCACGGATAACGGCCGGACCACCCTGCAGCGGGCTGCGCAGGCAATGGGCGCCGTCTTCCTGCTGGTCGGAATCCTCGGATTCATCCCGGGGATCACCTCCAACTACAACACGATGATGTTCGCCGGCCACGAGTCGCAGGCGATGCTGCTCGGCATCTTCCAGGTCTCGATCCTCCACAACATCGTGCACCTCCTCTTCGGTGTCGCGGGTCTCGCGATGGCGAAGACGGTATCGGGGGCCCGCAACTACCTCCTCGGTGGCGGCATCATCTATGCCATCCTGTGGATCTACGGGCTCGTCATCGGCCAGGACTCCGCGGCCAACTTCGTGCCTGTGAACAGTGCGGACAACTGGCTTCACCTCTTCCTTGCTGTGGCCATGATCGCTCTAGCGCTGGCCCTGAGCCGCAAGCGGGACACCGCGCGCCGGGCCTAGTACAAAGCGTTCCCGGCCCAGCGAAGAACACTGGAAACGACGCCGGATCGGCAGGTTCCCCCGGGAGCCGGACGGTCCGGCGTCGTCGTGTCCAGCCGGGCCGTGGTGCAACCTGGCCCCGAGGTGCCGGGTGCACGAGCGAGGAGCACTTCCCACCGAGAGAAGCAAAGTACGCTTAGCATTACTGCCGCACCCAGCGCGTACGCACGTCGACAGAAGAGGCCTTTAATGAAGCAGCCCTCCCCGCGCGGAGAGATCAGCGCCCTTGTCCTGAACACCATCACCGGAACGGTCGTCGCCGGACAGGACGCCCTCGCCCGGTTGGCCACGCTCGTCGAGGAAGCCGTGGCCGCTGTACCGGACATTTTGTATGACGACGACCTGCAGCTCGCGCTCTTCTGTCTGTACGAGCTGCACTACAGCGGCATCGATGAAGCCGGCGACGACTGGGAATGGAATCCGGATCTACTGCGCGTGCGACAGCAGATCGAGAAGGCATTCGAGCGCAGGGTCCGCGACGAGGTGATCCTCGGAGACCTGCCCGGCACCACGAGTGAGGCCGTGTGTGCGGAGCTCTTCCGCATGACGGGCGCGGATTCGGGGCCCAGCATGTCCCGCTTCGTGGCGAAGTCCGCCACGGATGACCAGTTGCACGAGTTCGCCGTGCACAAGTCCATCTTCCAGCTCAAGGAGGCGGACCCGCACACGTTCGCCATCCCGAGGTTGTCCGGCCGTGCGAAGGCGGCGTTGGTGGAGATCCAGGCGGACGAGTACGGCAACGGTCTTCCGGCCCGCATGCACTCCGCCCTTTTTGCCCGCACCATGCGAGAGCTCGGTATGGATGACGCGTACGGCGCCTATCTGGACGCCGCGCCGGCGATCACGCTGGCCACGAACAATGTGATGTCACTCTTCGGGCTCAACCGGAGGCTGCGGGGAGCGGCGGTCGGGCATCTCGCTGCCTATGAGATGACCTCTTCCCAGCCCAATCGCCTGTACTCGCGCGGATTCAAGCGCCACGGGTACGGGGAGGGCGCGACGGAGTACTTCGACGAGCACGTCGAAGCGGATGCCGTGCATGAGCAGATCGCCGGCCGGGACATGGCGGGCGGCCTGGTCGAGTCGGATCCGGGCCTCCTGCAGGACGTGCTGTTCGGCGCTGCCGCCGGACTCGCCATCGACACCCGGATGACGATCCACATCATGGAGGCCTGGGAGAGCGGACGCTCGTCCTTGCGCCCCTCGGCTGCGATGGCGTCGTGACTGCGGACATGACGCCGAAGGCACCGGTTCCCGTGCCCGAGCGGTCACTGAATTCCGGCAACGCCCCGGTGTCCATCGTCGCCTGTCCCGATGGGCCACTGCTCATCCGCGGCGATTTCGAACTGGTCGGCGCAGACGGCAAGGAACTGCCCCGGACCCGCCGGACCGTAGCACTCTGCCGGTGCGGAGCGTCCGTGCTGAAGCCCTACTGCGACGGCTCGCACAAGCTGACCGGTTTCCGGTCCGAGCCCTGAAGCCCGTGTTTCCACGAGGGTCCGGGTGGGAGCCTTCTCCTGGCGCTGCACGAGGGCATGCTTGACTTGACCATGACTGGAACCCGAGACGAAGGCTGCCAGTGGCAATCGACCTGAACAGCGACGTCGGGGAATCCTTCGGCAACTGGACGTTCGGTGATGACGCGTGCATCATCGAGTCCGTGTCGAGTGCGAACGTGGCCTGCGGCTTCCACGCCGGCGATGCTACCGGCATCCGTGCCACCTGTGCAGCGGCCGCAGCCGCCGGTGTCAGCGTCGGCGCGCACCCCGGATACCGGGACCTCGCCGGGTTCGGGCGGCGGTTCATCGACGTCGAGCCTGCAGAACTGACCAATGACGTCGTCTACCAGATCGGGGCCCTGCAGGCGCTCGCCCGCGCGGCCGGGACAACGGTCAGGTACGTCAAGCCCCACGGCGCCCTCTACAACACCATCGCCGTCCACGAACTCCAGGCCCGTGCGGTGGTTCAGGCTGTCCGTGAAATCGATGACGCACTTCCGCTGCTGGTGCTGCCGAACACCGTGATCGAAGCCGAGGCGCGTTCGGCCGGGTTGCGCACGGTCGTCGAGGCCTTCGCGGATCGCGCGTACCGGCCCGACGGCGCCCTCGTCTCCCGGCGCGAAGCGGGGTCTGTACTGCACAGCGAGTCCGACGTCGTCGATCATGTCCTGCGAATAGCGACCGACGGTGAGGTCCTCGCGATCGACGGGTCACGCATCGGAATCAACGCCGAGAGCATCTGCGTGCATGGTGACACTCCCGGTGCAGTTGCAATGGCCGCAGCAGTGCGCAAGGCCCTGACCGCCGCGGGCGTGGACATCGATGCCTTCGCCTGACGGCTTTGGCCGCACAGACCACGCAGGCATGACCCTTCGGCCTGCAGGCGATCGCGGGCTGCTCATCGAGTTGCCCGGCCTGCCCGAGGTGCTCAGTGTCCAGGCGCACCTGCTCGCGCACCCCGTCGAGGGCCAGGTGGACGTGGTCGCCGCCGCGTGCACCCTCCTCGTCCTGCTGGAGGGAGCACACCAGGTCGGCGCCCTCGCGGCACGGCTCCGGCTGATCGACCCGTCCGTCCCGGCCGACCGGGACGACACCCTGGTCACCATCGGGGTTCAGTACGACGGCGCCGATCTCACCGATGTCGCTGCCCGGACCGGCCTGAGCGAGGCGGCCGTCGTCGCGGCCCATACCTCGACCCCCTGGGTTGCTGCCTTCGGAGGCTTCGCGCCCGGCTTCGCCTACCTCACCGGGGGTGATCCGCGGCTTCAGGTATCTCGACGCGATTCACCACGGACCGTCGTGCCTGCCGGATCGGTAGCGCTCGCCGGGACGTTCTCTGCGGTGTATCCGAGAGATTCACCTGGAGGCTGGCAGCTGATCGGCAGGACGAATGCCGTCCTGTGGGACACGCACCGGAAGGAGCCCGCCCTCATCAAGCCCGGCAATCGCGTGCAGTTCACGGCCGTACGCGAGCTCGTCGAGCTTCATCCGTCGCCAGGAACCGAGGGCCCGGCAGCGCTTCCGGGCGAAGCCGTCGTCACCGATGGATCCGGTGTGTCGGCCGGTCCCGGCGCAGCGGGTCTCACCGTCGTCGACCCCGGCCTCTACAGCACGACCCAGGACCTCGGCAGGACCGGTCTGATGGCCCTCGGGGTCGCCGGGGCGGGCGGACTGGACCGGGCCGCGCTGCGACAGGCGAACAGGCTGGTAGGCAATGGACCGGATTCGGCGGCCATCGAGAGCCTCAATGGGGGATTGGCAGTCGAGGCCAGGGAGGACCAGGTGCTGGCCGTGACCGGTGCCGACGTCGGCCTGACCATCGTCATGCCCGACGGGCGTGAGCGCGAGCCCGCCCTGTGTTCACCCTTCCTGCTGCGGAATGGAGAAGTGCTGTTGCAGTCGCCGCCGGCATCAGGCCTCCGAACCTATACGTCGGTCCGGGGAGGCATCGTGGTCGAGGAAGTGCTGGGGAGCCGCTCCACCGATTCGATGTCCGGGCTCGGGCCACCCGCACTCGCCAGGGGTTTGCAGCTCGCCGTCGGGGATCCGGTGCCGGGCTCGACGGTCGGTTATCCCGAGGTGCCGCGACCGGTGCTGGCCCCGGAAGTGCTCCGCGTGGTTCCGGGGCCACGGGACGACTGGTTCGACGACGAGGCACTCGACCGCCTATGCGCCACACCATGGTGGGTGACACCACAGTCGAACAGGATCGGTCTGCGGCTCGAGGGGCCGGCGCTGGTGCGGACGAGGAAGGGAGAGCTCCCGAGCGAAGGCACCGTGCGGGGAGCCCTGCAGGTTCCGCCATCGGGCCTTCCCCTGCTGTTCCTCGCCGACCACCCGGTGACGGGCGGGTACCCGGTCATCGCGGTCGTCGTCTCGGCGGATCTCGACCGGGCGGCGCAGCTCGCCCCGGGGTCATCAGTGCGGTTCCAGATTATCTCCCGGCGGCCGGTCGCCGGCGCCTGAGTAGTCGGGTAGTAGTCGAGGCCGACGCCACGGTGGGAACTCGTGTACACGGATTTTCGCGCACGGAAATGCTGCCGAAACCGCAGCTCCGTAGCGTAGGGAAGCACACCCTGTCCACAGGAGGCTGCCGTGCAGACATTGAGAGTCAGACAGGTCCCCTGGACCAATCCCGTAGCCATGGGGCTGCGGGAAGCGCTGCGCGCCGAGACCGACCGGGGCCGGGCACCGGCCGCCCTCACCATGACGGACGATGATGGATCCGGCATAGCCGTCTTCCTTATCGCCTATGAGTTGGCGACGGGACAGCCGGTGGGGTGCGGAGGCCTCCGACTGCTGGATCCCGGACGGGCAGACCTCGACTACATCTACGTGCTGCCCTACGCGAGGTGGTCAGGCGTTTCCACGGCCATCACCGAGGAGCTGACCTCATGGGCGCGTGTGCACGGCATCGCGACGGTCGGCCCCGACGGCGCCCTCGCCGAACTCGATGCCCTGCGGCTCTGACCGGCCCCTCGACGGCCCTGCAGCGCGTAGGCGGACGGTTTTTCTCCGCCCCACCCGCCGATAGTGCGCTCCCGGCACACGCCGACAACGCGCCCTGTCCCATCCACGGGTACCTCCCGACCACCAACAGGTGAGCACGTACAAGGGAACGGGCGCCACCACGATTGGTGACGCCCGTTCCCTTGTATCTTCGCGGTCCTACGTGCGCGCTTCCTACTTGCGCGGCGCGCCGAGGTCCACAGGATCTTCGTCCGTCAGGTACGCGAACTCGGAGTGGGTGGCGATGTCTATGCCGCGCAGCTCGTCCTCCTGCTCGATCCTGAGGCCGACGGTGCGCTGGATGGCCTGAGCAATCACCCAGGTGACCACGAAGGAGTAAACCAGCACCGCGATGGTTGCCAGTGCCTGGATGCCCAGCAGCTCGAAGCCCCCGCCGTAGAACAGGCCCGAGACGCCGTTGGGGGCGTCCTCGGTGGCGAAGAAGCCGATGAGCAGCGTGCCCAGGATGCCGCCGATCAGGTGGACGCCGACGACGTCGAGCGAGTCGTCGAATCCCAACCTGAACTTGAGCTCGATAGCGAGGGAGCAGACGGCTCCGGCGATCGCGCCGATAGCGAGGGCGCCCATCGGACTGACGGCTCCACACGCAGGAGTGATCGCGACGAGAGCGGAGATCAGGCCGGAGGCAGCACCCATGCTCGTCGCGGCCCCGTTGCGGACCCGCTCCACCAGGGCCCAAGCGAGCAGGCCCGCCGAAGCTGCGATGGCAGTGTTGAGGAAGACCACCGACGCGGACTGTCCTGCGGAGAGGGCGGACCCTGCGTTGAAGCCGAACCAGCCGACCCACAGGAGCCCGGCACCGACGAGGACGAGGGGCCTGCTGTGCGGCTTGGCATGATCGACCTTCGGCCAACCGTGGCTGCGGCCGAGGACGAGGGACAGAGCAAGCGCTGCGATGCCTGCGTTCATGTGGACGGCGAGCCCGCCGGCGTAGTCGATCGCACCGAGGTTATTGGCAATCCAGCCACCCACCACGCTCCCATCTTCAGAGCTGAACGCGAAGACCCAGTGGGCGATCGGGAAGTACACCAGGGTGGCCCAGACACCGGCGAAGATCATCCAGGCACCGAACTTCATGCGCCCGGCGGCGGCGCCTGCCACCAGCGCCGTCGTGACGCAGGCGAAGAACAGCTGGAAGGCGGCGAACAGGATGGGAGGGATAGAGGCGGTAGGGTCCTCGGCGAGCAACTGTCCCAGGCCCGCGTACTCGGCGACGTTACCCACCAGCCCGAGACCGCCCACCGAGTTGCCGAAGGCCATCGAGTATCCGAACAGGGCCCACAGCACCGCGACGAGGCTGGCGCCGCCGAAGCACATCATCATCATGTTGAGGATGCGGCGCGAGCCGACCATTCCTCCGTAGAACAGGGCCAGAGCCGGGATCATCAGACAGACGAGCGCGGCGCTGGCAAGAATCCAAGCGACGTTTCCAGAATCCATGGGAGTCCATTTCCGTGATGGCGCTTCCGCGTGCCGGAGGGGGCTGGGCCCGGACTCGAACGGGGATGTGTAAGGAACCGGGAGGGCACGCAGCGCTGAGCAATGGTAGACAGCGGCACGTTTCCGCATCCGGCGGGTGTCGTTAACTTTGTGTTACGCCTTGTTCGGACCCTAGCCGCCGGCAACAGACTGGATGATCATGACGGTGGCTCCCGCAGGCACCGCTGTTGCAAGCCCCTCGAGGCGGCGCACGTCCTCGCCGTCCACGTAAATATTCACGTACCGGCGCAGGGCTCCGGTCTCCTCGCGGATCCGCTGATCCAGGAGGGGCCGTCCGGCACCGAGGCCGTCCAGCAGCGCTGCCACGTCGCCATGATCAGGCACGGTCATGCTGACCTCGCTACGACCGTCGACGTACGGGCGAAGGAGCGTAGGGATCAGAACGGTCACGGTCCTCATGGTTGCTTCGATCATCGCGGACGGCCATTCAGGCGGGGACGACCGCGGCACGGACCGACAGGACGTCGGGCAGGTGGCTCGCGACCTCCCGGAACGTGCGGCCCTCGTCCGCACTGGCGTAGACGCTACCGCCTCGGGTCCCGAAGTAGACGCCCGGGGTCTCGGCGGAATCCACGCACGCTGCGTCGCGCAGCACCGCGTTGTAGTCGGCCTGCGGCAGGCCGGCGTTGCTTGCCTGCCAGGTGGCTCCGCCGTCGTCCGTGCGATGCACCATCAGGTGACCATCCGGTGGAATGCGCTCGCCGTCGGCCTTGAGCGGGATGACCCAAGCTGTGCCACTGCGGTGCGGGTGGGAAAGCATCACGAAGCCGAAGTCCGCCGGAAGGCCCTCTGCGATGGACTGCCAGGAGTCACCCCTGTCCGTGGTCGCGTAGACACCGTGGTGGTTCTGGGCGAAGAGGCGGTCGGGGTCGACGGCGTCCCGGGCCACCTTGTGCACACACTGGCCGAACTCCGGGTTCGGGTCGGGCATAAAGTAAGCGCTGATGCCACTGTTACGGGGCTGCCAGGAGGTGCCCCCGTCGTCGGACCGGTACACCCCACCTGTGCTCATGGCGACATGGAGGGTGTCGTCCGCCGGACTGGGAAGGACGGTGTGCGCGGCTGCGCCGCCGAAGCCTGCGCCCCATTCGCTCCGGTGGGGGTGGTCCCAGAGGCCGCGGTTGAGTTCGAACGTCTCCCCGTGGTCCGTGGACTTCCAGACCGAGATGGGCTGGCACCCGGCCCAGACGACGCCTGGACGGTTCTCGGAGTCGGGGTGGATCTGCCAGATGCGCTCGAGGGTGGCGCCGTCATCTGCACCGAAACGGATGCTGCCCTCCTGAGGCTCCGTCCAGGTCTCGCCGAGATCGTCCGAGTGGGCTATGCAGGGCCCGAAGTGCCACGACATGCGTCCCGCGAAGAGACGCGTGCGCCCGCCCCGGGTGTCGATGCCGACACTCGGGATCTCCTCCATTAGGAACATCGGTTCGGACACCGTCCAGGTCTCACGGTCCGTGCTCGAGGCGAGCCACAGTCCCTTCTTGGTCCCGATGGCGAGAAGTGTTGTACCTGCTGCTGACATGACTGCCCCCGTTGGTGCCGGAGCGGCCGGCGAGCCGTTACTACGATGCGGTCACTTGGGACGATGCCACTCGCCACTCGTTTTGTACAGGCCCGACTACCCGCTTCTGTCCGTATTCGCCCAGCCGGCGGTTTCGCTGTGTGAGAGTTGAATCATCCGGTTGCTGGAGCGCGGATCCACCACACCTGGAGGCACCGTGTGAGTCAGATCGTCCTTGGAAACGCGGCGCCGCCGCGGCTCTGTCCCACGTCACTACGTCCACCATTCGCCGCACCCTCTGCGTGTTCGCACTGCGCCGGGAAGTACTGTATCCAGACCCGTCCCGGCTTGCTCGTGCTCTGGTGGGCACCGGGCTCGCTCCTCGATCTGGCCGACGTGATGGCTGCCTACGCCGTGATCCGGGATGTCTCGGAGGGATACCTGCTTCCGCTCGTGACCCACCTGCAGGGCATGGTGGGCATCGCAGCGGACGCGCGGTCCGTCATCCTCGACTCTTTCCTGTCATCCCGCGTCGCGTTCGTCGGCAAGGGCCCTGTCGACCAGGTGATTGCCGCCTTCCTGGACCAGGCGCTGTCCGAGACACGCTATTTCGAGAGCCCCGTGGCCGCTGAGGCATGGGCGCGGGACAAGGCCGTCGACGATCATCGCCCGGCAGTACCTCGGTTGCCCACCTACTGAGCGAACCGCGGGAGGTCTCAGCGGCTTTCGTTGTAGGCATCGATGATGGACTGGGTGATCCGGCCGCGGGAGCTCGGGTTGCGGCCGTTGTCCTGGGCCCACTGGCGGATCTGCTGGGTGTCCTCGCGCTTGGAGCGGGACGACGGGGCCTTCGGGTTCGCGGACGGTTGCCCGGACCCGCCCTTTCGACTCTTGTCCACGTATTCGGCCAGGGCGCGCCGCAACGAGTCCGCATTCTTCTGCGTGAGGTCGATCTCGTAGTCCGTGCCGTCGAGCGAGAACCTCACGGTCTCCGTGGCTTCTTCGCCGTCGAGGTCGTCCACCAGTTGTACCTGTACACGCTGGGCCATCACGTTCTCCTGTGGTGTTCGGATGGGGCAATCATTACCGCGAACAGAACCTAACCCGCGGAGGCGTCGATGGTCCCTCGCTCGTCGATGACGATTGGCAGCCCGAACGCCTCGAATATGTCGGGGTACAGGAAGTTGTGGTGGCCGACGATATGCTCGCCGTCGGTCTCGATGACCTGGAGGGCGAAGGGCTTCCACAAGCCGGGCTCGACGAGATGGTAGTTCGCGAAGCCGCCGGAACCGTTGACGTCGATGGGTATGAGCCGCCCACCCTCGCACACGCTGCCCTCGCCGACGAACCAGGCGCGCACATCGGCCGGGCCGCTGAGCCAGAGGTCGAAGGGCGGCATGGAGAGGACGACGTCGTCGCGCAGCAGCGAAACGAGGACCTCCATGTCATAGGCCTCGAAAGCCCGCAGGTACCGGGCCAGCAGGTCCTTGTGGGCAGGATCCTCGAGGGGCATGTGGGCACTGGGCTGGTGGCCTGCCATCGTCCTGCGTGCCCGCTGCAGGGCGCTGTTGATCGAAGCCGTCGTCACCTCGAGCAGGGTGGCGACCTCCGCCGCGGACCAGCGCAGCACTTCGCAGAGGATCAGGGCGCTTCGCTGCAACGGCGGCAGGTACTGCAGGGCAGCGATGAAGGCCAGGCGAATAGTGTCACGGGCCTCGGCGACGACGGCGGGATCGCCCGAGGTGTCGATGACCCGGTCATCGGGGATGGGCTGCACGAAGGCGGCCTCCGTGAGCGGGGCGCCCAACACGGCGTCCGCCGTCCGGGTCGAGGGCCCGAGGTCCATGGGCCGGGCACGACGCTGCGGGCTGCGGAGCATATCCACGCACACGTTGTGCGCTATGCGGAACAGCCAGGTGCGGAGTGAGGACTGCCCGGCAAAAGTCTCCCGTGCCGACCACGCCTTGATCATGGTTTCCTGGACGGCGTCCTCGGCCTCCGACGCCGCCCCGAGCATCCTGTAGCAGTAGCCGGTCAGTTCGCGTCGGGAGGCTTCCAGGAGCTGCTCGAACGGTGCCGTGTCCGGCATCTGGTCATGATCGGATCCAGGCGGTGTCTTCTCGCGAGTCGTGGCGCTGGCGGGCTGCATGCCTCGAGCGTAGCGAGGCCGGAAGCAGTGCGGGAGGAGTCCGCCCAGAAACTTTGCCGAGGATCGATGATTTCAGGGCGTCCGTGCCGTCTACTGGGGACAACAGCGATCGATGAACACCTGGAGAACTCTATGCGCAGACTCACAGCAGGCCTCTTCTCTTCCGTGGATGGAGTGGTCGAGTCACCCCATCTGTGGCAGTTCGACAGCTTCGACGCCGAACTCGGCGCGGGCATGGGCGCCATGATCAGCCGGGTGGATACGGTTCTCCTGGGTCGGCGCGGATATGAGGATTGGGCAGAGTCCTGGCCTGCCGCCGACGCCTCCGACCCGTTCGGTGGCTTCATCAACCCCGTCCGGAAGTTCGTTGCATCGCGCACCCTGAGCGGTGAGCTCGGCTGGACCAATGCATCCCTCATGGACGCACCCCTCGAGGAGTTCGTACGGACGCTCAAGCAGACGGAGGGCGGGGATATCGCGATCTGCGCCAGCATCTCCCTGGTCCGCCAGCTCCTGTTCGCGGACCTGCTCGACTCGCTGATGCTCATGATCCACCCGGTGGTCGCCGGCGCGGGACGTCACCTCTTCGAACCCGCCGATCCCGTCACCAAGCTGCACTTGCAGGAGGTCACCACCACGAGCAAGGGGAATGTCCTTGCTTCCTACGGTCTCCGGAGCCGCGCCTAGACTTCTGGTCATGGCAGTCCTGATCGATCCCCCGTCCTGGCCCGCGCACGGAACGGTCTTCTCGCATCTGGTGTCGACGTCGTCACTCGCGGAGTTGCACATGTTCGCCGAGGCCGCAGGCATCCCGCGCCGTGCCTTCGACGAGGACCACTATGACGTGCCGGCGCGGCGCTACCGGGAACTGGTGGAGCGGGGGGCCGAGGAGGTCAGTGGTAGCGAGCTCGTCCGGTCCCTGATCGCGAGCGGACTGCGGGTCCCGGCACGACGGCGGGGTCCGAAGCTGCGCGCGGTACTGGCATCGCGCTGGGACTCCGTCCTCCCGGAGCATCCGCAGCTCGGCGCGGAGCTCCTGGACCGGTGGAGCGAGCCGCACCGGCGCTATCACGCGCAGACGCACCTCCTCGCGGTCCTGGAGGCCCTCGACCTCCTGCTGGTACCGGCGGACGCGCCACTGCGGCAGGCTGTGATCCTCGCCGCGTGGTTCCACGACGCCGTCTACGAAGGTACGGCGGGAGAGGATGAAAGCGCATCTGCCGCCCTCGCCGCCGATCGGCTGAACGGCCGGTTGTCCGGGTCGGCGGTGCGCGAGGTCGAGCGGCTGGTGCTACTCACGGCGGGACATGATCCTGCTGGGGACGACCGTGCCGGGCAGCTCCTGTGCGACGCGGATCTCTCCGTGCTCGCCGGCAGCGAGGCCGAGTACGGGCGCTACACCGCTGCCATCCGCGAGGAATACGCCCATATTCCTGATGTTGCATTCATCGCGGGCCGACGCGCAGTGCTGCATCACCTCCTGACGCTCGATCCCCTCTTCCGTACCGCGGCAGCGCAGGACCGCTGGACCGGACGGGCACTCGACAACCTCGCACGCGAGCTCGAAGCGCTCGGCTGAGGCCGGTGCACAAGGGACCGACCCCAAGAGCGGGCAGGCCCGCTCCCGCTCCTCCACGTGTCGATGTCGTGCTCCATGGCCCGATGCCGGCAGCGAAGCCACCCGATCTGGTGCCGATGACGGCTCGATGCGCCCTAGGATGGCCTGGAACCGACCATGAGGGCGGTGTGGTTCTGACACCACGAAAGGCTGACCATGCTCGATGACGAGGAAGACGCGGCAGGCCTGACCCGACGATTGGTTCGCGAAGCAGCGGGGGCGCAGGTCATCTGGGACTTCGATGGAGTGGTCGGTCACACGGAGCCATTGCACGAAGCCAGCTACAGGGAACTGGGCCAGCGGCGGGAATACCCTTTCGAGGTCAACTTCTTCGATGCTTTGGTCGGGCATACGGAGCAGTGGATCTGGGAACGACTCATCGCCGAAGGGTTCCCGGCCGCACTGGATGACATACCGGCGCTGCACCGGGAACGAGGTGAGGTCGTCGCGCAACTGGCTCTGGGTACCCTCCAACCGTCCTGGCTGGCCGCCACCCTGATGCCTGCGCTTGCGTCGGTCGCATCCGAGCAGGTCGTCGTATCCAACGGTGATCCGGACCTGATAGCAGCCCTGCTCGACACCTGGAACCTTGGATCATTTGTGGAGGTCGCACGAAGAACACCGGGCCGCGACAAGGAAGCACTCTTCCGTGGTTTGTGCGTCCCTCCGTGTGTTGTTCTGGAAGACAGCGACGCCTACCTGTCCCTCGGCAGGGAACTGGGAGCTTTCACCGTCAGCGTGCGGCACTCCCACAACCCGCGGGCCACACTCGAGGCAGACCTCAGAACCCACCTCTAGAATTCACCGACCGAACCAGATCAAGGACCATGATGACCACCCCTTCGACGAAGCCCGTGGTGCTGCTTCGGCCCGCACCCCAAAAGCGCGATCGCATCTTCACTCCCGCCGCGTTGAGCGCACTGAACGACGTCTTCACCGTCATCGATCTGGACGACGCCTCCAATGATGAGGTCTTCGACAAATACCTGCCGGATGCTTTCGCCATCATCGGCCAGCCGGATCTCGACGCGGAGCGGTTGTCCCGGGCAAATCGATTGAAGGCGCTGATCAACGTGGAAGGGAACTTCTTCCCGAATGTCGACTACGCAGCTGCTTTCGCCCAAGGCGTTCGGGTGCTCGGGTGCGGATCGGCCTACTCCCAGGCAGTGGCCGAGTACTCTTTGGGACTCGCCATCGACCTCGCCCGGGGCATCAGTCATCAGGATGGGGCGATGCGCGCCGGGTCCGAGAAGTACGTCAGCGAGTCGAATACTGATGCGGTACTCCTGCATCGGGCGAGTGTCGGGATCCTCGGGTACGGGAACCTGGGACGAAGTCTGCACCGCCTGCTGCAGCCCTTCCACAACACCGTCCGCATCTACGATCCCTGGTTGCCGGCCGCAGTGATCGAAGACACCGGAGGAATCGCCTCCAGCCTGGAGGAGACCCTGTCCTCCAGCCAGTTCGTCTACGTTTTCGCAACCGCTACCGCGGACAGCACGCATCTCCTCGACGGCCCTGCCCTGGACCTGCTGCCTCAGGGTGCACGGCTGATCCTGGTGAGCCGGGCTGCGGTCGTTGATTACGACGCGCTCCTCGAGCGGCTCACCGCAGGCCGGTTCCTGGCAGCGATCGATGTCTGGCCGGTAGAACCAGTGCCCGAAGACAGCCCCTTTAGGACTCTTGAGAACACGGTCCTCTCCCCGCACCGTGCGGGAGGTATCACCCAGGCCTTTGAGTCGATCGGCGACATGGTGGTCGATGACCTGACCCTTATGGCTCGGGGGCTTGCACCGGTGCGCCTGCAGGCAGCAGCACCTGAACTGGTTGGTCGCTACCGGAACAAGCCGGTGACCTGACGCCGTCAGCAGGAAGAACAGTCAGCTTAAGGTTCCCAGCTGCGGAGGTTCCAGGAGTTGGCGGGCGACGTCGGAGCCCTTCCGGCGTCCCATGGCAGGCGGTTGGACGAGGCGGGCGACGCGCCCGTGATCACGGTTGAGGGTTGTTCCGGGTCGTGCCATGGCTACCCGACCGCAGGCAGCCGATCATGGAGGCATGACATGGTTGACACGCGTAGGCATCGTGGCCCTTACCGCAGTACTCCTGACCGCCTGCGCGACTCCGGGCAATCCCGGCGGCGAACCGGACGCGACACCGGGTGTGCTACCCGCCGCCAGCCCTACCCAGCCACCCGAAGCTCCTGCCGGGGGGTCCTCTGCTCCCGCTGCCGACGGTGTGGTGATCGGTCAGGGCACCGTCCTTCAAGTAGGCAAGGCGGCACCCCAGTTCTGCCTCGGCGGCATCGCGGAATCATATCCACCGCAGTGCACGGGACCCGAGATCGCGGACTGGGACTGGGCGCAGGCGCAGCAGTCGGAGACAGCCTCGGATGTGACCTGGGGTGCGTACGCGGTCACCGGTACCTGGAACGGCACGGAGTTCACACGGACCGGGGTGCCGATTCCCTTAGCCCTCTACGACACCGTGCCCCTCGAGGATCCGCTCGCCGGCCGGCAGGGGAGCACAGGCCGGCAGGACCTCGACCGGATCCTGCAGCAGATCGGTGTCGGCGAACACCTGGTCGCTTCGGGTGTGCGAAGAGGGTTCGTCACGGTCACGGTCGTGTACGACGACGGTTCCTTCCAGGCCCGCATGGACGCCGAGTACGGCCCCGACGTCGTCGTCGTGCTGTCCGCCCTGAGGTCAGCCTGAGCGGCAGGCCATGGCACGCCGAGGTCCTCGGTGCGCTTTCAGCCCGCGCCGGCGAACGTAGCCGGGCGAGTCACGCCTGACAGCCCTACCGGGACTGCAGGGCGTCGAGCGCAACGGCCATCGCCGCTGCAACCCGTCCGTCGAGTCGTGCGCCGGGGACAGTGACCACGTACCTGTCCCGGAGCGATCGTCCGCGTTCAGACGTCATCACCGTCTGTCCGGCCTGGTCAGTGAAGTCGAAGTGGAAAAGGAACGGTGAAGGAATGGCTTCCAGGACGGGCAGCATCTCCCAGATCCGCCGTGCGACGGCTACTCCGGCACTTCTTTCGCTTCCTCTCGCCTGGATCCCTGCAGCCTCGAGGTGCCACGTCGATCGTAGGATCGAGGCTCTGAAATCCTTGCGGAAGCTGCCGATGGGCTGCCCCGTCGCGTCCATCACATCGTAGGTAGCACCGACGTCGAGCCTTTGCCGGGCCTTGAAGGAGAACAGCGCCGTCCCCCGCGACTCGTCACGGTAGAACGTGACCTGCTCCCGGAAGGCGGCGCGCTTCTGCTGCGCGAAAGCCAGCAGCTCACCGGGAGTGCCGTCGTCGTTCACTGCCCTGATCTCGTAGCGGTTCACCATCATCGTGATCTTCTGCGCCACCGTGAAGCGTTCGACGCCGTATGCCAGTTCCATAGCCATCCTGTCTTCGTTCGACACGGCGCTCCGCCGTCCGGGGCAACTCTCCTCCCGAACCCGGCCGGTGGGAACCTCGCAGCGCGTCGATCGCGGTGCGGGCAGGTGCCGAACCGTCGGGTCGCTCCTAGAAGGAATCGAGAATGGTGCGTGCGGCAAAGAGGGAATGCGTGTCCTGCACGTTCGTGTGGGAAGCCTGGTCGACGATCGCCTGGGCTACCTCATTCACTTTGCGGTGCGTTTTCTGACTGCGCTGGCTGATGAGGCGGAAGGCGTCATCAGCGTTGATGCCGGTCTGTCCCATGAGAATGCCCTTGGCCTGTTCAATGACGCCGCGCTCCTTCGCGGGCCCGGCAACGGCCTCGCGCGTGAGCCTGTGGAAATCCCCGTCGAGGAAGGCGGTCAGATCGAAGAGGACTCCGGAGACCCCGACCACGGTGTCGTTCTCCTCGATGGTGTCACCGGTGATGAGAACCTGGCGGAGGGAGCCGTCGGTGCTGCGGAGGGTGAGGTGGACGGACAGTGGTCCGCCGAGGGTCATGACGTCTTCCCGAAATGCATGTCCTTCGTTGCGTCGTCCGGGAAGGACGGAGCCTCGGAGGGGTTCGGAGGTCGGGTCGCTGCCACCACGCCGGTAGCTATGGATCTGGTAGATGTCGTCGGACCAGTGCAGCTCACAGGTGGACAGGTAGAAGCGGAAGCTCCCGGTCGGGCAGTTCCCGAATCCGTCGGTGCCGGGGACGGTGTCAAGGCCGGCTACTGCTGAAGTGTCGTCAGGATGATGCACGGTAAATTCCGATCGGGACATGTCGGACTGCGCTGGCGTCATAACGTCGTCCCACTCAGACACTAGCAACGACCCGCATGCGTGTGCACCGAAAATTCCCGAGAGGTTGCCTGCGCGCATGGATCGATGCTCGCATGCAACCCTCCTTGCGGCCGTCGTCCTGGTGTTCGTGCGCGTTCGGTTCAGGTGTGGAGGTCGCGGCGGTAGGGTGCCCGAGTTGCCGGCGGGATCTCGTCGATCAGTTCGTTGATGGCGTGAGCAAGCTTGTCGCATTCGATGGCAGGTAGGTCGAACATCTGGTGGAGGTAGGCGTCGATGTCGTATTCGTCGCCGATGCCGGTGATGGAGAAGTACCGCAGCCACACGTCCGGCAGGCTCAAGCCCGCTCGTGTCATCGCACGCCCGATCTGGCGGCGCTGGGCGTCCTCGATCGATGCGGTTGAGTCCCGGTGATTCACGGTGCTGCGGTGAGGGTGTCCGGGCGGGTGTCGCGTCGGAGCACGGATTGTGCGTGCTCGTGAAGGGTCACGCCCTTGTTGCCGGCTTCGTTGAGGAGATGGCTCAGGGCTTCTTCCTGGGGAAGGTCGTGCCGTTCCATGATGATGCCGCGGGCGGCAGCAACCACGTCTCGTATTCGCAGGGTTTCCTTCGCCGTTTCGCTGATGCGCTGGGGGGTGTCGCTGGCCTGGATATGTCCTAGCAGGACCGCAGCCGACAGGGCGAGGTGAGCCAGCACCTTCTGATCCTGGGCGGTGAAGGCGTGAGGGGCTGCAGCGTAGATCTTCATTGCGCCGATTCCGTGCGCCCCGTTCTCGAGCGGAACGCTGAAGCAGGAGCGCACTCCGGTTCTTGCTGCTTCCGAGCTCCAGCGCGGCCAATGCTGGTCGGATTCGGTGTCCTCGACATAGGTGGCCCTGCCTTCGGACCACGCGGACAGGCACGGCCCATTGCCCAGCTCGTACTGAAGGTCATCGGCGCGAAGGACGAAGTTGTCCGTCGCACCGACGCTGGTCGGTTGGTTGCCCTTGATGAGGCTCACGCCGGCACCGAGGGCATGGGGGATTGCTTCCTTGGCTGCAGCCGCCAGGGCAGATACAGCCTGCTGGGCGGTTTGTTCCGTGAGGAAGAGTCCTTTGGCACGCCCGATGAGGGGCGCTAGTTCATTCAGGGGGGAAGAGTCGTCCATGAGGATCTTTCGTGAGGTTCGTCGGTGAGTAGTTGAAGGGGGCTGGATGTTCGTGCCGGTCAGGAATTGTCGAAGAGTTCCAGCAGGGCGCGGGTGCGGTGCGAACGGTCGCTGTCCTCGGTGAGCTGGCGGGCGCGGTCGATGATTTCCTGGGAGACGACGACGACCTTCCGGTTGGTGGTCTGGCTGCGCTGGCTGATCCGTTCGAAGGCTTCCGTCGCGTCGAGGCCGGCGCGACCCATGAGAATGCCTTTTGCCTGCTCGATCACGGCGCGGCTCAACGCTGACGCGGCGACGGCCTGGTTGGCGATCGCACGGGTGTCCACATGGATGGAGCGAGTGAGGTCCACGACCAGCGCCCACACGCCGACCGGGTCCTCATTCGGTCGAATGAAATCCCCGGAGATCAGGACCTTGCGCGTGCCACCATCAGCGTCGCGCAGGGATAGATAGATCGAGAGGGGGCCGCCTGTCGATGTCAGGGCCTCCCAGAAAGCCTTCGCGGCATCCCGGTCCTCGGGTTCGATATGGGAGAAACCCAGGTCGAGGGTCGGAACGACGTCGCCCCGCGCGTACCCGTGGATGCGGTACAGCTCATCGGACCAGTGGAACACCGGGGAGTCGAAGTAGTGCTCGACGGTGCCCGTGGGGCAGTCGATGAAGGATTCGATACTCGCGTGAACGCCAGTGGTGTCCACCGAGGGCGTTGATGATGCAGAAGGCAGAGACATGCCAGTAACCGTCCGACGAACTCGACCCAGGCCAGCTACTTGACCGGAAATCCAAGACATGAGGATAACAAACCGCCACAGACCCTCCAAAATCAGCAGGACACCGATCCAGCCGCACCCGGACCACCTGTTCTGCATGGTTGAAGGGACTACCCCAATCCTTGGTTTCTCCTCGCCGAATGCTAACGGTTCCTTGGTTTTCGTCGGGAAGAATATTCGTGGGTGGTCGTGACGAACTCGACTCGAACTCCCGAACAACACTGACGGCACCGAAGGAACGAGCACATGACTGGTCCGGACCCGCTGCAACACCCTCCTGTCGGTCATGCAGGAGGGGGCGCGACCAGCATGCTGGTGGAAGACCGCGACGGCCGGCGTGGCGAGATCGATGGTCGAGGGGAATGGCCTGCGGTGCTTGCGGAGGCCCGGACGGCAATCGCTGATATCGCGTTGATCACCGATGCTGATCAGGCGGTGACGTTCGTATCGTCGTCCTTCACGGCGATGACGGGGTATGAGCCGGCGGACATGGTGGGCCGCAATTGTCGTCTCCTGCAGGGGCCTGGTACCAATGCCGGCACGCCACATCAGATGAGGGAGGTCCTGGCCGCAGGTGAGGTGTTCGAGGGGGAGATCCTCAATTATCGCAAGGACGGCTCCGCCTTCTGGGCCGCGCTGAAGATCGTTCCGATGCGGGTCGGGGACAGCCTCGAGGTCACCCATTATGTGAGCGTCCAACGTGACATCAGCAACAGGGTTGCGTTGCTGAAGCAGTTGGAGGCCCAGGCCGTCCACGACCATGTAACCGGGCTTCCGAACCGGATCGCGGCCGAGCGTGCGGTGGAGGAAGCCGTGCAACGCTCGCCGGAGACGGATCTGACGGTCGCGGTCGGTCTGATCGATCTCGATGACTTCCGCATCGTGAACAACACGCTGGGTCATGCAGCGGGTGATGTGGTGCTGCAGCAGTGGGCAACCCGTGTCCTGGCGCGCCTGCGGGAAGGGGATGTGCTGGCCCGGATGGGAGGGGACGAGTTCCTCCTGATCCTGGGCAACATCGCCCGGGCTACGTCAAATGAGGATCTCCCGGGAATCCTGAACCGTCTGCATGAGACCGTGGAGGAGCCCTTCACGGTGGACGGTCGACAGGTTCGCATCGGTATGAGCATGGGGATCGCCCTCGTGCCCGAGGACGGCACGGACAGCCGATCGATCCTTCGCAGCACTGACGAAGCGCTGTACCTGGCGAAGGGACGGCGGAACGACGGCGTGTCCTGGTGGGAGACCGCCGCCTACGCCCAATCCCAATCCCTCCTGGACAGCACCACGGCAGACGCCGTTGGAAGTCGTG
Source organism: Arthrobacter sp. PL16 (assembly GCF_035985055.1). Taxonomy (NCBI): domain Bacteria; kingdom Bacillati; phylum Actinomycetota; class Actinomycetes; order Micrococcales; family Micrococcaceae; genus Arthrobacter; species Arthrobacter sp. PL16. The sequence goes on from NZ_JAXCIC010000003.1 coordinate 391,045, forward strand.
ATGCGGGGATGTACCGGAGCGCCCTGAGGAGCGGGAATATCCTGGTCCACTTCCAGCCCATCGTGGATCTACGCGACGGGTCGATCGCACTGTTCGAGGCCCTGGCGCGTCTGGAGCTACCCGGGGGGCGCATCGCCTTCCCGGACGAGTTCCTGTCCCATCTCAGCACCGAGAACCTGCGCGTCCTCTTCGATCATGTTCTCGATCGGGCATTGGGCCTCATAGCCGGTTGGGACCGGGCAGGCGTGCGTCCCAATGCGGCAGTGAATCTGCCCCCTGAAATCCTGCACGACCGCACACTACCCGCACTGGTCGGGCGCATGCTCCATACCCATGGCATCGAGCCGGGCAGGCTCGGGCTGGAACTCCTGGAATCTCAGACAATGGTCCTTGAGACACAGCGGGCAGCGCTGCAGGAGCTCGCCGGCCTCGGCGTCCGTCTCGCCATGGACGACCTCGGGTCCGGATACAGCAGCCTGCAACGACTGTCGTCGTTCCCCTTCAGCGCCATCAAACTCGATCGTGGCCTGTTCATGCATGTGTACGACAGGCCTCTGGAGACGCTGAGCGTCATGGCGACCCTTATCCAGATGGGCAGGGACCTGGAGATGACCGTCGTGATCGAGGGGCTCGAGGATGAAAGTCTGACCGAGGCCGCGACCATCCTCGGCGCCCCACTGGGCCAGGGCTACTACTTCGCAAAGCCGATGGACCTGGAAGACTGTGGACGGTGGGCGGACTCGTTCGACCCGAATCTGCATCGGTCTTCGATACGAACACCGTTAGGTGCCCTCGCCTACCACTGGCAGTTCGCGCGGTTGGCCGCCCCGCACCCCCTGGAGCTCGAGCACTGCCCGCTCACACGATTCGTGAGGTCGATCGGTACGACAAGCGAGGCCGAGCCATGGCATACACTGCAACACTCAGCACAACAGATGCACCCCGCCTCCAGCCAGTACCTCATCCAATGGCTCACAGAACAGATCCACGCACCTGGGCCGCAGAACTCCCAGCAGGAAGCCCACCTCGAGTCCCGGTAGGAGAACTGCCCGCACCGGACGACGACGGACAAGGGACGGCCGTTGCGGGGAACGGACCGGGGGACTGGGATAGCCTGACGTGATGGAACGCGTAGCGGTGATCTCCGACCTGCACGGGAATGCCACCGCCTTCGCCGCGGTCCTCGACGATCTCGGACGCCGGGGAATTACCACCGTCTACAACCTGGGCGATGTCGCAGGAAAGGGACCTCGGGGCTCCGAATGTGTCCGGCTGAGCCGCCTGCACTGCGCCGTGACGGTGCGGGGCAACTGGGACGACTTCCTGCCGAGCGAGACGCCCGAGTGGCGTGACGACGCCGGTTGGTGGTGGCACAACGAGTTGACGCCGGAGGACAGGCAGTGGCTGCAGGCGCTTCCCCTGTCCCACGACATCATGCTCAGCGGGCGTCGCATCCGGATGTTCCATGCGTCCGCGAAGAGCGTCTACCACCGTGTGCACGCCCGCCACACCGATGAGGACTTCGAAGGTATGTTCCGGGTGACGGAACTGACGGGTGGCGGACCCCTGCCGGACGTGGTCTGCTACGGCGACATCCATGACGCCTTCATCTCGACCTATCGGAGCAGGTCGCTCATCAACGTCGGCAGCGTCGGCAATCCCCTGGACGAACCACAGGCCTCCTACGTGATCCTCGAAGGGGAGCGCGACGGCGACCGCACGGACCCTTTCGGTGTCCAGTTCGTGCGGGTGTCCTACGATGTCGAGGCGGAAATTGCTGTCGCCGCGGAACTCGCCATGCCGGCCCTCGAGGCGTACGCCATCGAACTGAGGACGGCCATCTATCGCGGCCAGCATGAGCAACTCGGACTGCTCGGCAGGGGGGTCGGGCGAGCAGCCAGCCAAGGGCCGGCTGCTTGACCTCCGGCTGGCGCCCCATGTCCGTGCAAGCACATCGATGTATTCAACGTCAGTCCACGGACAGGTCCGGGCCATTTGCTGCGTATGCCCAGTGTGCGCCGTGCTCCCCGACATGTGCAGTGGCCTGCGCCACCACCACCTGCTTGACAGTCGGGGCTGTTACCGGCCGGGCCGTGGCTACCCGGAGTCGGGGCCAGAAGGGCGCGGGCTGGTATTCCGCACCAGGTGGACGGGCGCGTCCTGGCGTTTCGTGCCAGGCACGGAGTGAGCGCCGGCACCGTCTTCGATGGGTAGAATTCTCAGGGTCGCTTAGCAGCAGGCGGCCCCCTCACCTTCTCCTTGCCCAGCATCACGCGCGAACGGCAGGGGGGTAGTTCCGAAGGTTCACTTCTTGTCTGATCACCACAGCGCCGACGGCCACGATGACAGGGCCCCGGCGGTCTCGGTCCTGGCCCAGGACCTGGTCCTCGACAGCGGCGACGTCGGGGAATTCCTGACGAAACTGGTCACCATCGCCGGTCACACCCTGTCCGCCAAGGACGACGAAGTTCTCTGCGGCGTCACGCTCCTCAGGGAACGGACGAGGACGACGGTCGCGAGCAACGGCCCGGACGCCCAGAAGATGGACGAAGTCCAGTACGAGTACGACGACGGCCCGTGCCTGCGGGCCGCACGCGAAGGCTTCGTCCACTATGTCAGTGACTTCGAGTCCGAGGAGCGCTTCCCCGAATACAGCCGGGCGATTGCCGGCCACGGGATCAGGTCCGCCCTGGGAGTGCCCATCCGGCTCGAGGGCGAGGCGACGGCTGCCCTGAACTTCTACTCACCCCTGGTCGATGCCTTCAGCGGGGACGCCATAGAGGCGGCCGAGCGTTTTGCCGCGGAGGTCTCCGCGTCGCTCCGACTCGCCGTGCGCATCGCCAAGCTGACCGAGTCCGGTGCCAACATGCGGGCCGCTATGGAGAGCCGCACCACCATCGACCTCGCCGTCGGCGTGATCATGGGGCAGAACCGCTGCTCCCAGGATGCTGCCATGACCATCCTCAAGACGGCCTCCAGCTCCCGGAACATCAAGTTGAGGGACGTGGCCGCGTCCGTCCTGCAGTCACTGGGTCAGGGTCCCGCGACGACGCACTTCGACTAGGGCCCAGGGCGGGTTCTATGTCCGCATATGACGTCCTTGTGAATCGCCGACAGGTAACACCCCTAGTGTCTGAGCGACGGCCCCCGGGTCTCAATACCAACCAGTGACACGTCGAGGAGATTGCCATGACCCATGCCAGCATTGCATCAGAGGTAGCGCGATTCAACGAGGGTTTCGAGGCGCAGATAGGCCCCGACCTCGCTGGCACCTTCGCCCGCGAGCAGGCGGACCTGCGCTCTGCGGGCGCTCCCGCAGCGGTGGTCTCCGTGGGTGATGTCCTCCCCGATGCGAAGCTGTTGACTGCAGCGGGTGACGCTATCCAGCTGTCGGCGGTCCGGGCGGGCGGTCCGGCCGTCATCGTCTTCTACCGTGGCGGCTGGTGCCCCTACTGCAACATCACCCTGAGGGCGTACCAGCGGGAACTCCTGCCAACACTCCTGGAGCAGGGGATCAAGCTTCTGGCGGTCAGCCCCCAGCATTCCGAGGGTAGTGAGGCGACGGCGCAGGGCGCAGAACTTGGGTTCGATGTGCTCTCGGACCCGGCAAACGTGCTCGCACGCGCGCTGGGGATCGTCACGGAGCCGAGTGCGGATGCACGGCTCGCCCACACCCGATTGGGGTTCGAGGTATCGGACAGCAATGCTGACGGGACGGCTGCCATTCCCTACCCGGCTGTCCTCATCGTCGACGCCGCGGGGACCGTGCGGTTCGTCGATGTCCACACCGACTACACGAAGCGCACGGAGGTCGCCCAGATCATCGCGGCCCTCCGCAACATCTGAGTATGAAGCTTCCGTGACTCAACCTTCGGCGGCGGGCCGGTCGGAGAGTCGAACCTCGACGGTCTGCGTCTCGGACCCCCGGCGGGTCTCGACGGTGACCGAGTCTCCCGGCTCACGCTGGCGCAGCGCCGACAGCAGGCCCTCGGGTGCCGATAACTCATCATCGCCGATCTTCGTGATGATGTCGCCCGGGCGGATCCCGGCGTCGTCGGCTGGCCCTCCCTCGGAGACGGACAGCACCACTACGCCTGAGGCGTCCTGCAGGTTCAGCCGCTCTGCGATCTGAGGTGTGATGGCGCCCGGCGCCAGCCCCATGTAGGCGTGCTCGGCCGTGCCGTCCTCGCGCAGTTCCTCGGCCACCTCGGTGGCGGTGGGAGCGGGGATGGCGAAGCCGAGGGCGACGGCCCCCTGGGCCGGAGGGATGTACGCCTCGCTGATACCGATGATCTCGCCGCGGCCGTTCACCACGGCGCCGCCTGAATTGCCCGGGCTGATGGCGGCATCGGTCTGGATGAGGTCCACGAGAGACTGGCTGGTGGAGGCCGACCCCGGGATCTCACGGTGCAGGCCCGAGATGATGCCCGAGGTCGCGGTGTTCTCGAAACCGAGGGGAGATCCGATGACGACGGCGAGTTCGCCGATGCGCGGAAGGTTGGACTGGAACGTGGCTGCGGGGAGATCCGTGCGATCGGCGCGTACCAGCGCGAGGTCGGAGACCGCATCGGCGGACTCGACCGTGCCGGACACGCGTTGTCCGTCGGCGAAGGCGACCTCGACCTCGTCGTTGCCCCGGATGACGTGCTCGTTCGTGAGGATGAGCCCGTCCTCCGTATAGATGACGCCGCTGCCGAGGCCGTTCTCGGTGAAGATGGTGACCACGGACGGCTCCACGGCCTCCACGATGTCGGGGATGCTCATATCGCCCTGTTCTGCGTCGGCGGAACCGGTGGATCCGGAGGATGGCGCAGGAGCCGACGGGCTGCCGGACTCCCCCTGCACCTGCGCGGGTGCGCTCGGGGCGGAGTCCGCGCTGTCCGTGAGGGTGCATCCGGAAACGGCGAAGAGGAGCGCGAGGCCCACAGTCACCGCGCACCTGGGGCGGCGGGTCCTGGACGTCATGGGGTGTTCCTCCTCCGATGGTCGTGTGCCGGTCGACACCGGCGCCGGCGCTGCCCGAAGGCGCCGCCGGCCGCTACCTATGACCGTACGAAGGGTGCCCGCCGAGCGACAAGCGGGAAAAGGGGAGTGACCAGGGCTGGACAGGTAGCACGATCAGGATTCCGTGCCCGCGACGAGCACCGCGCTAGGGGCGTCCGTCTGCTCCCGGGTCCGGCCGGCGGAGGGGATGTTCACGCCACGATTCGTTGTCGGGCGTGCCGGGTCCGTACCCGGGCCGCAGCAGCGGCTCGTCCGGGTCGTCCTCCGGATTCACCTTCCGTGGTGCGTTCGTGCGGTGGGTGAGCCAGTACCCCCGGGCGATGCAGGCGGCGGCCGCGAGGATGATGACGAGTCCGATGGCCAGGAGCAGAGGGGCCTCGGCCGGCGCCGGCGTGCCCGTGGAGTCCGCCCGCGCGAAGTCGGACACGGCCTGAGGAACGAAGAGGGTGCTGACGAACAGCAGGACGAGTCCTGCCAGGTACTGCCGGATGCCGAGCTTCATGACTCCCCTGGGCGTCGTCGCGTGTGGTGCAGGTCCTTGGTCCAGCTTAGGCGCTGCCCCGGACACCCTACGCTGGTCACGTGCATGACACCCTGCCCAGCAACCGCCGGCTCAGCCGCAGCATCCTCCGGCTCGCCGTGCCGGCACTGGGTGCCCTCATCGCCGAGCCGCTGTTCCTCCTGGCCGACTCGGCGATCGTCGGGCACCTCGGTGTCGACGAGCTCGCGGGAGTGGGCCTCGCCTCCACGGTGATGCAGACGGCCGTCGGACTCATGGTTTTCCTCGCGTACTCGACCACCCCCGCCGTTGCCCGCCTCCTCGGTGCCGGCCGCCTGCCGGATGCGCTCGCGGCGGGGCGCGACGGCGTGGGCCTCGCCGTCGTCCTCGGGGTGGTCCTGTCCGTCGCCGGATGGGCCTCGGCGCCGCACCTGGCCTCGGTCCTCGGTGCGGAGGGAGCCGTCCACGCGTTCGCCGTCGACTACCTTCGTTGGTCCATGCCCGGGCTGACCGCGATGCTCGTGGTGCTTGCTGCCACGGGTGTGCTACGCGGCCTGCAGGACACGCGCACGCCGCTGCTGGTGGCCGGTGCCGGATTCGGCGTCAACATCGTCCTCAACTACCTGCTCGTCTACGGCGCGGGGATGTCGGTGGCCGGGTCGGCGCTCGGCACGAGCCTCGCGCAGTGGGGCATGGCGGCCGTGTACCTGGTGATGATCGTCCGCGCATCCAGGCGGGAGCAGGTGTCTCTCCGGCCGACCCTGCGCGGCATCAGGGGCACGGCGAGCGTCGGATCATGGCTCATGCTACGGACCCTCTCCCTGCGCGTGGCGATCCTCGCCACGGTGTTCGTCGCGACGTCGCAGGGCCCGCTGAGCCTCGCGTCCCATCAGCTGGTCATGACGGTCTTCACCTTCCTCGCCTTCGCACTCGACGCCCTGGCCATCGCGGCGCAGGCATTGATCGGCAAGGAGTTGGGGTCCGGGAACAGGCCGCTGGCCCGGGCCCTGACCCGGAGGATGATCGTCTGGGGCGTCGGCTTCGGCGTTCTCACCGGCGGCCTCCTCGCTGCCGCCGCGCCGTTCGTCGGCTGGATCTTCACCACGGATCCTGCCGTGCAGGCCGCCTTCGCCGCCGGGCTGTGGGTCCTCGCCGCATCGCAGCCGGTGTGCGGATTCGTCTTCGTGCTCGACGGCGTCCTCATCGGCGCGGGGGACGCCCGCTACCTCGCGATCGCCGGCGTCGTGAATCTGGTGGTGTACCTCCCGCTGCTGGTCCTCGTGGGCCGCGCGGACCTGACGGGCGGGGAGGGAATCGCCTGGTTGTGGCTCGCCTTCGGCGTCGGCTACATGGTGGCTCGGGCCGCAACCCTCGGGTGGCGGGTCCGCGATGACCGGTGGATGGTGACGGGCGCTACCCGGGGCCGGGCCTCATGACCCACTGTTCGTCATGACCCACCGCTCGTCGTGCCTCGTCCCGCCTCGTCGCTACGAGGCCAGCTGCTCGCGCGTCGCCAGCTGTGCCGTTGACGGCCCGGCCTCCCGGTCCGACCGGTTGATCTCGGCCCATACGGCATCGAGGGAGAGCCCGACGACGACGGCGATGGCTGCGATGGTCGGGAAGGCGGGGGTTGCGACGCGCCCCGACTCGATCTTCCGTAGGGTCTCCGGGGAGACGCCGGCGTCCAGGGCCGTCTCGAGCATCGAACGCTCACCCCTGGCGTGTCGCAGCAGGGCGCCGAGGCGCTGTCCACGTTCGACGTCGGCGGGAGTGAGCGGCAGTCTGACCATGGTTCCGATGATAGTACCGGGATAGTATTACCGGGATAGTTATTGGTGGAGTCTGAAAGGCACCCGCATGATCGAGATCCTGAGTACCTCCGAACTGGCCCGCGCACGGGTAACGGGAGCCCTGGTCGCGGATATCCTGCAGGCCCTGAGGAAGCGCAGCATCGTCGGAACAAACCTGCTGGAGATCGACCGCTGGGCCTGGGAGATGATCATCGGGGCCGGCGCCCAGTCCTGCTACGTCGACTACGCGCCCTCCTTCGGCCGCGGGCCTTTCGGCCACTACATCTGCACCGCCGTCAACGATGCGGTCCTGCACGGACTGCCGCACGATTACGCGCTCGCTGACGGCGACCTCCTGACGCTCGACCTCGCCGTCCTGAAGGGAGGAATCGCCGCCGATGCAGCGATCAGTTTTGTCGTCGGTCCATCGGGGCGCGCGGAGGACGCCGCCATGATCGCCACGACGGAGCGTGCCCTCGCCGCGGGGATCGCCGTGGCACGTCCCGGGGCCCGCACCGGCGACATCTCCTACGCCATCGGAGCGGTACTCAGCGCGGCCGGCTATCCGATCAACACCGAATTCGGCGGACACGGGATCGGGTCGACGATGCACCAGGAACCCCACATCACCAATAACGGGCGCCCGGGTCGCGGTTACGCGCTGCGCCCCGGGCTGCTGCTCGCCCTGGAGCCGTGGGTCATGGCGGATACCGCCGAGCTCGTGACGGATCCCGACGGCTGGACACTCCGCAGCGTGACGGGTAGCCGGACAGCGCACAGCGAACACACGATCGCCATCACCGACTCGGGCGCGGAGATCCTTACCCTGCCGACGTCCGCGACCCAGTAGGGAACAATCGCCGCCCGGGGTGCTTCAGCGCCAGACGTTTCAGCACGAGGTCAAACGTTCGTGGAGCGTTGCCCCGATGCAGGGGATCAGGCCATCGGGGATGATCCTCAACGCCTTCGCCATGAACGCGACCAGTAGGCGTAGGCGATAGGGAGGGCGAAGCGGGGCGAGCAGCCTAGGGCTCGAACCGGGCGCAGGCTGCCTCCAGCTTGTCCGCAAGTGACGAGGCGTCCGTAAAGTCGCTTGCCCGTCCATCCGCAACAGCCTGGATGGGAATCCGGATCCCATCGATCAACGAGGTGAGGTCATCGTCTGCGTCTTCAGCGATGGTGACCAGGGCTGCCGAGATCACGGACGCTCTCTTGGCCTGGCCGCCGGAGACCTGACCATCATCAGCCGCGGCCTCGTCGATCAGCATTCTGGCTCCGTTCAGGGGACTTACATCGCCGCCTTTGTAGAGGCTCTTGCAGGTCGCGCTTGCTTTCGGCGAGAGTGAGGCCGATCCGCCTGAAGCGGCTGTCATTTCCGGCCCGCCAGCATCAGGTCCGGGATCGGAGTCGCAGGCGCTCAGGACGAGGGCCGAGGCAAGAAGGGCGGCGGCTGCAGCAGCTTTCATGATGATCCTCGAGGTCGTACGACTAGATACGGATGGCTCCTGAGGGGGTCGAAATCCACGCATACACTCGCCGCGGTTCGATATATCCGCCCAGAATAACGTCTACATTCAAGAGCCATATCCACGGATATGATATTAAATGTTGACGCCTTTATCCCTAGCTGCCAGTAACTTAGCCTCGATGATGGAAAATAGCCAGAGGGGCAGTGTTTTATGCTTTGGTTTTTGGTGATTCTCTTGCAGACAGGCCATCGGATTGGAACGATGCGCTTGTCCCAATCACTCGATATTGGAGTTAACTGTGAACCATGTCCGCCGTAATTCACGTAGAATATTTGGCGCTGTCGGAGCAGGGGTGATGCTTGGTGCATTGATTGTCGCGACACCGGCCAGCGCCGCTCCCGGTGATGCAACTGCCCCTGGGCAGGGAACCTGCAAGACCTCCGACGAACCGCAATTCAGCGGCTGGACCAGCTACGAACAGCTCGGTTCAGAGCTGGAGAATATCGAGAACAACAGTAAGGGCCGGGTGCAGGTTGACGTCGTCGGTCAATCCGAGTTGGGCCGCGATCTCTACACCGCCCGGGTCGGCACGGGGGAGCGTGTACTGCTCGTCCAGAGCGCCATCCATGGCAACGAGCGGACCGGGACCGAGGCGCTGCTGGGCATACTGAAGAAGCTTGGTTCCAGTGATGACCCGGTGACCCAGCGTGTGCTGGAGAACGTCACACTTGTCGCTATGCCCATGGCCAATCCCGATGGTGGGGAGCTCAACCGCCGTATGAACGTCATTTCCTGGGACGAGGTAGAACGCCGACACCCCCAGCTGGAAGGCTCGAACCGCGCGTGGTACCACCAATTGACCGGGGACGGCATCGATCTACCGGGCTTCGATCTGAATCGCGATTTCAACGCCGACCTCGACTACGTCCCGCAGCCAGGTGACCTGCCCGGAGATCCAAAAGACGCAGGTTTCTACCTCTCACCGGAATCACAAACCATCAGGGATGTCTATGTGAGCCTCCAGGATGAATTCGGCAACGTCGACGCCGTCGTGGACCTGCACCACATGGGCCCGTGTGATCAGCAGACCGGAGGCGAACAGGACGGCAGGCACATCTCGGTGGCGCTCGACTACCCGCCCCTGGGCATCAACGACGGTGCTGCATACAAAGAGGACTGGCCGCTCCTGGACCAGGACAAGTCCCGGCGCTATGCACTAGCGGTCGCTGACGGCATCAAGGACAGCTATGGTACCCAGTCGCCGCTGGCCGCCGCCGGCCGCTACTTCCATCCTGACGAGCGCGAATATGCAGGACAGGGACGTTCAGCCTTCGCTCTTAACGGTTCGGCCACTGTCCTGTTCGAAGTCAGAGGACAATCGGATGATTTCGGCCAGAAGATGAAGGGCATGCTCGTGCAGAGCGTCCAGACCGGCCTCGAATCCCTCATCGACTCCATGGCCACCGGCGAAGTGGATGCCCTCGACGGAGACGCCTTCTTCGACTATCCCGACTATGGGTGGGACTCACCGCAGGACTGAGCGATACAGCATCTGCCCGTGAATCGCACCTGAAGGTGACGGCATCGGGGGCCTCGGTAGTTCAGATGGCCCCCGAGGACTGAGGTTATTAGCCCGTCAGAACGCTTTCAAGCGTTCACCGGGGGTGCGGTAGAGCCTGGAATGTCTGTACTCTTCCGGCTTTGCCATGGTGAACCCCCTTGCTCGGTCGGTTAGTGTCATGAAGTTGCCCCGCCTGAGTCATGAACTCACGCCGTCTACATCACGGCAAGCGGGGCGGGGTGAAACTTGGTGAACTTGGTGAAACTACTTGCGAGGCGTCACTGCTCCACCGCGCGCACGGTTAGCGGCAGGTGCCTTGGCCCGGGTGTCGGTAACCCTGGCCCCGATGTCAAGCCTTGGGGGCTTCATCGGCTTTTGCCAGGTTCGGCACGTCCGGTCCGTCGGCATCCTTGAACTCGGCAGTGTCGGCCTTGTCGTCAGCTGTGGCATTGGCCTTGGGGGCTTCATCGGCTTTTGCCAGGTTCGGCACGTCCGGTCCGTCGGCATCCTTGAACTCGGCCGTGTCGGCCTTGTCATCTGCCGGGGCATTGGCCTTGGGGGCTTCATCGGCTTTTGCCAGGTTCGGCACGTCCGGTCCGTCGGCATCCTTGAACTCGGCCGTGTCGGCCTTGTCATCTGCCGGGGCATTGGCCTTGGGGGCTTCATCGGCTTTTGCCAGGTTCGGCACGTCCGGTCCGTCGGCATCCTTGAACTCGGCATCAGTCTCCGGCGCGAGGGCGTTGTCGAACTCGGTGTCAGTCTCGGGGTCCATCTTCGGTGCCTCCAGTTTGTCGGTCTCGATCTCGGTCAACTCGGTGAGGGCGTCAGCCTGCCCCTCAAGCTCGCCGTTCTCGGTCTAGTCGGACGCGTCGAAGTGACCGGGAAGGGCGCGCTCGAACTTGAGCTTAGCCTCATCGAGCTTCCGCTGCGCGTCCTGCGTCATGTACCCGTACACCTTCTTCGCGTCCTCCTGCGCCCGTGCTGCAACCCATAGGTTGCGAGGTGAATATGGGAGAACGTCGCTCAAACATCATTTCCCAGCTTGGATTGACTAGCACCCGTTCTTTTTGTCAGGTTCTTGCTGTTATCAAAGATGGTCGTGCCTCCGTTCCGCATGAAATCGCTAGGTGTTCGAGGGGCCGCTGTGCGAGTCGACGTCCCCGAGCCGTCAACAACCACGGATCGACACGGGTCGTTCTTCATCGAGCAGTTCATGTGTGAGGAAAAACTAGTCGCCTCGAACACATCCTCGTCGTCAAAAACATGCGTAGCGCGTTGCTTGTCACTGTTCTCGTGAAGCCACATCAACATGTCGCCGGCAGGCTCCGTTGCCAGTACGGATAGTAGCTGGATGTCGCTCACGAAGACTCCTCATTCGAGGATGTAGGAGCCTCCGCAGCGGGGCGACAAGGCCGGCCTCGGCGTATTCCTACACATCTACATTTCGAGGTTTATTCACCCGAAGCACCAGATGTCACGTTCCCCTACCAGGGCTTCAACATCGACCCTAAAGCGATCCTCAAGGAGAAAGACGCGCGGCCATCATCAGCGAGCGGGTCCACGGAAGGTGACGAGCATGCGAAGGCCCGCGATCTGAAGGGCGAGGACGACAATGGCAGGGCGACGATGACAGGACGACGATAGAGGGGCGGATGATCGGCGTGCGGCCGGGCGGCCGGTCGCTGCAGTTGCAGGGCGCTGAACTCCATGTCGCTCCCAGTGCGGTGTGAACAAGCCCGCAGGTGATGAATAGGCTCTCAATATCTACGGCACGGCAGTGTCTCGTTGAGGATCTAGAGCGTCTACACAGCGACCATCGCGACCGGCCGTTGTCATCGATCATTCGCGAAACTCCAGGTCCGGTGCGTCCAATGCGTCCGTCAATTGAAATCACCAACTCTTGTCTCACTTCTCCGTGATGTCCCGGTTTCGTTTGCGGAACTCCTAACGCCTTCTTCGCGGTCGCCCTCCCTACGCGGGTGAGCGGCCTCGGGTTCATCGGATGGTTTAGGCATCATTTGGCTTGTGGCCTCGGTCAGCAGGTTTCTCACGAGCCGGACGCGCTCGGCGTCGTGCCCGTGCTCGTTCATGACCTTCTCGAGTTCCGCGAGTGCGTCCCGCAGCGGTGGGATCTCTGCCTGCTGGATGACCGCGGGAAGGGCCGAGTCCAAGGCGTCGTCGAAGGCGGCGCGGTCCTTGTCCTGCAGACGTGGTATGAGTCGGGCGAAGGAGTGCAGGATCTTGGCTGTCGTCTGGGCCTGTCGGGATTCCGAGGAACCGACCAGGAGGGTGGACAGGGCAGTCAGTCCCCGCTCGACAGCTCCGTCGGTGTAGACAACGGGAAGCTCGTCCTGCCTGGTGCTGCGCTCGGAGCGGTCGCGCTCACCAGCCATCAGCCACCGGCCTAGGAGGTCGCTGAGGGTGCGGATCGCGGTCGACGCTGTCTGTGGGCTTTGGGACGCACTGGTGCCCGTTTCCCATGCGATGTTCTCCAGCTGGTCCAGTGCGTAGCCGGATTCGACATTCACGTCGCGGATGTCGTCGATGCCGAAAGCATCAATAACGTCGTCGTAGCTGGAATCCTCCGGATCGATATTGACGAGCCGCACGAGGAGATCGTCGAACACCATGTACTCGCCCAGTCTGCCCTCGACGATCACTTCGACGTCGTCCCCGGCCGAGGAGGCAATCGCTCCGAGCTTCTCCGTGTCGACCGTGACGACGAATCCTGTATCCATAACGTGGATCTCGCGCTCTGGCCGATCCGGGTCGGAGTGCCGTGCCATGCGGGTCCGGCCCAGCATCTTCAGCTCCACCTCGCGGGCTTGCAGCGCGAGTTCATGGATGGACCGCACTACCGACTCGGGGCGCATCTGGTCGATCGTCGAGTGTATGAGCATGAGCAGGACCACGAGGGACGCCACCACCAGGACGAGTGTGAGGGCCGCGCTATAGAGCGGGGCGGGCTGTTTGTGAGCCAGGCCGAGGACGAGAAAGGAGAAGGTGGTGGCCCCGATGAAGAACCCGAAGTACACCTGGTTCGCGGTCCTGCGGAGGAACTGGTCGAAGACCACGGGGGTGAGCGAGCTCGCTGTCTGCTGTACCGCGAGCAGCAGGACCGAGAAGGTGATCGAGGTGACCGTCAGCAGGCTCGTGGCCACGGCGGAGAGGAAGTCGACGGCGCCCTCCTCGGAGACGACCGAGCTCACGAGGGTACGGAAACCGGCATCGTCAGGGGTGAGGCGGTCCAAGAGTGAAACCCCCACAGCGACCAGGCAGAAGACGGCGGTCAGGATCAGCGGTAGGCGAAGGAATTCCACTACCCCGCGCTGGAACCGGTTAGCTTCATGGAGGCCGCCCGAACTGCGGAGCGGGTCATGGCGTGCGCCCGAAGATTTGAAGGCCATCCATACGGTCTACCACCAGGGCTACCGGAGGCGGGCGGAAATATTGCGGTTGCCCGGCCCGGTCGGGTGGCGCCGAAGGCTCGGAGCCAAGGTGCTGCTGGTAGCGTCCGGGTGTCGACGAGCGCCCGTGTCTCTTGCCACTATCGGTGCTTTTCACTCAGGCCCGAATCCGGCGGTACAGCGTCAGGGTGACCCTGCCATGTACACCGCCTGTCTTGCGGTGAGCTGCCCAGTACTGGTCAGGTGGTGGGTGGGTATGGGCAGACCTTGTAGTAGTCCCTGCTGATCATGCCCTCGCACGACCAGGATCAGTTCGTTTCGGCAAGCCGGTCCTTCATCGGGGCACCTTCTGACCTCCCGGCCCGCGGTAAAAATCCTGTCGTTTCTCGAGGTTTTCACACGCTGCGCCGCTCTGGCGTTTGCGCAGACGAGTGTAGGCATCTACTTGCTCGAACTCGTTTGCATCGGCCTGTGAGCGGGACCCATGGCGCTGTCCTTAGCCGTTGTTGAGCCATTGCCTAGGACGGTCTAGATCGGCGGGTAAGAGTGTGCGCGCGTCGCCTTGAGCGGCGTTGAGTTGGGCCTGTGTCAGATAGAAAGCTTTGGAAAGGTCGGCCCCTTCGAGTCGGGCGTCTCGGAGGTCAGCGCCGAGCAGGTCAGCGCCGGATAGGTCGCAGCCTCGCAGGTCCGCGGCGATGAAATACGCGCCTCGAAGATCCGCACCACACAGCGATCTGGACCTCATCTTCTTGCCCATGAGGTCCGCTCCCGGGATAAGTGCAGCATCGAGGTGATCATCACCGGTAGCGAGGTATGAGGATCGGACTTCTTCGCTGACGTTCATCAGGACGGACCGAACTCTGGAATGCAGATCGTCTAGGTCAAGGGCCAGCACCTGCTGCGTGTCGCTCATCGCATTCTCGATAGCCTTTCTGAATTCCTTGACTTGGTGCGAGGTATCCGGGTCGAAGGTCCTTTTGGTGGCTTCTGCCAGGTACCAGAGCATCTCGTGGAGTTGGCGGACTACCTTGAACGCCGGGAACATGTTCTTCGCTGCTCCCGGATCCGATCTCCAGCTGATGCCTTGAAAGAGGTTCTGGGAGACGTGCTGGCCGGCCCCAAAGCAGTCGAAGACGGTGCAACCACGGAAGCCTCGTGGTCGAAGGCTGTCGTGGATGGTGCAGAAGAAGTCGGAGTCGAGGTTCTGGCAGGGAGTCCCTGCTGGTTTGTCGACGGCGAAGTCCGTGCTGCGGGAGAATCCCAGGGCGGTGCAGCAGAGCGCAAAGCAGTTACCGCAATCAGGGCGCAAGGATCCCCGGTCGAGGGATGGTGAGGAGGACGCGGTGGAGTCGTTCGAGGTGAAGGGCATGGGAATCTTCTCTGGATGAGTTCGGTGAAGGACCGGGTGCCAGGGGAACTCGTGAAGGAGTTCCCTTCGAGGGCACACGGAATCATCGCTTCCAAGGGAAGCGAGCGGGAACCGCTGGATCGACTCTGGGTCACAGAGAAAGTAAGAATGTCACTGCGGCCAAAATAGCATGGCGCCCGACCCGTCCAAGAGTCGATTCAAGCTCCTGCAGGCGACCTTGAGCATTTGCGCAGGCGACCGTGAGAACCGACATACCCGAGATGCCTCATCTCGTCGTTCTGACTCATAAAAGCCCACGGTGAATAGTTTTCAGACGAAACACGGTGGAACAAGTTTCCGAGACAGAAGAAGGCCCGTGATTCCGGGGGAGTGGTTGCGCGGTGCTCGACCTGCTTGGGTGTCTTGGAAAGTTCTGGTGGTCTCAGCCAGTGAGTCCACCACTACTTGCACATCCTAGTTAGGCGAGGTTGCCGCGTGGTGGCTCATAGCTGAGCCCGGGGCTTGCCGGTTAGGACACCACCTCATAGGGGTGCGGACCGCGTGCCTGCGTCCGTGCTCGTCCCGGATGTCGGAATGAATTTCCAGTCGAATGAGCCGTCGTCGTGCAGTGTCATCCGGAGGAACCCGTGGGTGTCACTGAATCGCTTCTTGATGTAGGAGGGTTTGCTGGTGAAGGAGCGGAGACCGATGCCTCCGGTGGACACCTGGAACGCTGTCATGCCGTCTTTGACGCATTTGTCGGTGTTGCTGATCGGGCATGAGCGTTCGTAGTTGTGTTGTGATGCTGACAGGGTCAGGCGGACGCGGTGTTTCCACATGACGTCGATCCACGGCTTGTGGTCCGCGGCCCGTTCGTGGCTGTCCGTGTTCGAGGTGAAGTAGGGCTTGTGGTAGACGACAGCCAGGTGCTTACCTGCCGCCTGGGCGGCGGCGAGGTCCTTGTCCAGCCACTTCGTCGAGGCCTGGGCTGCCTGGGGGTCGTATCGCCAGTGCGCGGATGAGAGGAACGCGAAGTGCCAGTTTCCGAAGTCCTTCGAGTAGGGCTTGCCGTTGGCGAGGAATCCGCGCTGGTCGTTGATCGCAGCCTTCGCCGTGGATCCCGGGCATTGGCCGTTCATGAAGTTGTCGAGGTCTTCGTTGCGGTCAGGTTCCCAGTCGTGGTTGGGAGCGGACACCCAGTACAGCTTGGGCATGGTGCCGCCCCAGAGTTTTGTCCAGTATTTGACGTAGTCGGCGCAGTACGCGGTGTCGTATTGGAAGTCGCCGAGTCCGAGGAACGCGTCGATCTCGTCGTCCTGCACGAGCTGGGTGATTGCGGCACCGTTGCGACCGGATGGGCTACTGCGCTTGGAGGTCTTGGGACCGTTCATGTCACCGACAGCGGCGATCTGAACAGCACCCGCAGCGGGCTCGGAATCGGTAGCGGACGGCGGCGAACTCGCCGGAGCGGTCGCTGAGGGGGCTTGGGTAGTCGGCGACGGCTGGTCAGGCGGCACCGGAGTGGGGGTGCAACCCGCGAGGGAGAGCACCAGAAGGGCTGCGGCAGAAGTGGCCACAATCCGGAAGGATCTGCGACGAAAAGGTGCTGACTGCATCCGGTAACCCTTCGAGAGCCCGGACCGCAGGTAGCCCCCGAAGGACAGCCATGCGCACCGGTACCTTTGATATTTCTCATGCCAGGCCCGGTTGTCAACGGCGCTCGATAATTATGAAGGGGTTCGAGTAGTAGAGGGCCTCCAGGCAGGTGCGGTGTCGGGCAGCCGGGGCTGTCACAGTTGCTTTTAAAGGGCCTGCGCCTACGGTTCGCCCACAGATGTACGGCTTTGAGCTTCACCTTTCGGGCTCTACCCGCCCGCAGGACGCTCCTATAGCTGTCAATTCTTGAGGCTGCATGTATCCGTGCCGCTGCCCGCTACCGGGGACAGTTCTTCTGGGTCACCCACTGCTACCGCTGCTTGGGAGCGGTCTGACGGCTTTCATTCCGAGCCGTGGATCACCGGAGTCACCTCCAGCCGTGGACAGCTCGTCTGTCAGCTGGGATTCTCATGCAATGGGGAGAGCTGCTTTGGTTGGATTGATCGGAATAGCCTTCTGGTTAGCCGGATGTTCGAACAGTTCAGACCCTGCCCCTTCTGAGCCGACTGCTGGGCCCCAGTCCGTCATGCCGGGATCGGTAGCCGACTCAGAAGCTCAGGGCGGGCTTCCGGCGGAGGCCATCACCGCGGAGCAGACTTCGCCGCCGCAAGAGCAGGCCTATCCCTTCCCTGAAGCCGGGTGGCTTGAGGGCGGAGCGAAGTTCGCGATCGTGCTCGCCGGCAGCTCAAGCTGTCCAGCGTTCCCGTCCTCGATTGAGGTCGTCGATGCTCATCGCCTGAAGATTGGTATTGCCAGGCGGGAAGCGGAGGTTTGCTCAGCTGACATGGCACCGCGCACGCACATGTTCAGGACACCTGCAGAGATCGACAGCTCACAGGAAGTCACCCTTGAGTACAGCGGTGGGGGAACGGTCCTTCTGCCGCCGCTTTGAACACCCTTTGAAGTTCAACCCGTCGCCGGTACCTGATTCCTGAGCCAGCTTCGGTATCTCGAGGCAAGGAGGTCGTTGCGCATTAACTACACGTAGGCATCTCACGGCGTCTCGTGGAGTCTAGGCTCTAGGCCATGATGACCAACCAGCGCCTCGAGCCGCTGCTCGAGCAGTACGACTGGGCGACGGAGCGACTCCTCACTCGCCTCACCGGGCCTACCACCAACTCAGGTGATGACAACGACGTCGCCGTACCGGTGCTGACAGACGCCGAGTACCTCTGGGAACCGGTCGACGCGTGCTGGTCGGTACGAAGGCGCGCCGACGGGCCAGGACCGGGCGCCATGAAACTGATCGGCGCGGGTGAGTGGGGGCGGGACGGTGCCCCCGAAAGTCCGTGGCCTCCGCCATTCACGACGATCGCCTGGCGGCTCGATCACATCTCCGAGACACTGATAGGCCGATCCAACCACCTCGGGGGCGACCGCACGTTCAGTCGAGCGACCTACGAATCCCGACCCGATGCAGCCGGCGCCATCGAGAGGTTCCGTCAGGCCGCAGCCGACTGGCGCCGGGCACTACTCGATGTCGACGAGTCCGACTATGACCGGACCGGGCTCAGCAGCTACCCGTATGGCAGCGATGCCGAGGAGACGTTTCCGTCGATCGTGTGGTGGGTGAACCAGGAGATCCTGCACCACGGAGCCGAGATCGCACTGCTCCGTGATCTCTACGTTCACCACGCTCAATAAAAGGTGGCGGATTCTTGGTGCTTGCTTGTTCGATGGCGGAACAGCTCACCCACGCGTCGCTGACTTTCTGCTGCGTTCGGCGTCTCCTTTGTACGAGTAAGCCACTGGATGGAGCAATGGAGGCATCTAATGTCCCGGGAACTGGTGTGGACAGAGTTCATGACGGTGGACGGTGTGGTGGATTCGCCCGCGGTGCCCAGTGGTGTCCTGCTGAAGCCGTTGCCGTCACCAGCTCGTCTAGTGATGGTGGACCGGCCGTGATCGCCCACCAGACAGGTGACTGTTATCGGCTGATCTATTCGTCCACGGCAGGAACCCCCATGATGTGCTCCAGGGCATACACGCCGGCGGCGAGACCGTTATCGGCGCGGACTGCGGCGCCCAGCTCTTCGGCACGAGAGGCGTAAGAGCCGGTGTGCACGAGGTCGCCGAGACGGTCGGTCAGGGTTGCGCCCAGACGCTTGGCCGGTAGCGGCGCAGGTCCGACGCCGAGCGCATGGACCCGCGCGCCCCAGAATGGCTGATCGCCAAGGAACGGCACGACCAGTGTCGGCCGACCCGCCCGTATACCGGCCGCAGTCGAACCCGCACCGCCGTGGTGCACGACCGCCGCGACACGCGGGAAGAGCCATTCGTGGGGCGCACCCTCCAGGACCAGGACGTCGTCGGTCCGGGCCTCACCAGGAGCGATGCCGCCCCACCCGGTTGCCACGACTCCGCGTAAGCCATGAACCCGCAGCGCGGCCAGGACGGCGTCCCGGCGCTGGTTCGCTTCCTTACCGAAGCCCATGGAGCCGAACCCGACGTAGACCGGAGGCTCGCCCACCGCGAGGAAGTCCACCAGTTGCGCGGGCGGATCCCAATCGCCGTCGTCGCTGTGATCCAGAAACCAGTATCCGGTGACGTGGGCCGAAGGCGGGTAGTCCTCGGGGACGGGTACGACGTGCCTGCTGTACGGATAGAGGACGTGGACCGGACTACCGTCCGGATTCTTGAGCGGATCGGCGAGACGGCGGGTATGACCCAGGCCCACCTCGCGTCGGAAGTCGTTGATCATGCCGCCATAGATGGCCCCACTCATCCGGCGGACTTCGTAGGACGCACGATTTCCCCACGCCCCGAAGGAGGCGCCGCCGAAGATGGGCATGGCGTACGCGCGCGTCGGGGTATAGAACGGCAACGGGAGGGAAAGCACACCAGGAACCCTCAGCGCCTCTGCGATGTGCGGCCCGGCAAGACACTTGGGGTGGTACACGACGACGTCCGGGTGCGCCGCCTGCGCCGCATCCCAGCACTCCGCGTTCAGCTCTCGCATCGCGGCGGTCATCATCCCCAGTTTTCGCAGCGCATCCGAGGGACCGCTCAGCTCGGGCATCAGCTCCTGAAGAAGGCGCAGCATCGTGGAGCCCGTGGGATGGTGCGTGATAGTTCCGGGACCGGCTTGTGGCACCAGATCAGCAAACCCACCAGGGACAGCGAGGGTGACGTCGTGTCCCGCGCGGGCAAGCGCACCTGCAAGTGCGGCAAAGGGCTGAATATCGCCGCGTGTCCCAATCGATATGACCAGCACATGCATGGCGGGCTCCTCCAGACGGGAATCCATGGCCGCCCGAAGGCGGGCGGCACGCCGCCGACCAGGCCTCCCAGCACACCCATTGGGGATGCTACACCTTTCCACTGTGATGAACCCGGACTTGTTGCAGGGGCATACGGCCCGGCCGTCACAGGCTGTATGACTCGGTCCATGTCCTGCGACACCTTCCGCCGGACCCGGGTGGGCGGCTTTCCTGGCCTGGCTCGACATGCAGCCTTCGCCGTGCCGAATGAAGGCTTTCATGATGCGTACTCCTTCGGCCAAGAACAGCGATAGGGATCGAACGTCAACAGGGTCACGCTGAGGATCAGGTCGGCCCCGCACAAGGGACACCTCGGGGATGACAGCGCGTTGACAGCACCAGAAAGCACTCGCGAATTGTCACGTGAACTCCTCGCCGGTACCTGGCCGGTGAGGTGATCGCATCGGACGGCGATTATCGGGTGCCGCTCATAGGAACCCGGGAGGCTGCATGGTGAAGGGAGAGCCGTGATAGCAGAGCTGAACAGACTCATTGAACTGGTCGAGGACAGTCTGACCGAGAATCTGCACGTGCCCGTCGTGGCGACGGAACTCGGGACGACGGAGTATAACCTCCGGCGGATGTTCTCGTCGCTGGCCGGTATGCCGCTGTCGGAGTACATCCGGCGCCGCCGAATGACACTGGCCGCGGCGGACGTGCTGGGCGATGGTGACCTGCTGAGCATCCCGGTGCGCTACGGCTACGGGTCGACTGAAGCCTTCAGTAGGGCGTTTCGCTCCGTGCACGGCGTCACGCCTGGGGATGTACGCCGGGACGGCGGACCCCTTCGCACACAACCACAGCTCAGGTTCCGCCTGACCGTAGAAGGGAATACCACCATGGACACCCGCATCTCAGAACGCCCGGCGTTCCGTCTCGTCGGCCACGCAGCCCGAGTACCACTCATTCACCAGGGCATCAATCCACATATCCAGGCGCACATCGCGTCCTTGCCGGCCGAGGAGCACGACCGACTCAAAGGGCTGGGCAACACCGAGCCGGCCGGTCTGCTGCAGGTGAGTGCCGACGTCGATCCCGACTACGCCGAAGGCAGTGAGCTGACCTACCTGCACGGTGTCGCGATCAACGCGACAGCCGGGCTACCGGAGGATCTCCACGCGATCGAGGTTCCCGCCGGTACCTGGGCGGTGTTCCGTACCGAGGGCGAGTACCCGTCTACTCTGCAATCCTTCTGGGCGGCGACTGCCACGGAGTGGTTTCCCTCCAATCCGTGGCGTCTGCGCCCGGGCCCGTCGATCGTCGCGATCCTCGACCGTGCCGATGATTTCAGCACGGCCACCTGCGAGCTGTGGCTCCCTGTCGAACACGGCTGATCAGGTCGCCAGCAGTCCTTGAGCCGGACCACTGCTGCCATCTCTAGGATTTGTCTTGGAAGCGCCAGCACGACACCCGTTGTCGTGCTGGCCGGGCGGTGATTTCCGAGGTAGGCATAGGACCAAGGCGGAAAATGCACGCACGCTGTGGTCCTTGATTGGAGCAGGGACGATGATGCTGTGAGCCGTAGTGGGTAAAGGGCGCGTTGTTCGCAACGTTCAATCGCCGATTGCGCAGCCCCGCAGGACCATCGGTGTACAGCCTGTCGGGGTGCCGGTTAGAACTGGCACAACAACGTTGTTCACGGCTGCGATCCAGACACTTCAAGGACGTTGTCCCTGAGCAGCTATAGGCGGCTCGATGGTCGAGGCAGCGTCAGGAAGGTCCAATTCCCCGGGCTTGGTGCGGTTGATTCACACGACGGAGGCTAACCTCCGTTGGGTTGGGAGAACGATAAATCGATGGATCCGGTTCTCCGCGATACTCTCGCGCCTATCCTCGTCGACGTCGCTGCTACTGGTGCGCCGATGCCCCGCGTCGAAGATGAGGCACATGGGACGAAAGTACGAGACGCGCATCGGCCAGATCATGGTCGTCCGACGAGTCCGATAAAGGAGTGGCGGTGTTCCGGGACCATAACTCGGCGGGAAGACTTGCTGATCTAGCGGACCAGATCCGAGAGTGGGTCATAGAGGAACTGTGGCGAAGCGGCAGCAGTTGGCCGCAGTGGCCACGTCACCCCACCACGCACCCTGCGCAACCGGTGGTTGGGCATGTGTCCGGGATTGGCCCCTAGATCGATCGCTGATCGCTCAAATCGGCGCATTGGGTCCTACCCTCTGAGGGAGAGTGGTGGGGCGACCAGGAGTTGCTCACCGTGGGCAAGAATCGGGCAACTGGCTAAGCCGGCATACTGCCCCGCAGAAGGTTGTCATGTGAGAGGGACGTGTAGCTGATGCAAGATGCTCCCTTTGGCGCAGCCTCAAGGGGGCCAGGCCACGCCCGCTCGCGCCACTGTGCGAGTGATGTTGCGCCTGGCCGGGCGCGGGCTACGGGTCGCGCAACCGATTGTGCCTGCGGTGTTCAGTATCATCGCTGGAGGACCTGGTGTGGTCACTAATGCTTTGGGATACTCCCAGCATGAGCACCGGAGCATTTCCCATCATCAGCGTTCAGGATCTTCGCGCCTCACGGGTTTTCTATGAACGACTTGGATTCTCTCAGACATACCAATTTCCGCCGGACGGCGAGCCGGGATTTGTGACGATGGAGCGTGAGGGCTCGAGTATTGGTCTGGGGACTGGCAGTAGCGATGAGGACCCGTTCGGCCTATGGGTCTATGTCGAGGACGTCGATTCAACCCTCGTAGATTTACAAACCTTGGGTGCGCCAGTGATCGCCGGGCCCGAAGACCAGCCCTGGGGCGAGCGAGTGGCTCGAACTCGAGACCCAAACGGGAACCTGGTAATCCTTGGTGCTCCAACTACGGGAGAAGCTGACTCTCGGCGGTGAGCGGACGGACCCTTGAAGAGTCCCGTCCCGTTTGTCGGTGACCGGCGACGGTGCGCCCGGAGACCAGTTCCCGCTCGAACTCCGCGAGGACCTCCTTGCCGGCGAACGGTCCTCATCGTCACCGGAGCCACCACGGCGAAAGTCGAGGCAAATAACACGCCATCAAGAACATCAGACGTACCGGACGCGGCTTCGTGAACAGCGCTGACTGCAGAACCCGCATCCTCTTGAGAAGCATCGTCAGAAAGGCACGCTGATCATCTCCTCAGCAGTGGAATCGACCACCAACCACGGAGAGCCCGTCAACCACCCACACCACCACCAAGAGACTCAGGCAGCGGTCACCGCCACGGTCCGCGTCGCCTGGACCCGGCCCGTGAGCCAGTGGATGAAGTCGACCGCGATCGTGTACTGCCCTGGCGCCGGCGGCCGCAGCAGGAAGTCGAACTTCTCGGCTGCGCCTGACCTGATGATGCTGGTGAGAAGCGGCTGTCCTGCCGTCGACGGGTGCACAGCCGGCCCCGTCGGACTGGGAGTCGTCCAGAACGGGCGCCCGTCGTGCCCGATGAGTTCGGCCATCTGCACTGGTCTCCCGGCTGCGTCCAGGAATCGTGTGCGCGTGGGGAAGTAGTCTACGTTCACCATGCGCACCAGCGTCGGTTGCTTGCTGCCGCCCGTCACATTGGCCTTCATGGCGGACATCGCCCACACCCGGTCGCCCTTGGGCCGCGCGGGAATCGTCCCGCCCAGGATGAAGAAGTGCTTTGCCTCGAAGCGGTTGAGGCCTGCGTCGTCACCCGACAGACCCGCCGCGTGGTTCAGTTCGTGCCACCGGGGATCGATCGAGTAGGGAGCGAGGAATGTCTCCGTCGCGATGTCGTATAGGGGGCCCTCGGAGGAGTGGCGGCGGGATCCCGCCGGCGTTGGGCGAGCGGGATCGGTCCTGGGGTCCACCACGAGTGCTCCGAACATGCCCATCTGAACGTGCAGGGGCGTGTTCACATGGCAATGGTAGAAGTAGGTCCCTGCGGAGCCCCTGTTCGGGTTGCCGGCCTCTGGGTGTTCCGGCCGCCATTGGTAGGTGTAGTCACCGTTCACTTCGAAGGAAGTGTGGCCCACGCCGTCGTTCCGTGGATCCGGTTCGATTCCGTGCCAGTGGATCGTGTGGACGTTCTTCTTCGGTTTGACTGTCGCCTGGAAGATGTCCCCCTCGGCCATCCTGACGATCGGGCCGGGCAACTGCCGACCTGACTTGTCGTTCTCGAAGCTCCACACCTCGTGTTCGGATCCGTCCGGAAATCTCAGATCCTTGCCGAAGAAGTCCAGTTCCACCGACACGTTCGGACGGAGAGGGAATTCTGTCTCGGGGCTGCCCTCGTGCGGCTGGTTCGAGGCGAAGTCCACCTGGCTCCGGAACGTGTGGTGCGCGTCGTCCTCGACGGTGCCCGGCAGACCCGGTTCGCGTACAGGACCGACGGCGAGTACCCAGTCGGCCATCAAGCCCCCTGGGTAAAGCCCTCCCGCTGCGGTCTGCGACGGCTCGGCATGGCAGTGCATGGGATATTTCCAGTCCTCGTCCCTCGCGTTCCACACTGCGTCGATCGACTCCGGCGGACGTCGGACCGGAAGCATCGCCTCTTTGCGTTCTCTCGGCTGAAGTTGGACCGTGTCTTCCCACTGCTGAAGGACCACATCGCCGGCCGGACTCACCCTGCCGTTCGATCGAGGGAAGTCGTTGCCGTTGGCCCGCACCGTCCACACGTGATTCCCGTGGTAATGCAGCTGGTGGGTGACGATGCCGGCGTTGAGCATCCGCATGAGCTGACCGGTGCGGACTGCACCCGAGGCAGGTGACGCGCTGAAATTGCGCACGTCGGTCTCCCGCGGATATCCCGACGGCAACGTGTCCTCTTCCCGGCGCTTGTTGAACTCCTCATCCGTGGTCAAGGCCAGGGCCTGGAAGCCGGAGTACCCGTTCAGCGTGAAATACCGTGGCACGGCCGGGGTGGTCAGAGGGTTGACCGTCTGCCCCTGTGACGCGATACGAGCCCAGGTCGGCTCCACGTCATGGCATATCCACAGCCACTGGCGTTCGAACTCGGGCCCGCCGGTGTTGAGCCGCCAGGCATCGGCAGGGTCGATGACCACGAGGCCTCCGTACAGACCCAAGGTCCTCTCCACGGGCTCGTTGCCTGGATCGGAGAACAGGTAGGTTCCGGGCGCTGGCGCGGGGAGTTCCACGAGTCGGGTCTGCCCCGGCTCCACCAGGCCGCTGGTGACGTCCGCGCCTGCCGGACCCGCGCCGTGGAAGCGCAACTGGTGGGGCTGGGACAGGGTGTTCTGCAGCAGGATGCTGATAGTGCTTCCCGTCTCCGCGATCAGCGTGCGCTCAGGAAAGGAGCTTGCCCAATACGAGCGCCTCGGGAGAAAGTTCCGCTGGTAGGCCGGGTCCGGACCCGAAGGAGCGGGCCTACCGGAGGGCGGTACGGGTGAGTTTAGGGGATAGGTGCGGCTCGGGACCACCGGACCCGCGGCAGTGAACACCTGCGGGCTGAGCTTCAGCGCCGGATTCGCATCGTCGATCCGTGTTGCCCTGTCGCCGAATCCCCGGTGGTAGACGAGTGACCCGTCCACCATGGGCAGGTACCCCTCATTGATGTAGATGTTCAGCGGGCTCATGAGAATGCTCCGCTCATGGTCAGGGGCGGCAGGGCGAGCCGCAGGGGTATGTCCAGTACCAGGTCCGAGAACTCGAGTTCGAGGTCCGCGAGCGAGTGGGGTGCGAGGTAGCTGATGAGGATACGCTCCCGGGCTGCAGCACCCAGGGGACCTGGCGGCCGGTCCGTGTCCTGGTGGGTGATCGTCGTTCCGGCCTGCGCGAGTTTGAGGCGCAGCTGAGCGGGACTGAACAACACCGGAGTCCGCCCTGCGTTGTGGACCTCCGCTTCAAGCACCAGCACGTCCCCCCACGTCAGATTCACGGGTTGTGGCCACGAGTGGTCCTGGGTGGGGCCGTCGTGGCCCTGGTGGAGGCCGCTGGTGATCGCCCCCGCGAAGGCGGCCACGGCCCGACGCGAGTCCGGCGTGCCCCGGCCTGCGAAGTGCGCGCGAGCTGTCAAAAGGTTGTTCGTCGCAGTATGGCCCTGCGCGTCGAGGCGGGCGAAGCGGCTGCCGCGAATGATCGAGACTTCTCCGAAGGTGGTACGCACGCTGGTTCTGGTGGCGCTGCCACTGTGCGCGACGACGCCGTAGGTGCCGCCGGCTATGAGGAGGACAACTCCTCCACTGGCCGCCATGCCGAATTGGCGGCGGTTCAATTGCTTGCTGAAGAACGTAGGGGCAGGACGAGGCATGGCGACTCCAATGGCGTGTCGGGGTGCAGCTATCGTGGGCGACGCAGCCTATGAAAACCTTGCGCCCGCAGCGAGACCGTGACGGAGAAGCCGTCGTTTCGTACCGCGGCCGCCAAGCGGTGGGCCCTGGTGCCGGCCAAGGGCTACTACGAGTGGCAGAAGAACGAGGACGGGACGAGGACCCCGCACTACCTCCACGCAGAGGACGAGGACCAGCTGCTGGGCTTCGCCGGCCTGTACGAGTTCTGGCCCGATCCCACCAAGGCAGAGGACGCCGACGACACGTGGTTGGTCGCAGCGACGATCCTCACCCGGGCCGCACACGACGCGCTCGGGCACATTCATGACCGGGTGCCGGTCATGAATCCCGGGGGAGTTGCAGGATCAGTGGCTGGATCCGACCATGATGGAGCGGGACCAGGTGCAGCATTTCATCGACACCATCCCTGAACCCAACCTTGTTCCACGCGTGGTCGGGAAAGAGGCCGGATCAGTGCGGAACAACGGGCCGCAGCTTGTACGAGAGGTCGTTTGATGGGGTTGACAGACCGCCCAGAAGCCATGTCGCTCGCTCACCAAGGCATGACTGGCGCAGCATGGAGGGCGCTTGACGCTGCCCGCAGGAAGCGTCTGCTGTCCTGTGCGATTGCCGCGACTGAGGCTATCAACTGGGCCTGTTCGCTAGATGAACAGCTGAATGCAGAAGATCCTGCGTATAGGGATCGCCGCGACTCTCATAGCGACGGGTGTTCCTTGCCCGGCCTCAGGTATGCGAGGGATCGCGTGATGCATCAGGTGATCGTCACAGCTGCGGAGGACAATCGAAGCTTCTTTGACCCGGGCCCTGGGGGAGTTGCTCACATCGCGTCTTCGTACCCAGTCTGGGCACGGACAACATCGCTACCCGAGCCAACAGGGAGACACAAACACGAAGATCGGAAGGACGCCTATGAAGCGCACATTGCCGAGCGTGGTGTTTGGAAACCCTTGTTTGCAGCCCTGCGCTTCCTTACCGAGGAGCTAGACGGCAAAGTCGAGCTGTCACCGATCGAGCAACCGGATTGGTATGAAGTGTTGTCATCCGAGGAGAGCGTGGCCATCAGTGATGGCCCCATGAAGCGGAAATAACTTGTGACGACAGGGAGCGTTACGTATGGGTACGCCCTGCTCAACGGCGGACGCATGCAAGAGAATGGTGCGCTGGGCACTCGTCGTCGACTCTTTTGCCCACCGATGAAGCCACAGCACCAGTAGCTTCCAGTGCACTTCCCTTTGGTCGGCGCTGAAGTACCGGGACCGGGCAGGAGTTGTACGATCGCAACTCAGTCGTCGAGGCGGCGGTTCTGCCAGTAGAACTCGCTGTCGTGGTCGCTGATTTGTCGAAGGACTCGGCAGGGAACGCCGACGGCGACTACCCCTGAGGGGAGGTCACGGGTTACGACGCTTCCGGCACCGATGACCGTGTCATCGCCGATGGTGAGGCCGGGCATGATCTGTGCGCCTCCTCCGATCCATACGTTGGATCCAATGTGCACGGGCAGGTTGTACTGCAAACCTCGGGCGCGCAACTCAGGCAAGATTGGATGGCCGGCTGTCGCGACAACGACGTTGGGCCCGAACATCGTATTGCTGCCTATGTAGATGTCTCCGTCATCGACGAGGGTGAGGTTGAAGTTCGCGTACACACTGTCGCCGACGAACACGTGACGGCCACCCCAGTTCGCGTGCAGCGGAGGCTCGAAATAGCAGGTCTTGCCAAGGGCCCCGAACATCAGGGGCAGCAAGCGTGCTCGTTCGTCCTGCTGTGACGGGCGGGTGGAGTTGTAGTCGTACAAGAGCTCCAGCGCTTGGGCCTGCTCCGCCAGAATGCGAGCCTCATTGGGGTCGTAGACCCGGCCGGTGAGCATCCGTTCGTGGTTGTCCATCGTGTTGTCCTTAGGTGAAAGAGGGAGCCGACGAACCGGTTTCAGTAGCCGTTGTACTCGTCCTCGGTGATGTGCCCACCCCAGGTGGTGGTCGTGGCAGGTTCTTCGTCGCTATCTTGTGCTCGTTAGTCTTGTGCGGCGAAACCGTGGGTGTGTGCAGCGGGACTCTTGGTTCCTGCTGTGCACCTGGGGCGGGACAAGCAGCGGACCCTGGGGAGCCGGGCCGGAGCGTCCCTACCACCACGCTCCAGTCAAAATTCGGCGCGGTGGTAGGGGTTACGCCATGTTCCGGTCCGGGTATTGGCTAGGCGAAGGTGGAGGCGTCGATGACGAAGCGGTATCGGACGTCCGAGGCGAGGACCCGCTCGTAGGCGTCGTTGATCTTCTCGGCAGGGATGACCTCGATCTCGGCACCGATGCCATTCTGGGCGCAGAAGTCGAGCATTTCCTGTGTTTCGGCGATGCCGCCGATCATGGAGCCGGCGAATGAGCGGCGACCGCCGATGAGCGCCATCGCGTTCACCGGCAG
Source organism: Arthrobacter sp. PL16 (assembly GCF_035985055.1). Lineage (NCBI taxonomy): Bacteria > Bacillati > Actinomycetota > Actinomycetes > Micrococcales > Micrococcaceae > Arthrobacter > Arthrobacter sp. PL16. The sequence continues at coordinate 419,693 of NZ_JAXCIC010000003.1, forward strand.
TGGCTCGGCGGGCGCGCCGACGTTGACCAGGGCGCCGTCGACCGTCAGGAGTCCAAGGAAGGCGCTGATGTCGATCCGGGCGCTGACGGTGTTGATGATGAGGTCGAATGAACTGGCCAGGTCGGTGAACGTGGTTTCGTCGCTGGTGGCGTAGTAGTGGTCCGCGCCCAGGCGGAGGCCGTCTTCCTGCTTCTTGAGGGATTGTGAGAGGACGGTGACTTCGGCGCCCATGGCGTGCGCGATCTTGACGGCCATGTGACCGAGGCCGCCGAGGCCGATCACGGCGATCTTCTTGCCGGGGCCGGCGCCCCAGCGGTGCAGGGGTGAGTAGGTGGTGATGCCGGCGCAGAGCAGGGGGGCGGCGACGTCGAGCTCGACGCCCTCGGGGATCCCCAGCACGAAGTCCTCGGTGACGACGACGTGGGTGGAGTAGCCGCCCTGCGTGACGGTACCGTCCCGGTCGGTGGCGCCGTAGGTGCCCACCATCCCGTTGACGCAGTACTGCTCGTCGCCCACCCTGCAGTTCTTGCACTCCCCGCAGGAGTTCACCATGCAGCCGACGCCGACCCGATCACCGACGGCGTGCCGGGTCACCTCGGAACCGACCTCCGCGACGATGCCCGCGATCTCATGTCCGGGTACCAGGGGGTAGGGCTGCGGCCCCCAGTCCCCGCGCACGGTGTGGATGTCGGAGTGGCAGATTCCGGCGTACTTGATCTCGATCAGGACGTCATGGGGACCGACGTCGCGGCGTTCGATGGTCGTGGGGGCGAGGTCCCTGTCGGCGGAGGGTGAGGCGTAGGCGTGAATGGTGGTGGTCATGGGTTTCTCCTTCTAGGGGTGGTCAGTTGCTGGTTGCGGCCAGCCGGCCATAGTCCTGGTCGGTGACGTGCTCGCCCCACGTCACGACCTGGCCCTGGCCGTCCGCTTCCTGGATGGCCATGTGGGCCATGAAGCGGTCGGTGGTGGCACCGTGCCAGTGCTCTTCGTAAGGTTCGATGTAGACCACGTCGCCCGGGCGGATTTCCTGCACGGCTCCGCCGCGGCGGGCGACGTAGCCGATGCCGTCGGTGACATAGAGGGTCTGGCCCTTGGGGTGTGTGTGCCAGGCGGTGCGGGCGCCCGGGCTGAACCGCACGTGGGCGCAGCCGACCGCCGACTGCTCGTCGGGGTTGCGTACGCCATCGATGTGGACGGTGCCCGAGAACCAGGCCTCCGGTCCCACCGCACTCTGGCCGCCGTTCGGGGTGTACTTCATTGGCGGTGCCTTCCTTCCTGAGGGCGCGCCCGACGGGCGGACCGTTGGCTCCGCCCGGGGCGCATTGTGCCTATTGCTTCTTGGTCTTCTTGAGGTCGTCGGCTAGGGAGCGTGCTTCGTCCGACAGCTGTGCGGCCCTGGACTCGTCCCCGTCCTGGATGGCCTGCCAGTAGTCGATCTTCAGTGCGACGTAGCGTTTGCGCAGGGCGATGGATTTCGCTTCGACGGCCAGCTGTTCCTGCTGGGCCTTCAAAAGCTCGATCTGCTCCGGGGCAGCAGCCGCCCCAAGCGCTCCGTTCCCGATGTAGCGGCGCATGTCACTCACGGACATTCCCGTTGCGCTCAGGCAGGAGACCCAGGTCAACAGATCCAGATCCTCTGGCGTGTAGACCCGGTGCTTGCTGCTCGCACCGCGGGAGATCGGAGTGATCACACCGATCGACTCGTAATAGCGCAACGTGCTCGCCGGCAATCCCGTCAGGGCCGCCGCTTCCTTGATGGTGTAGGTCTTTCGGACGGTCGGTGCGCTCACACCATCAACGATAGGAACTTCAAGTACTTGAAGACAAGCCGCCCTCGGCAGCGAGGAAACTTGCACGACGTGACAGTCCGCGCCCAGCACTGCCGGTCTCGCCGAAGGATCCCTTGATCGGACGGACTGCACGCATCGGCGGAGAATTGACGTGACAGGGGTAGGTGTCCCCGGTAGGACGGCGCGGGGCAGAAAGGGGTGGAGGGCTGAGGGAAGAGTCAGGACGCAAAGTCGAAAGAGTTCACGACTGCGTCAGCGCCGGCTTCCTCGAGGTAGTTGGTGAGGCTGTGCTGCTCGAGCAGGGCGGTCACCTCGATCGCGACATTTCCTCCATCCCAGTCAAGGAGGAACAGACGCATCTCCAGGGGCGCTCCGATGACGTGATGGAGATCAGAGACCCCGCCGCCGATAAGGATGGGAACAGCATTGAGAGCACCGGGCGGACAGGGGGTCCTCCACTCACTATCGAGTGTCAGGTCGAGCACTACACCGGGTAAGCCGCCCACCGTCACGGGGACGTCCCGCATAACCTGGAGGCCCGGTACCGTGCGGTACCAGGTTGCGAGTTCTGCGGCGCTCGTACCGATTCCGGGTTGGGGTTTCTCACCGCAGGGCGCCGGTGCACGGACATTTTGGTACACGCCGATGTAGCTGCCGCCCCAGGTGCCCTCCTCCGGATCGTCGATCCTGCTCAGCAGCATATTGCCCGGCAGGTCCTCGCGATTGGTCCAGCCCTCGGGCACCGTGTACGTGAGGGCTGGCTCGAAGGACGTCGTCTCGTAGGTACCCGCAGCAAGGGTGCCCAGGCAGATACCCCCGCCCGGCTCAGGACAGACGAATGGGGCGGACTTTTCCGGCTCATCCAGGGACGCGCCCTCGGGGGTCGCGGCCTGAGCGGCAGCGGCCACCTCGTTCTCGCTAAGGGCCCGTGGCCAGGTACGCACGTCCGTGATGGTGCCGCCGAAAAAGTTGGACGGTTGTCGCCGTGTCTGGCCGCGACCGATCAGGAGTGAACCGTCCGCCGCGTACACACTGTCCGTGGCGGTGCCCTGGTCGCTCACCGGGTAACCGTTGAGGAAGAATCGGGCCCGACCGCCATCGGCGTCGTAGACCCCTGCGAGGTGAACCCATGCGTCCGGTTCCACCTCCACCTGTGTTGCTCGATCCCTGTTGGTCACGAAGTCGCCACCATTGCCGTCTTCGGGCTTGACCGAGAACGACCAGAACCCTTCGGCGACACCCAGAAAGAACGCTCCGGCTACGTCCCCTGCCTGAGTGAGGACACTGGTGTATTCCGCTGGCTGCCCCGTTGGACGGGCCCAGGCGCTGACGGTGAAACTAGAATCCGTCACGATGGGGCCCGGTGCGGAGGTGCTGGCATAGTTTGTGCCGCTGAGCTGCAAGCCCTCGTCCGTCCATCGGGCTCCGTCCTCGGCAGACAGTGCTACATCACCGGCCGAGGCGTCGGGACCTGTCAAGGACCAGACATTCGCAGCACCTAGATCCTCATCAGGGGTGCAAGCGCTGAGCGTTGCTGTCAGGATGCCGGTGAGGATTACCGCGATGGTTTGCGATCGGCGGCTACCAGACGCTCGCGAGGCCGGGCTGATCCCCGGGTCGGCGGTGATTTCCCTGCTGCCCATGATGGTCTCTTGTCATCGTGAAGATTAGGATTCCGGGGGGACCACTACCAGTGCCATCGTGAAGGACTGGTCGCTGGCTCAGAGGATACGCCTGAGGCAAAGCCAAAGAAAGTTCAACGCAGGTTCTCTGTCCTCCATCGCAACGGACGGTTTAGGTGGTCGGACAGCGCCGACTGCAGCTACGCGCGGTGCCGCCGCTTTCGAGCCCGCGAAATGAAGAACCAACTGGCACCAATGACGATCAGCGAAAGCGGGATCGCGCCGGGTTCACTCTCTGCACGGATCTGCGCGATCATGAGCGCAAAGCCGAGCACGACAATAAGTGCTGGTACTAATGTCTTCATCTTCCAATCTTTCATGACTTCGGATTTCCTCTGCATCGCCCGTGGTGTCGATTCTCGGCGGGACCGTCCGATAAACGGTGTGTAGGTGTGGCAATTTTCATCAGTGAGTGGTTCTTCCGAACCGGCCTGTGAAGAGGAAAACGAGCGCGTTCAGGGCCGGCTTCCACCTGATCACCCAGCCGGCTCTGCCGCCGCCGGTGAGGTCAAGGGACTGGGTGACGAGGTAGGGGCATTGAAGCCTATTGTGGTCGGTCAGCCTGACGGGCGGTGCCTGAGACGTCGACTTCAGCCGGCAGGGACCCTGCTGACCACTTCGCGACACCGGCCGGATACGCCGAACACTACCCGGCGAAGTTCCCGCTGAGAAAGCCTCGAACACCGTTGAGCTCGGATCGGGCCCACTGTTGGGATTCAGAGCCAGTTTCCGCCTCGAGCAACAGGCACTTGCGCAGAAGTCCGGCGAGGGGCTCGGACTCGTGAAGAACCGCAGTTGGTTTTCTTACTGCCCGACTCTGCCGTCGATGCATTCTCGTAGTAGGTCGGCGTGCCCGCAGTGGCGGGCGTACTCTTCGACCCTGTGCACCATGAGCTCGCGAATCGCGATACCGTCTCGCCCGACGCGTTGCCCTAGGTCTGAATGGAGGGCTAGAGCGGCGTCAGTCAGTTCCTGTTCACGAGCGAGATCAGTGCGCGCCTCATCGACCACCGCTTCATCCGCCGTCGCGCCGTCGAAGTCCGCGTCACGTCTGCCGTAAAGCGTTGGAAACGGGGCATCCGTACTGAGCCAGTTTCGCCAGTCTCGTTCCACCTCGGCCAGATGTCGTATCAAGCCGAGTAACGACATCGTAGATGGCGGTACCGAGCGGCGCGCCAACTGATCCGGCGTGAGGGTCTCGCACTTCATGAGGATCGTCAGACGGTGATCGGTGAGGTACTGCTTCAGCGTGGGTAGTTCCCCGTCCGGGCTCACCCCCTCGCTGTTGCGGGGGTCGCGGTCAGGGTCAGCCCACATGTCGGGATAGACGGTGGCCTCGGTCCACCGTGCGGGTCTGTCGCCCATAATCTGGCATTCTTTCCTCGGCGCCTGTGTAGGGAGATCGCAATTTGTCCGGCAGCTGATCCTCACTACTTCTATGATCACGTTGATTCTTGCAGCAGCCTCTCGACCGCGGTGGTGCGGGGGCCGTCCGTGTCGATGATGCTTACGTCGGCGCCCTCAACGGTGGTGATGATGTCCGGGCGATTTCTCGAGCCCGTCGATAGCGTCGTCGGCGGTCTGCTCGGGGAGGAGGTACCCGTTGCTGCGGCCGAAGATCGCCAGGAGTTCGCGAGGAGGTGAGGAATCGGGCGATGGATCGGAGGGAGTGGTGTTCACGGTAAGCCTTCAGCTATCCAGCGCAGGGGTGTCACCCCTGCTGGTAGGAGACTGTCGGCTCAACCGCGGTAGACCTCGCTCGCGCAGCATCTACCGCGTACTGTACTGCTGCACCCCCAGCGCCGGCTTGAAGAGCTTGTTCACCAACGAAGCCCTCAGGGTGCGTGATGCTGTCGGCTGCTGTCAGCCCACCCAGTGATCACGCCCCGGGCCCGTGCGTCAATCTCTCACTCAGGTCGGGATCTCGGCCCGTGATCATCATTCATTCTCGTTCGGCGATTGTCTTCACGCTCATCACGAGGGCGTCCCACATGCCCTCCGCGTGTTGGGCTTCCTCGACGCTTGCATTGTTGTCCTGCGAAAGGGTCAGCTGCGTCGTGCCGGTTGCGCTTTCCAGAGTCCATGCGAGCGTGTGGTAGTTCTCAGGCTCATCCTTCCGGCCGCTCAGCGGACTGAAATGGGTTTCTACCAGCCGCCGTCCGGGGTCACACTCGAGAACGATGCCCCTGTCCTCATACGCTGCGCCTTTCCACACGCCGTGCCAGGAGATCGGGCCGCCGATTTCCCACTCGGTAGCGACGTCCGTGCCGAACATGAATTCCTTGATCGCATCACGATCGGTCAGTACCGTCCACACGCGGCTTGTCGGTGCCTCGATCGAGATCGTCGACATGGCGACATATCCTGCACGCATCTGTCTTCCCTCTCCTCTGGTGGTCAACTGGCGATCGCACCACTCACCATGAGGCTACGCCGCCCAAAAACCGCCCCCAGGCTTAACCCCTTACCCCCTGCCAAACGTCGTGCGTTTCTTCTCAGCGAAGGATCCTTTGACTGGACGCACGAGGTGGTCGAGGGATGGACCAGCGAAGTTCAGCATCAGCGGGGAATTCGGCGGCCAGGATAGGAGAAACAGGCCTTTGAAGAGTGTGGGGAACACGGAGGTGGCAGCGGCCAAGGAACATGGGCGGAAAGCCGGCCGGCGGGAAGTCACCGCCGATGATGCGAAGGTCTGACGTGCTCGGGACCTGAAAGCACAAGGACTCGCACCAGCAGATTTTGGGAAGATCAATGGTGCCAGTCGGGCGACGGTGTACCGCTCCCTGAATATCGGTGTGGTCGGCTCCAGACCTCGACATGCATCCGCGGTGTCTCATCCCGGTGCTCTGCATCGCAGAGTCCCTACGGAATTGCTCCTAGGACGTTGTGCGGCCGAGCGTGTACGTCTTTCACGCGTGAGCTTCGTATCCGATGAGCCAGTGAAGACCGTGACGATCGATGACCTGACCGTCGGAAGCGCCCCATGGTTTGGGAGCGAGAGGATCGATCACCGCTCCGCCGGCTGAGAGCTTGTCGAACCACTCATGGGGGACCGCGGGTTCAGCGGTTCCCAGCAGCGAGAGCTTGAGGCCTTCTACATCTAGCCGCGCCATCGAAGGGGATGCGCAGCGAATGCGTCCGTCCGCCAGGCGCGTTGAATCAGTTCACCGACCGGCTGTCGACACGGTTCAGCGGGTACAAGTCCCCGCTGAACCGTGTCCTTGGTATCAGGGCGTGGCCAGGACGCTTAGGACATTGCCTGATGGGTCGGTGAACCAGGCAATGAGCGGCCCACCGTGCCGGTTCACGCCCTTACTGTCTGTCATTCCGTCGTAGTGGAGGAACTCCACGCCCTTCGCTTTGAGTTCATCGACCGCGGTGTCAACATCGGCCACCGGGAAGTTCAAGACCGTGAACGATGCCGGTTCATGTGTGGCGCCCTTGGCATAGAGGAGGACGCGGTGATCGGCGCCCACATTGATCCATAGCATTCCGTGCTCTTCCGTGACAGGCAGCCCCAGTACGCCCTCGTAGAACGCCTTCGCTTCCGGGATCTGCCGCACGGAGAAACCGCTGAATGCCTTCGCTGCATCAATCATGCGCCCAGTGTTCCACTGCAATTCAACCGCTGCCAGCCCCACAGGCAGATCGCTCACCTTAAGTGGGGTGCCCGGTGCACGGTGTACGCGGGCCGATGCATTCCATCCACAGTGGTTGTCTCGAACCGCCCGGCGAAGGGTGATTGGCAGCGGGTTGTCCACGCGCTACTGGACCTTCGGAGGTGCAGGGTAAGGGGTCGGTGGTGGGTTACTACGAGGGTCGAACTCTTCACGGCCTACTTCTTCGCCGAGCAACAAGGCACCAGTTGTCACCGTGCTTTGTTACCAGCGAAGGCTTGCGGTGTCCGACGCGAAAGGAAAGCCCCTCGTGAGGGGCTTTCCAGGGATTGGGACAATTTGTTCTCGGTATTGGTCGGTGGTGATGCGCTCCTCCTCCCAGGGCCCGGTCGCCCCTCGACAATTCGATGGGAAAAAGGCTAATTGCTGCTGCCAACCGGGTGCAACCACCAGTAAGAGGTTGCATCCCGGCAGGTAATCCGTTTCACTTGCCTCCTTCTCCAGGAGGTGAAAGCCCACCGGTAGGACGGGATCGTAAGAAGCGTTGCCTACGCCCACACTTACGGAGCCGTCATGTGTCCTGACCCCGGGGTGTGATGTGCTGATTTGGCTTCGAGGAACTCGCACAACGCCGCCGCCCGGGTGAGTTCCTTCGCGAGGTTCCGGAGTTTGGCTGCGCTCATGGTGAGGTCCCGTTCACGCGGCCCGAAGTTAACTTCCCAGTTCGGGTCACCCGGTCCGGCCGGGTAAAGGTAGACGTCCGAAGGCAAATCGGTCATCCGCATCACCACCAGCCCGGTGTCAGCTCCTGCTCCGCCGTCGTGACGGAGGACTTCAATACCACTGGGTGAGTCATCTCTGGTCGCGATGAACTCGCGGACCCACTGCTGGAGGAGCTTCTTGCTGCGGTAAGGCACGACATAAACTCCTTCACCTGTTTTTGAGTACTGATTCTATGGTGCAGGGAGATAAGTGAGGTCAGGTAAGGGTTTGGGTGGTAGTCCTTCGCAGCTTCCGGTGATCCCTTGGCGCAGGGTCTGGCCTACCGATTCGATGATGCTGGCGGCGGGGTCCCGGAGTTTGATGGTGCGGGTGCTGGCAGCCCGGGCGAGGATCGCGAAAGCTTGTTCCTGGCTGAACTGGTTCTGGGTCATGATGACGCCGACCGCCGTACGGTCCAACGGCCCTTGGATACACGGCTGCTCGCATTACACATGTCACGGTCATGAGGCAAGGCCCGGGAAGGACTGGGAAAGACCGGTTGTCGGGGTGGTTGTGCTGGACCTCTGCTGCCCAGAGCCGAGGACACTAGGCCAACACGCGCCGCGCGCCGCAGGAGGTATTCCGGTGCGGAATCGACTCGAGGGCTCCTAGCAACACACTGGGCTGATGTTCGGCAGCTACACCCGGGTTCAGCGCGGTTCAGCTAATCGTTTGGTCATCAGCAGGTGTGTGAAGGCCAATGAGGTGCTCGCCCAGTCTTTTGATTCTTGAACTGCTGCCCGGGTCGATGCCGACACCGGAAACGACGGCGCCCTGCATGAGTACCAGCCAACAGTAGGAGAAGTCCTCCGGGTTCGTCAGTCCCATTGCCGCGGCGGCTTTTTCCACGCTGGAGCGGATGTCGTCCAGGTAGAGGAGAGCGGCAGCTCCGATGGCATGGCGCGGTCCGGTCTCCAACAGGGCGCGGGTGTAGGGGCAGCCTGCGAAGTCCGGCGCGTGGAACCACTCGTCGAAGATGTCGAAGATCGCCAGCAATTGTCCCCGGGGAGTGTCGGAGCGGCGCTCGCACTCAGCGGCGAGGTAGCCGACGGTGAAGAGCTGCTGGCGGCGTTCGAAGAACGCCATGACGAGATCGTCCTTGGACGGGAAGTGGTGATAGAAGGTTGCTTTGGCGACGCCGGCCGTAGCGATGATCTCGTTCACGCCGACGGCGCGGACGCCCTGCTGCAGGAAGAGGTCTTAGGACGTCGCCAGGATCCGCTCCCTGGCAGTCGTCGATGCTTGTGTTACCGCTGTCATCAGGAGCGTCCTTCGATACTTGGCCGGTTCCTCAATAGTAGAGTAGACGGCCAAGTAGACAGACTGGTCTGTCCTTCCGATATGCTGGGGCATCCCGCTGTTCCCCCCAAACAGTCGGGGTTGGAGAGGCATAACACCCGATCCGCGCGGTGCCGGTGGTGCAGAGATGCGGCGCCGGCACCGGCGCCTTCCTGAACGGGATGCAAGAGCTCGATTCCGAACTGGTAAGTGAGGAGCGGTCAATGGCGGCATCACCGATCACCGCTGGGAAGTTTCGGCTCGAGCGCGCCGAGGAGGGTGTGCTGACGCTGCGATGGGCGGAATCCTCCCACGTAACCGTCGAGGACGTCTGGGCGCTTGTGGACTCCATGCAACCACTGAGCGCTCGTGATTGCTCCCTGATGCTGGTCGATCTCAACAGCATGGTCACCCTGACCCGGCAGGCTTTTAACCTGCTCGCCGGGCTGAGGGACGTACCGATAGTCGCAGCAGTTGGCCGTTCCCCTGTGGAGAAGGTGCTCATCACGCACTTCCAGGCAGTTCATAGACCCTCCTACCTCATCGAGTATTTCGAGGACCGGGACGAGGCCCTTGCCTGGTTGCACCAACAACCAATAGCGCACCTGGCACTGCGAGCATGAAGACGCTGCTGCCGAACGCACCAAGAACAGGAGATCCTACTTCTGACCGGCACCCGGAAGCAGAGGGGCGTCCCCGGGAGACAAAGGGACGCCCAGGAACGTACGGACGAAGTCGGCGGAGGACGAGAAGTGCTGGATGAGTATGTGCAGCCGGCCTGGGCCTTGAGGATATCTTCATGACGTTCTTGGCTCTTGCTGGGGATGCTGATGAGTTGGAGGTCGAAGGGTACTTTTCCGGCATCATGATGCTCCCGGCACCGCAGCGAGACCTACTGGCTCAGGCGATGAATGAGCTGCTCGACAGCACCGGATCCACTGCCGATGGTGCACATTACAGTGACCAGTACGCGCCGTCCCTTTCCGGGTACAGCGATTACCTTCGCCCCCTGACTCTTTCCCCTGACCGGTACAACTTCAGTGCCTCACCCGTTGGGGATCACAGCGCCAGCTACGGAACCGTTGCCTTTAGTGCCGCCGCCACGGATCCGTCTGGGTGTGATCTTCATCTGGACGATGTCGAGTTCCGGCGCCTGCACGCGTTGTACGAATCACGGTTGCTCGAGTCCGGGGCGGAGGAACGCTTCGACCGGATCACCCGGCAGGCCCGGGATCATTTCGGGGTTAGTTCGGCGTCGTTCACCCTGATCACGGAGGATCTGCAGGTCATCAAATTGGTCGTCGGGCCTCTGGGTCAGGACCTTCCCCGGAACCTCTCCCTGCGCGCGAGGACCATCGAGCAGGACCGTACCCTTGTCATCGCTGATGCCAGCACCGACCCGGAGTGGCGAGATCATCCCCTCGTCGCTGGCAGCCCCGGGGTCCGCTTCTACGCCGGGCACCCTGTCTGCACCGCGGCCGGCTGGCGCATCGGCGCCCTCTGCCTCATGGATGACCGATCACGAACCTTCACCGAGAATGACGCGCAAGCACTCCGGTATCTGGCCGCGCAGGTACAGATGCAGATGTAGGTTCAACCGCGACTGGTTCAAATCTCATCGGGTGTCGCCGTTCAGGATCTGGTTGTTTGTGAAACTAGGGCGAGAGGCAATCCTCTGGCGCACGAGCGAGTCGCGGTGTAGCTGGCGACCGCGCCGTCGGTACCGGTTCCGCGGGTCCCGATGCTCTTGGCCGCTTTGTCACCGATCGGCAGCCTGTGAGAAATGGGCCCAACGGCACCCCTCGCAAGGATCCGCCGGCCGGGTCGGTACTTTGTACCCTGTTGGTGCACGGCATGCTCCAGCTACCGTCGCTCGTCCGGTCAGGACAATCGACCCCAGGACTCGCTGATGGTCTCTGGAAGCGGCCGCAGAGATGCCCACATCTGAAAGGGAACCTCCTACTGATGACCCACCGAGCGCAGGAGTACGACGTCATTATCGCCGGGGGTGGACTTGCCGGGCGTAGCCTCGCTTGTTTCCTGAGCCGGGAACCAGCGCTGACCGGGACCCGGATCCTCATCATCGACGACGCCGGAGATCACTACGCGCACCGTTCCCTGATCTACTGGCACGACAAGGCACTCCCGTTGCCCCTGGTACCCGTAGCCACGTTCACGAGCCTCGCAGTCGATGCAGGATCTGCTCAGCGGGTTCTGCCGCTCACGCGCCACCGCCTGTGCCTCACCTCCTCGCGGACCGTTTTCCGATGCCTCGACGACGTCATCGATGCCAACCCTCACGTCACGCGTCTTGACGCTCAGATTTCACGAGTACGAGCCCATAGGGGCTCTGTGGAGGTGGCCCTCTCCGATGGTCGGCTTCTCAAGGCGTCCTACTGCTTCGACAGCACCGTGCCCCCGCCCGGGATCAAGGCACCACTGCTCATGTCGGGGGAGGTCCGACGAATAAGGACTCCGCACGAGTCCTTCGACCCATCCATTGCCACGTTTATCGACTTCCGATCCGGGAACCACAACCCCGTGCATTTCCACTGTGTCCTGCCGGTATCAGACCGAGAAGCCTTCATCGAGGTCACCCGGATCATGCCAGGTAGGAGACCGGGCCCGGAATTTCCGTTCGAACAGGCGACGTCGGCCTACCTCCGCGAGGTCTGGGGCGTGAGCGAGTTTTCCACCTTGTCCGTGGAGCGGGGGTGCATCCCCTTGGGTATTCGCTCGAGTCCTTCCCGCGGCCGCCATGTGCGTATCGGAACGCCCTCCGGAGCTGTCAAGGCCACCACGGGATACGGCTTCACCCGGATCCTGCGTCAAACCCAACACATCGCCTCCTCCCTTGCGACCACGGGATCAGCTGATGTTCCCCGGCCGTCCCCACGTTTCCGTTGGTACGACAAGCCTGTCCTCAGGATGTGGAAGCACGATCCCGAACAGGCGGTGCAGTTCATGAAGGCCGCGTTCACCTCTGGAGACGCTGATCTCGTCCTTGATTTCCTTGATGAGCGCACCACTTTCGCAGAGGAGCAGCGGCTGCTTGGGTCCATGCCGGTCACGATGCTCCTGCAGCCACGCCTGTGGATCTGAATCGGGTAACCAGAACAAGAGATTGCTACAGAGGTCAGGAGGATCACCCCGATGTGAGTAGTGAAATCCCCACCCTTCGGTATCGCGGTGAGCACCGCCGTTCTCGTTCCTGGTGCTGTGTGCTTCCGCCGCCCGACGTACGACCAGGCATTCATGGCCCATGTGCTACGCCTCTTGTGCAGTGAATCAGGTGATCGCAGTGTCGGGACCTTCGACCCTGCCGCAGAGGAAATCTCGCTGGAAAACTGGTCCTAATCGCCGTGGCGGCGTGTGCAGCCCACGAGACTTGCAATTCACCGGACACAACCGCCCGCGGCATCCGATAGGGCGAATTCGAGTACGGGCTGCCCAGGCACGAGAGAGGCATTGAAATGGAACTTCTGTCACATACCAGGAGGGCCGTCGCCACGATTCTCGCGACGGGGATTCTGGTTCTCACTATGGGGCCGGGCTCAGCCGCCGCTTCCTCGACGTCGAGCTCGCTTTCCGCGCCGACCGCGCCTTTCGTGGTGAATGACGGTGAAGGCCCACAGCTTTTCAGTGCCTCGGCCGTGAACATCACGAACGATGTTGATGGGGACGTGTATGCGGCCGGCCAGAGCGTTACCATCACCGGCGACATTACGGGTGACGTGATCGCGGCAGCCCAGAGCATCACCATCACTGGGAACGTTGACGGCAACGTCCGTCTTGCCGGGGACAACGTGACGATCAACGGTGACATCTCGCGCAGCGGAACCATTTTCGCGGCGACCGTGAATGTCAGCGATACAGGCTCGTTCGGTGACGATGTAGTGGGTGCCGCACAAGAGATAACAATCGCCGGGCCGGTGGGGCGGGATGTGCTGGTCAGTACCGAAAACCTCACCATCGACGGATCAGTCGGGGGCAACGTCACCTACAACAGCGACATCGACGCGCGCATCGCCGAAGGCGCAGTCAGTGGCACTGTGGAGCGAGTCGAGTCGTCGCAATCACCCACCGTCGAAGTCTCGCCCTGGGCCCTGTTCGGCAGCTGGTTCCTCGGGTTGCTTTATGCGCTGGTCGCGTTGAGCGTCATTACGGCCCTTACGGGACTGCTCCTTCCGCGCTTGTTGCACCGGGTGACCGATCACCTCGTTCCGGCGCCTTGGAAAGCGCTACTCGTCGGGCTCGTGGCCTCCATCACCGTCCCCATTGCGTTGCTGGTCATCCTGGTGACGATCATCGGGGCACCCCTCGCGCTTGCGGGCCTATTGGTGTGGCTCACCCTCACACTCGCAACATTCGTCTACGGCGCGTACTACATCGGGCGGCTCCTGTTCCGGGGCAACCAACCTCCCGTCGTGAAGGCTCTCGTCGGTGGTGCCATCCTCATTGTCGCGCTGCACATTCCGTGGCTGAACGTCGCGGTATGGGCCGCCATGGTGTTGATCGGCCTTGGAGCACAGCTTCTGGCGATTCACAGCCAGCGGCCATGGCACCGCACCCGGAGCGAAGGAGTCACCACACCACCCTCGCCCGCGGTGACGTCGACCACGGTCAAGGACCTCGCCCAAACACAGGCCTGATCGGACCGGCAGCCCGTCGCAGCGCGTGCGACACCGTCCTGCGCAATTCAGATGTTCCAGACATCCCATTGCCGCGGCTGAAGGCCCGAAGCCCAACGAAGCTCGACGTGTAGGACGGCCCCACCAGCTTCGGGAGGTGGCCGCATTCAGAAGACGGTGTAGTCATGGCCAGCACAACCGGGAGACCAGCACAGCACCGCAGCGTCGAGACCGATCGGGATGCCGGTCCGTTCGCTGATCACCTTCTTCATCGCCTCGTTCGCCCTGTCTTGCGGCGGGCGTACTCCACGTGATGTTCCAGGTCCCGGGCCAACTGACGCTGCATCGCGCACTCGCGGCGGAACCCGGAGCACGTCAGGAAAAGCGGCTGCGGCATCCTCGAGCCGCGCACAATGGCACTTCCGCACCAAGATCATCCGTGCGCGGGAAGGGTCGCTCCCTTGGAAGTCCGGTCACGGGGCCTTCGTTGCTGTGAGGATGTCGGACATGAGTTTCGCGAATTGTCCGGGTTCGTCGAACGGTGGTGTGTGCCCCGAGTCGGGGAACCGGATGTAGTCCTTGGTGGGGGCGGCAAGGAGGTCATACCACTCCCGCGCCAGTGTTTCCCGTCCGGCTGCTTCGTATCGGCCCTCGACGATATAGACGGGGACGTCGAGCGTGGGGACGTCGGTGCGGAAGTCCGTGCGGCTCAGCTGCGGGTACAGGACGTCGAAGGTCTCCGCGATCGCAGCCATTCCGCGCAGCTGCTCCAGGAGAGTGTATTCGCCGACGAAGAAACTGAAGGGGTATCCCGATGACGCACTGAAGTCGGATCCATGCTGGAAGTTCATCAGCTTCGGGTTCGAGGCGATGGCCACGGGGTAGTCCAGGGTGTTCTCGTAGGGTGGCTCGCCGAGGTCCTGCAATGCCGTCACCGTGTCGTCGTCGCCACGGGCCTGGGCGTCTTTCAGGCTTTCGGCATACATCAACTGGTCGGTCTCGAACGGATCGACCATCTGGCCGGTGCCGACATAAGCGTGGAACAACCCGGGGGAGCGTTGGACCGCCAGGGTCCCCAGTATTGTTCCCCAGGAGCTGCCGACCAGATAGATCTTCTGCTCACCGAATCGGCTCCGGAGGTACTCAGTGACTTCGAGCGTGTCCTTCACCATCTGCTCGACGGTCAGGGTGGACGTCGGCTCCAGCGCGTCATAGGACTTTCCCGTGCCTCTCTGGTCCCAGGTGGCGACGACGAAGTCCTGCTCCAGGTCCTGGCCGGAGTTGCGGATCCGACCGATACCGGTGCCTCCGGGTCCTCCCTCCAAATACAGCAGGACGGGGGCTTCGGTAGAGGCACCGCGGAGCAGAATGGCTTGGTCATGGCCGCCGACCGGCACGTCGACGATCTCGGCGATGCTCCCCGCCACTGGCCCATCAGCTCCGATGATCGCCGGGGTGGACGCAGGGCGGATGAGACCCGCGGCGAGCACGATCACAGCGGCCGTCGCGATGGCCAGCACACCGGAGCGGACCAGAGGGCGCCCGCGGACGCCGGATCGCACGGGACGGCCGTACCGCCGCGCCAGAACGAGACCCCAGCCACAGCCGACGATCAATGGCAGGAGCATCAGGAGCGCGTCGATTCCCCGGCCGCCGACCAGCGCGATGATGCCGTAGGTCCCGCTGAGGTCGATGCCGTCCACCGTCGGACCGTCGACGCGGATGCGCGCCAGCTCGAAGACACCCATGAACGTGACCGGGGCGATCAGCAGGATCCACGCGGTCCGGGCGAGCCAGCCCGCCCCCAGTCCCGCCATCAGGGCCACTGCCAGGGTAAGGACCGCGGCCGCAGTTGTCACCGGCCCGCGCGGCAGGAGCCATCCCGCCATGAGCCCCGCGAGCAGGACCACCAGCACGCCAACCAGCAGGCGAGGGGGAAGATTCTTCGATAGGGGAGAGGGGACGGTGTGTTCTTGAACCAATTGCATGTCGACTCGCGTCCTGGACGATGGCGAGGCGACCGCCCCGCCACGCCCGTCTTCGTCGTTCCTGAAAGGCTTGGATACACGCGACAGGTGCGTCCCAAGATTCATCCTGAACGGATGATGCGGTTGTGGTGCGCCTGCCTCGGTGCTGATTCGCTGTTACACAGTTGAGTGGTTCGTGCGGCTCTGGAAAGCCTTGCTCTCCACGGTAGCCAGCGACGAACGCGGAAGTCAGGGCCGAAAGACCCGGAGTCCGGCGGGGAGGGAACCCTCGCATGACGGGCACCCGGCTGCAGGTGCCGCGACCGGGCAAATACGCGGTGGTTGAAGCGCCAAGTGGCGTGTGTTCCAGATCAGGTGTGCGCTGGCGCCCGACGGCGTTTGGGGGAGAGGGCTTTCGTGAGGCTGATTCTGGCGGTGTAGGAAATGGAGCCGTATTGGAAGAGTTTCACGGCCAGGCGGAGCATGATCGCGGATCCGATGAACAGGATCGAGATGACGATTCCGGCTTGAAGGAGGTCCAGGGACCCGAATCCGTTGCGCAGCATCGCGGTCACCGGTGCGGAGTAGGGGAAGTAGGTGAAGAGCTGCACGATGAGGGCCTGGGGGTTGGAGACGATCAGGGGCACCGCGTAGGCGGGCACGAAGAGCAGGGCGATCATGATGCCCATGAAGTTCCCGGCTTCCTTGGCTGTGGGCATGATCGTCCCCAGGGCCACGAGAGTGGTGGTGAAAAGACTGAAACCTCCGACCATGAGGAGGAATCCGACGGTTATGGTCTGCGGGTCGAAGATCAGGGTCGAGAGATCGACGTCGGGAATGTTGATCTGTTCGCGGAAGAACAGGTACCCGATGATCATCGGTGCGGAGAACAGGATGATCTGCAGGGCTCCGAGCAGAAACAGGGAAATGACTTTGCCGCTGATGAGGGTGGTGGGGTTCAGGGTGGTCAGGATCATCTCGGTGACCCTGTTCTCCTTCTCCTCGAGGGTGGAGGCGAGCATCTGCCCGGCGAGGAGGACGATCAGGGCGTAGAAGATCACGATGTAGAACATCGGCGGGATGATCGCGTTGATACCACCGGCTTCGGCACCGTCGGCGTAGGTGATGACCTCCACCGCGGGCTCGGCCTGGGTCAGGGCCACCACGGCCGGGTCCTCGATGCGGGCCTGGACCGCGGTGTCGAGCATCGCTTGGGCGACGGCGGAGTACTTCCCGTTCTCGAAAATTCCCTCATCCACCCCATACACCCGGATCGGTTGGGTGACCGGGTTAACGGGAAAGACGAAGTACGCGTCCAGGGACTCGTTCCTCACTGCGGTGATCGCCTGCTCTTGGGCGGGTGCTGGTTCGGCGCCGAATGCGGCGGCCTGCTCGGGGGTGATCAGCCCGGAGGCGTCCGAGTAGGAGATGCTGAACTGCGCGTCGCCCTGGGCATCGGTGGCGGCGCTGGTGGAGGAATTGGACAGATAGATCAGGGCTATGACGATGCCCATGACGACCGGCACGGACAGGGTTCCGATCCAGAACCGGGACTTGGTGATGGTACGGAAGAACTCGAACGAGACGACGGTGGAGAGGTTGTGGCGGGCCATCAGAGGGTCACGCTCCTGTCGGTTGCAGGGCCGCGGACGCGCCAGCGGAAGTACTGGACTCATGTGCGGAACCAGTGCCGGCATGCTCGTTCTGGTCCCCGTAGACCTGCAGGAAGATATCCTCCAGGGAGGTTTTCGCGGTGGTGAAACTGCGGACCCTGACTCCGGCCTGGACGAGCTGGCGCAGGACGTCGGCTTCGTCCTGGTCATCGGCCAGGGACAGTTCGGCGTCGTTGTGGCCCACCCGTATCGGCTCATACAGGTCCGAGGCCGGGATGGTGCCCGTATATGTCAGGCGGACAGTCCGGCCCCCGTACTGGTTCTGCACTGCGTCGATGGTGCCGTATGCCTCGGCGCGCCCGTTCTTGAGCAGGATCACCCGGTCACAGAGCCGCTCGACTTCCTCCATCTGGTGGGTGACCATGACCACGGTCGCCCCCTGAAGTCTCTGTTCCTCGATGATGTCCATGAGCAGGCGCCGGTTCACTGGATCAAAACCCTTCGTGGGCTCATCCAGGATCAGCAGTTCGGGGGAATTCATGATTGTCACCCCCAACTGGACTTTCTGCTGCTGGCCGCCGGAGAGTTTGTCCAACCGGGATGATGCCTTGTCGGCCAGGGCGACCCGCTCCAGGTAACCCATCGACCAGGTGCGGGCCTGATCCCGACTAAGGCCCTTCAGCCGGCCGAAGTAGGTCATCGTGTCAATAACCTTTTCCTTCTTATACAGGCCCCGCTCCTCGGGCAGGTAGCCGAGCCGGCCGCCGTCCTCGGGACGGAAAGGCCGACCCTTGATGTGCAGGATCCCCGAGGTCGGCTGATAGATTCCCAGCAGCGCACGGATGGTCGTGGTCTTTCCGGATCCGTTGCTGCCCAAGAATCCGAACGTCTCCCCGGCTCGGACCTCGAACGAGAGATCCTCCACGACCGT
The DNA here is from genome assembly GCF_035985055.1 of Arthrobacter sp. PL16. Lineage (NCBI taxonomy): Bacteria > Bacillati > Actinomycetota > Actinomycetes > Micrococcales > Micrococcaceae > Arthrobacter > Arthrobacter sp. PL16. The sequence continues at coordinate 437,964 of NZ_JAXCIC010000003.1, forward strand.
CGCCTGCCCGAAATCCATCCGAAAATGCTCGACACGAACTAACGCCTCATCCACCCTGCACCCCTGCAGACCTGCGGAACCAGTTACTGCCAGCCTGTCTTAGGGCGACACTGCCGAGTGTGCGAAGAGTGACCATGAGCCCAAGCCTCGTCGCCCGCCGCCCACCGACCTAGGGTCAAAAGTCCCGATGCTAGCTGGTCTGACTGGTCCCCAGCTCCCGTCTTGGGTTGCCGATGACGCCACTGCGGCGAAAACCATGAGCGGAACATGGATGGCGATTGGGAACCCCAGTACCGAGCGCGAACTGCGGTACTGGCTTAGGCCGCTCCGACGCCGACGCCGACACCGACGCCGGCGACCGCGCCTCGACCAGTGGCCGCGAGGTGAGGGACTTCGACGGTTTTGGCGTTCTTAGGCCGATGGCCTTTTTGAATGTATGTTCCGGCAGCAGTCTCGGGCCATCTACCCAGGTATCGAGCGCTACGGATTCGCCGTGCTTTGTGTTCGCACGGATCGGATGATGCTCAAGCGTTGAGCATCACCTTGAGCGCGTTGGTTTCTGCGGCCCGCGAGAACGTGTCGTAGGCCTTTTCGATGTCCTGGAGGTTGAAGGAGTGACTGACGAACTGGTCGACGGGCAGTGTTCCTTGCGCAACGAGCTTGAGAAGTGTGCCGGTGGTGTTGGTGTTCACCAGGCCTGTGGTGATGGTGATGTTCGAGATCCAGAGCTTGTCCAGCGGCAGGTTCACGCCTTTGCCGTGTACCCCCGCGTTGGCAACGTGACCGGCGGGCCTGACGATATCCAGAACCATGGCGAACGTCTCCGGTATCCCCACTGCTTCGATGGCGACGTCAACGCCGAGACCGTCTGTGAGAGCCATTACCTGGTCTTTCCAGTTGTCATCCGTCGATACGATGCTGTCGGTGGCACCGAACAATTTTGCCTGTTCCACCCGGTTCCGGTCGATGTCGATCGCGATGATTCGTGCGGGGCCGTATAGCTGTGCGGTGGTGATAGCGGCGAGCCCGACGGGACCGGCACCGATAACGGCGACGACATCACCGGGCTTGACTGCGCCGTATCGGATGCCGATCTCATGGCCTGTTGGCAGGATGTCGGAGAGCAATGTCCCTTCCTGAGGGCTGACGCTGTCCGGAATTTTGTAGACGGACGTTTCTGCGTAGGGGACTCGGACGAATTCGGCCTGCGTCCCGTCGATGAGGTGCCCCAGGATCCAGCCGATTCCGGAGGTGCCCTCTTCGCCGAGGCAATGGGAGAAGATTCCCTGTTTGCAGTACTCGCAATGTCCGCACGCGGAGATACACGAGATGATCACGCGGTCGCCGATGGTGAGGCTGGTGACGGCGGATCCGATCTCAGTGATTGTTCCGACGCCCTCGTGCCCGAGGATGCGCCCGTCTTCGACTGCCGGGACGTCACCTTTGAGGATGTGCAGGTCGGTACCGCAGATGGTGGTGGTTTCGATTCTTACGATGACGTCGGTCGGCTTCTGAATGGTGGGATTCGCGACGTCTTCCCATGCCTTCTGTCCAGGACCGTGGTAAACAAGCGCTTTCATCGATATTCCTTCGACTGGCCGAGGCGCTTTCGCTTGAGAGCTGCGTTCGGCGGCGTTCCTGTTTCCAGGAGTAGCGCTCAGCGTATACCCCAGTAACTTGGGCTATTCCAGTGCGCAGCCGCAGTTCAGGGGCGGCAAGAATTAGTGGCTCTATTCCGTCGCCCTTCTTCATCGCACAGGTCCTGTTGCTTTCCCACCGCAACGACCCCGCTGCAGGGCGTGAATGTGTTGGGTCTACATGGCTGCGAGGATGGGCACCAGTAGGGCTTTTTCCACGCAACTCTCGGGAGACCGCGTGAACAGGAACAGCTCGTAGTCGAGTCCCGCCGTCGTTCGAAGGACAGGGGGACCGGGTGGGCTTTCACGGCCCTTCGATGGCGGTGCTTATGAGGACCGGTCGGGTCTCTATCGGGTCCGAGTAGCGCTGGTGAACGAGTCCGGTGACGTCCGGCTAGTGATGCCGGAACCGTACGATCGCTTTGCGGATTTCCTCGACCCAGAGTACGGATGACCCGACGAGCACGGTCAGGCCCCATTGTCCGGGGCTGAGGGCGGTGGTTTCGAAGAATGCCTGCAGCATGTCGAGATTGACTACCAGGACCTGCAGTGTAACGACGGCCAGCAGGGACACCCAGATGCTGCGGTTGGTGAACGTCTGCAGCGAGAACACGGAACCGGATTCCGAGCGTACGTTGAGCAGGTTGAATACCTGGAAGAAGACGAACGTGGTGAACGCAAGGGTGGTCCCGAGCAGTGGATTGCTGGAAGCTTCCGGGAACAGGGTCGGCGCCAGGGCGAGAACGGCGATGGTGCCTGCCGCCATGACGAGGCCGAGTCCCAGGATCCGCAGCAGCCGGTCGCGGGTCAACAACGGCTCGTCGGCTGGGCGGGGTTTCTGTTTCATGATGTCCGGTTCAGCCGGATCCACGCCCAGGGCAAGGGCGGGCGGACCATCCATGATGATGTTGACCCACAGGATCTGCAAAGCGGTGAACGGTGCTCCGCCGGCCAGGCCGAGGACTCCGGCGGTGAGAAAGATCAGCACGAATCCCCACGCGGTGGTCAGCTGGAACTTCACGAACTTGATGATGTTTGCATAGATTCCGCGGCCTTCCTCGATGGCGGAGATGATGGTGGCGAAGTTGTCGTCGGTCAGGATCATCTTCGCTGCGCTCTTGGAGACGTCTGTGCCGGTAATGCCCATGGCGATGCCGATATCCGCCTGCTTCAGCGCCGGTGCGTCGTTCACGCCGTCGCCGGTCATGGCTACAACGTTTCCGTCCTGCTGCAGGGCTTTGATCATGCGGATTTTGTGCTCGGGCGCCACACGGGCAAGCACTCCGAATCCGGAGGCTCGCCGGTTCAGTTCGTCGTCGTTCAGGCCATCGAGCTCCGTGCCGGAGGCGGCTTCGCCGGGTATGCCTAATTGTTCTGCAATGGAGGAGGCCGTGGTCAGGTGATCTCCGGTGATCATGTGCACAGCGATTCCGGCGGCGCGGGCAGTGGCGATGGCGCCTGCAGCCTCCGCCCGGGGCGGATCAACGATACCGACGACGGCGTACACGGTCAGGTGTTTCGCGGCGGCACGCAGTTCGTCGTCGTCGATTGGCAGCTGGCCGTCCAGCCGACGGCCAGCGATCATCAGTGTGCGTAGGCCCTCGGCCGCCATCGCCTGAACATCTTTTTCGACTTTCTGCCGGTCCATGTCCGTCAGCGGGACAATGCCTTCCGTGGTGAGGACGGAATCGGCCCGCTCCAGGAGGGCACCTGGTGCTCCCTTGACGAAGCACCGGAACCTGGCGGCGGTATGGTCTCCTTCAGTGAAATTCTGTTCATGGAAGGTGGCCATGAACTTGTAGTCCGAATCGAACGGCACTTCTGCCACCCGGGGGTGGTTACCGCGGACGGCTTCGACGTCGATCCCGCCCTTCGCGGCCAGCGCCACCAGGGCGCCTTCCGTGGGATCACCCACGAGTTTGCCGGCTTGGATTCCCGCATCATTGCAGAGCGCCATTGCCATAAGAGCATCGGACATGGGCGGCAGCGGCTCGGCGTCACCGGTGAGGATCCTTCCGTCCGAGGAGTACCCCTCACCCGTGACACGGAAGGAGCGCCCCATTGTATGCAGGCGCCTTGCCGTCATCTCATTGAGGGTAAGGGTGCCGGTCTTGTCAGTGGCGATGTGGGTGGTGCTGCCCAACGTCTCCACGGCGGAGAGTTGCTTGATGATCGCTCCGCGCGACGCCATGCGGGAGGCCCCCATGGCGAGGGTGAAGGCGACTACCGCGGTGAGTCCTTCCGGGATCGTAGCCACAGCGAGGGATACAGCGGTGATGAGGAGATCTGACCAGGATTGTCCGCGGAGAATTCCGAGGACAAAAACGACGGTGACGACGGATAGTGCGACGACGGTCAACAGTTGGGCGAGCTGGTCGATTCTTCGTTGCAAGGGAGTCTTTCCCTGACCGGCGCCTTTGAGCAGGGTGGCAATGCCGCCAATCTGGGTGTCCATGCCGGTGCCGGTGACCACCATAACGGCCCGCCCACGGGTGACGTCCGTGTTCATGAAAAGCATGTTCGTGCGGTCTGCGAGGGGCAGTGCGGGATCCTCGAGGATGGCGGCCGCCTTTTCCGTCGGCTGGGATTCGCCGGTCAGTGCCGCTTCCGCAACCTGCAGCCGCGCGGACTCAAGGAGCCGTCCGTCGGCGGGAATCGTTTCGCCTGCTTCAAGCAGCACGATATCCCCGGGCACCAGTTCCTCATTGGACACCTCCTCTGCGCGGCCGTCCCTGCGCACCCGCGAAGTATCCACCGACATGGTCCGCAGCGCCGCAAGACTGTTCTCCGCGCGGCTTTCCTGGACATAGTTCAGGACCGTATTGAGCACGATCACGGCGAGGATGACAATGGGGGTTTCCCATTCCCGGGACACGATGGCGCTCACGACTGCGGCGACGACGAGCACCAGAGTCATCCTGTCGGCGAGCAAGCGCAGGATTTTTCTCCAGACGGGTACTGCTGCCTCGTCCTCGAGCACATTCGAACCGTGTCGGGCACGCCGCGCGTTCACCTCGGCGGTCGTAAGTCCCGCTGAGGGATCCACGCCCAAAACAGCTGCGGATTCAGCAGCTGACCTGGTATGCCATGCCTTTTGGGTGACGCCGGAAACCATCGGACATCCTCCTTTGCACTTAGCAATACCGGAATGATTGCCCTGACCTCAGGCTATCGGTCCACCGACCACCCGCTTCCCGCCGCGTAATGAAAAGGAAGATCCTCACGTGCATTCATCAGGCGGTGAAGCGGGCAGTGACCCCACCCATGCCCGCATCAGCGCCGATCGGTTCTCCTATGCTGGGGCGTATGAAAGCCCCCCAGCTGACGAGCATGAGCCCGATTCTTACCCTGACGGTAAACCCGGCTCTGGACGTGAGCACCTCGACCGAGAAGGTTGTCAGCCTCCATAAGATGCGGTGCGGCACGAGCCGCCTCGACCCAGGTGGGGGAGGCGTGAACGTGTCGAGGGTCGTTCAGCGGCTCGGGGGGCAGACTCTGGCGGTGCACACAGCAGGAGGTCCTACCGGGGAGGCCTATCGACAACTCATTGAAGCTGAGCAGGTCCCTACATTGGTGGTACCGATCTCTGGGAGTACCCGCCAGAACTTCACCGTCGATGAGACGACGACGGGTGAGCAATTTCGCTTTGTACTCGAAGGCCCGGAGTTCAGTGAGACGGAATGGCGCGCATGCCTGTCCGCTGTCGCCGGAGCGATTCCGACGGGCGGCTATGTCGTTGCCAGTGGCAGTCTGCCTCCAGGGGTTCCGGATGATTTCTATGCGCGGGTAGCCCGCCTGGCGCGCGAGGGTGGCGCACACTGCATTGTGGATGCCTCCGGGCCTGCCCTCGCCCAAGCGCTGGCGGAGGGCGTCTTCCTGGTCAAACCCAGTCGTCGTGAACTCGGTGCGCATTTCAACGCGTCGCTCGATAGTGAGCAGAGCCTGATGGAAGCGGCCTCTTCACTGATCGCGGACGGGTCCACTGAATACGTAGCCCTCACCCTTGGCGAAGCGGGAGCGATCCTCGCCGCGAAGTCAGGCATCATGCGTCTGTCGGTGCCATCGGTGCAGGTACTCAGTACCGTCGGAGCCGGAGACAGTTTCCTTGGCGCCTTCGTACTACGGCTCGCACAGGGCCACCCGATCAAAGGTGCATTCCGGGCCGCAGTCGCCGCCGGCAGCGCGACCGCGATGACCCCGGCAACCGAACTATGCCACCGGGGCGACGTCGAACGTTTGGAAGCCGAACTTTCGGCCACAGTGCTCTGAAGACGATGGCGAGCAACATCAGCCCGGACGGTCCGATGAGCGGTATGTGGGTCCCAGCACGGCTTCCGCAACATAAGCCCGTGAGGTCTGGATGTCACGCAATGACGGCCAGCCGCGTCGTCCGTCGGGGGTCCACGTGGGGGACGAGGTTGGTCGTGTTCTGGCTGGAGCTGGCCCGCCCTGGAAAAGTTTGTTGGGCCTCAGGGCGACGCTACGCAGCGCCTGAGCGTCGTGTTGGTGGTTTTTCCTGTTGCTTGTGGTTCCGAAGATCCAAGATCGACGCATACCTCAACGGGCTGATCCTCCTACCCCCACTCGAGTGCGACCTCATCGCCCAAGCCGCCAATGAGCTCATCGACGAGATATCGCCCCTGCCGTGCGCACCCTACTGGCCGACCTCGGGCGGGTCGGACGTGCGACGGGATGACCGAAACCACCGTTCACACCGATCTAGCCGGAAACAAGAGCTCTCGATGAACACGCCGAGCCGGAGCGCGCAGTTAGGCCTTGACAGTCTACTTGCATTTTGCAAGTGTTGACGCATGAGCCTCTTCATCACTTGCCCGGTCGAAAGCGTCGAGCGGGCAACCGCCTTCTATACAGCCCTCGGCTGGACCCTCAACACCGAGATGTCGGATCACAACGTGTCGTGCTTCGCGATCGCGCCCGAGCAGTACGTCATGCTCGGCAGCCGGGAGATGTACGCGAGCGTCGGCGGCGTCGAGGAGGTGGTCGGTGGACCCCACACGCCCTCGAAGGTCACGGTCTCGTTCGACCTCGGCAGCCGCGAGGCGGTCGATGAGCTCGTTGACCGAGCTGGCGCCGCCGGCGGGCGGATCGGTGACACCGACGACTACCCCTTCATGTACCAGCGCCAGTTCGACGACCCCGACGGCTACCACTACTCGCCGTTCTGGATGAAGCCGGACGCCGATCCGACCGCGTGAGCGACCTCGCCGCTGCCCTCGACGTCGTCGGCGCACGGTGGGCCCTGCTCATCGTGGAGCGGTTGCTCGACGGGCCGCAGCGTTACGGCGATCTACAGCGCAACCTCGGAGTGCCGACGAACATCCTCGCGACCCGGCTGCGCGAACTCGAAGCGGCCGGCGTACTGTCCCGCCTGCCCCTCCGACACAACACCCGGGCTTACGCGCTGACCGATCGCGGGCTTGCCCTGCGCGAGGCAATCGTCGCCCTCGGACGTTGGGGCGCCAAGAAGGCAGAGGTGTAGTGCGATACGGCGGACTCCCCCAACGACTTACAGTCACCCTCGGCATGGGCTGGCTCAGTGCACTGTCGATTCAAGCACGCGCCGCCCCAGCCGGCGCTTGAGGAACGAGCGTTGTTCCGAGGCCTTTCCGAGTGCGGGATGCGCTCCGGGCTCAGGATCAGCACGGGAGGTCGAAGTCCAGATCGAGGCACTCGGGGCTGGAGAGCTCACGCCAGGTCGAGGTGATCCGTGCGCTTGGCAGTGCTGCTGCGATCGGCATCCGGTCGACGGCGATCAGCTGTGCCAGGTTCAACCCGGTCAGTGCGGCGAGGTCGCGGATCGGTACCTGAAAGGTGCGGAACGGGCCCAGCGGGGGTGCGTCGTCGCCGACAGTGCCTGGCTTTGGGACGTCGTCGAGGTCGGCGAGTTGCGGGGTTTGGTCGACGACGTACCCGGTGGCTGCAAGTGATCCCTCTTGCAGGAACACGGCGATCTTGAAGTAGCGCAGCGGGATTTCCACGCCCCGGTACACGGGGTCCAGGTCGCTGAAAATCGGGCCGGTGAACACGATCAGGCGCCGGCCGTTGTCGGCGGCGTTCTCCAGGAGGTAGGACTCCAGTCCCAGCCAGAGCTCGAGGCCTTGGTTGAACTTGGCCGCCTGTGGGGCGGCGTTCGTGTAGTGGAATGTGTCCTCGTTCGCGGTGGCTGCTTCGGTCCGGGTGTCACCCCAAACGGCGGAGGCGCGGCGGACCAGGTGCCCGCGGTCGATGTCATTGCGGGCGTAGACCCGTTCTCCGGTCTGCAGGTCCTCACCGATCCGCGGATCCAGCCGCCACTGGATCCCGGACCGGTCAAGGTCCATGAGCTTCGCGCCATCGATCTCAAGGGCCGTGACGGCCGCCAAACGCTTGTCCGGGCGCAGCAACACCGAGAAGTGCATGTACGGGAGCAGGATCGTCTCGATGCCGTCAAGAGTTGGGATGGGCACCATGACGCCGAGGAAGTCCTCGTCGAAGCCCTCACGGTTAGCGAAGCTGGCAGCCGTGGCAGTGTGCGCGGTCTGAGGTGCAGGCAGTGTGACGTCCATTCGGCGAAGCTACCAGCGGCAGGCGACATGGGGATGAACGGTTCCGGCCTAGAGCGTGATCAGGCCGGCTGCGATAATCACTGGGCCGTTGGCCAGCAACAGGACCGACATGGCGGCCCTGGCTGTGGCTAAGCTGGCCACGAGCCCGGGCTGTCGGTCCCCGCCGATGTTGAGGGCAGACTGCCGTATCTGCGCCCGTTTCTGCTTGAGGTCGCCCTACGACCCAGAACATCACCACCGCGAGTAGGGCGCCCAGCGACGGAATCACCCCTCGGTGCTCACCCAACTATCGCCCTTGCCGACCTGACCCGGTCACTGGTGGCCCTGTAAGGAGGAGCTGAGGCGTTTGATGCCGTCACGGATGCGAGTTTTCGCGGTCGGCACGGGGATGCCAAGGTGGTCGGCGACCTGGGTGTAGGTCATGCCGGCGTAGTAGGCGAGCTCAATGGCCTCACGCTGCACATTCGAGAGTGATCCCAGGGAGATTCTGATCGCTTCAGTTTCGGCTCGCTGGATGACGGTGTCCGCTGTTTGGTCGTAGTCGATGTCATGGTTCTTGATTCCCCACCGCAGGTCCCTGACGCGGTGGGATTGTTCGGCGCGGACCTTGTCCACGGCCCGACGGTGCGCAATTGTCATCATCCACGACATCCCCGTGCCCTGGGCGGGATCGAAGCGGGCCGCACCATCAACCCAGAGGGCAAGGAACACGTCCTGCGTCGTTTCGGCACTCATCTCCGCGTCCACGAGGACCTTGCGCACAAGCCCGAACACGCGGTGCGCGGTGCGCTCGTACAGATCCTCGAACGCCGGCGCATCGCCCTCAGCCACACGCATCAGCAATGTCCCTACCTCACACACCTGCCGGACCGGGTGAAGTCCAATGCCGGTGCCAGGGCCGGCATGCGTTCCGGCATCGACACCGGTACTGGGTTTGGTGTGGGGGTTGGCAGGCGCTGCGCCCGTATCCGCCGAGCACGGCCGTGTAGTAGGGGAGGGGATGGGTAGCTGAGCTGTGCGCATGTGGTTGAGACCTTTGAGACCGGCGGATTGTTACTGCGTTCAATCACATGCTCCCGACGCGGTTCGCCGTAACCATCTGATTGTGAAGAGTTGGATACGTGCGGATTATCGGTCGTGGTGGGGTTCAGGCTGGCGGTGTGCCCACAGTTCCCGCTCTTCGAGCCGGCTCACCACGGCGGCGTAATGCTCCCGCGCACCATAGGGCGGAAAGTCCTCATCCAGCGCACGGTACAACTCGGTGCACAACACCCTGAGCTCGCGCGTCGACACCGAGGACAGGTCCGAAGGGATGAGCGAGTCATGCTCAGTCCCGCCGGTGAAGACATCAAGATCAACGAGAACGGCCGCAGTGGTCCCGGTAGTTGCAGAGGCAGATACAGGGGCTTGGACGGCGAGAACGGAGAGCGGGAGAACTGACATGACGGGTCCCTTCGAAAGAAGTCCTGAGGCCCGCTGAAGGGCCGCTCGTCGAACCATAAGCGAAAGGTAGAGAGCTGTAAAGCTAGGGAGCTTAGCTAAGTGTAATCAGCAGGAAAGTAGCTCAAAACGTTGAGGAAGGCGGTGTGTACGTGCCCGCCAAGACCCGTATACGCACCGGCATTCGTCGTCTCGATCCATCTCTGCACTCCTCGACCTGGCCTACGTCATTGCATGCGAAAGGCAGCACCCGCCCGTGTAGTCGAGAGGGTTGTCAGGTGCGTGGTAGCAACCTGTCGCTAGCGAAGACGGGGCCTAAACCGATCGAGGTCCATGGTCAGGCTCAGTGCGTGGTCGACGGGATCCTGGCAGAGCCAATCGTGCATCATGCGCAGCCATCACAGTGCATCCTCGTCGTCTGTGAAGTACGTGCACGGTGATCAAACATAGATCGGCGCAGGCATGGAGCTCATCGACGGCGAAGAAAGCCTCGGAGCTGTCGTGACACGTGGCACCTCGGACTGGTCCCTATCCCCGGTGTCTGGCTGGAGAGGACGACTCATGACCATCCGCGGCAGCCGGTCCGGCAACGCACTCACCGAGCACGCCCACGTCGACGACGAACCCTGGCGGCTCGTCCGCGTCGCCCTCCTCGACGCGGATGCAACAGTCACAGCAGGATCCTTCTGCTGTCACCCTCCACCAGCGCTGACCTCACAGTCCACTTCACCTCTTGGCGACCACCCCGCCCGACGCTAGCCCGCACCCGAGACCCAACCCATAGAGATCAGGTGGGCATCTGCCCGCAAAGGCTATTCCTCAGGGTGAGGATTGATCGCTGACTGTGGTTTGAGTACTGTCCGGTGAAACGCGCTGCGCGCTTCCAGGGAGGGCAACGAGATGATGCAGCTTCGGTACTCGATCAACGTCACGCTGGATGGCTGCTGTCATCATGAGGCAGGGCTCCCTCCTGATGTGGAGTCGATGCGTTACTGGACCGCTGAGATGGAGCGAGCCGACGCTCTGTTATTCGGTCGGGTGACCTACGAGATGATGGAGGCGGCGTGGCGGCGGCCGGCCACGGGCACGTGGCCTGAGTGGATGGATGAGTGGGAGATTCCGTTCGCCGAGGCCATCGATGGGGCGAGGAAGCACGTCGTGTCGAGCACGCTGAGCGGGGTCGATTGGAATGCCGAGCTGGTGCGAGGCGACTTGGGGCCGGAGGTAGAGCGGCTCAAGCAGGCGCCAGGTGAGAACCTGTGGGTGGGTGGCGTGACGCTCCCTCTGGCGTTGGTAGATCTGGGGCTGGTCGACGAGTACGAGTTTCTTGTGCAGCCGGTTCTTGCTGGACACGGGCCGACGTTGCTGGCCGGTCTGCGCGAACGCGTCCAGCTCGAGCTCGTGAACCGCCACGAGTTCCGGTCGGGGGCAGTAGCCCTGCGATACCGGCCCACTCAGTAACGAGGAGAGGTGATTGTCCTGTCGCCTCAACAGTCCCGCCGTCGAGGAGTGCGGCGCGGAGCGGGAGTTGGTGCACTTCGTAGAGGTGCGTCCCGCTCCCAGGTGCATCTGGGTGGAGCCTCCGTAGTAGCTGGGTACCCCCAGCCCCCACAGGAAGTTGTGCAGATTCGTGTTGTCGATTTAGGCAAGGAAGGGTTTGGGTCGGCGCCGACGATTGCAGCATCGATGTGCCACATCACGGTGATTTGGTCATTGCGCCGGATCAGCCAAGCAATCCACCCCAAGGCCACCACCCCGTGCGCAAGCCGCTCCAACACCGGGACAGCCTGGTCCAGGCAGAGAGGGGCCTTACCCTCGGTCAATGGGACCCACTGAGTACCGAGTGATATCAGTACGCCAGCAAACCTTCGATACCGCGTGTAGTGATCTCATTCAGCTTGGGAGCATGATGTGAGCAACGAAGCGCCAAACGAAGAGGTACCGAATGAAAAGGATGCCTCGGGGCGCCGCGCCGGTCGCTGGGCGGAGAGGGATCCTCACGGCGGTACAGTCGTCGGCACCTACCTCGAAGGCAAGCGAACCGGCGAATGGATGCATTACTTCGGAGACGGGCGACTGCGGCCAGTGAGCAACTACGCCGCGGGAAGCCTCACCGGACCAGCGACCTGGTATCGCGCGACCGGTGGGCTGTTGCAAAGAGGTGGCTTCATCGACGGAGAAAAGCACGGGTTCTGGCAGCGGTGGAACGCAGCAGGAGCGACCATGGACGAGGGTGACTTCGACCATGGCAGCAAGACCGGCCAGTGGACCTACTTCAACCCGGACGGAACAGTAAAGCGCACGACGGTGCACCGCGGTCCAGCAACTTAGGAAGCTCGGAAGAGCATCGAGCTACGGGCACATGGCCTCCGACCTGAGGCAGCAACCGGGGCCTGTGGAAGGGTGTCAGAACTGCAGCGCAGTCCTCACGGCTTTCGCTCGGTCTCGTGATTGAACCGGTGCCAGTTCCCTTCCGAGACAATTCTCACGGTGCCGTCTACTACGGTAATCGCCGTCTGATCGTCGATCGCATAGGCGGGTCCACCAATATCCGTGGCCCACCGACGCGCGCTCTCGGACGTGTTGGAGGACCAGCCCGGATAGTCCAAGTGAGGGAAAATGGAAAAATTAACCACACCCATCGCGTCGTCGCTCCCATGGGGGTTCCATTCCAGGAATTGCCGGCCTATTCGAGGGGTCATCACCATGCTGCCGGCGCTCACGCCGACCCAGACGATGTCCGTGAGCGATGGCAGTAGATCTGCCAGGCCCGACTGTCGCATCCAATGCGCGAGGTACATCGCCTCCCCACCATCTACGAGGAGAACGTCGGCCTCTCGCACCCAGGGCAGCCAGCGGTTCGGCGCAATGCTCGGCAGTACCGTCAGCTCCAGAACGCCGATCGACTTCCAGCCCAGGTCGACGAGACCTTGCTGGTTCGGCCCCCGGCCAGCTGTCGAGGTCCATACCGTCTGCGGGGAACACATGGGCTGTCCCCATTGTGCGGTCGGGATGAAAAGGGCATCGCACTCTTCAACGGGCTTTCCGAGCATTTCCACCAACATCCCGCGGATCGTCGCGTTGGTGACGCCTCCAGATGTCAGCAGCAGCCTCATTGTCGAATCCTTTCCTGTCCGAGCGCGTTGTTCCCCTCGCCTAATTGGTCCACGTGGCAGACGCAGCGACAGTGCCATTTTCATCCCTCGTCCGCGAGTCCGCTCCCATGGAATGAAACATCATGAGGGGATCCCTCAACGGATAGCGGACGTCACGCGCTTCAGGCGACGAAGATGCAGAACGGGTGACCGGCCGGATCGGCGTAGACGTACAACGGCTCGTTCAGGTCGTCCGTACGATCGGATCGGAGCTCTGCCCCTAATGCCAGCGCCCGGGAATGGTGATGCTCGAGTGTTTCCCGGTCGGGAACGGTCAGATCGAGGTGCATTTGCATCGGCACATCAGGCAAGGGCCATGTGGTCCGTTTCAGGTGATCAACCCGCTGAAAAGCGAGTCTGCGGTTGCTCTGTGCATCAGTGAGAACGAGCCAATCGACGTCGTCGGGCATGCCCTCACTCGCAGGCTCGTCTCCTGGCCGGTACTGGAGTCCGAGCAGTTGGCGGTAGAACTCCGCCAGTCCTCGCACATCAGTAGTGTCGAGAACCGTGTGAAGTATTTGAGGGTATCCATTCATGGGCCGAGACTAACGATGATCAAGATTCCCTGGCTAGCGTCTGCCGCACCGCCAGGAGGCTAGCTGGAGTCGTCGAGAAATGATCCCTCAGCGGGTCTCCCGCTAAGGGATGAGCTAGAGCGCTCTATGCAAGGCTCTCGAACACCATCGTTGCCTGCAGCAGCCCGTGCTCGAGGTCGCACGGGAGGGCGCCCACGGCTCGGTCCTCACGAGGTCACTGCCCCACGGCGCATGGAGGAGCAGCAGGACATGACCGTTGGACAGATCGGCCACGTCCTCGGAGTCAGCAGGACCACCATCTATCGAACTCTCAAGCGCGATCAGGTGACTCCACCAAAGGGCCGAAAGCCGAGAGTCGAACCGCCAGTGTGATCCGCCATCATGCTCGAAGTGATGAGGGCATGGCCAGCGGGTCGTACATGCAGCGTTCATCAACATAGGCTGACAGAAATCAACTATCGGATGGTGTCCTGCTTCTCGCTGACTGGTCGGGTGGCCAAGCGCGGGGTGCGGGGAGGGGCGGTACGTCGCGGCTCGCTCGTAGCTTCGAAGGCTGCGCTGATGCGCAGCAGTTCGGTGTCGCTATAGGCCGGACCGGCGAAGGTGAGTCCTACCGGCATCTGCAGGTCCGCAGCGATGCCCATGGGCACGGTGACGGTTGGTATGCCGAGGTGTCGGGGTACGAGGTTCCCGTTGGAGACCCATACGCCGTTACGCCAGGCGATGTCTGCAGACGCGGGATTTGAGTCGCTGTCCGAGGGTCCGATGTCGGCAGCTGCCGGGAAGACGACGGCGTCGAGGCCAAGCCGGTGCATCCATTGTTCGAGGTCGGTGCGCCTCGTCTGCTCGAGACCGTGCAGTCCTTCCTCGAGGTAAGGGATGTCGGTCAGGACAACCGTTGCGTTCCGGCGAATGAAGTCGGGGTACTCAGCTATATCGTCGTCGAAGCCTGTGTAGCGGTCATGAAGAATGCCGTCGGGCACGGGGAAGATCTGGCTTCCGTCGACGTCGGCCAGTGATGAGAGGTGCGGGTCACCGTTGGCCTGCAGGAAGTCGTGCCAGGCCCACGCCGAGAGGTCGACGATTTCGCTGTGCAGGTAATCGGGGCTGACGAGCCCTCTCGTGCTGATCGTCGAAGCGCCGGGCCGGTCGCCTTCGTAGTCGGACACGACGGGGAAGTCGACCTCGACGACGTCGGCGCCTGCTTGCTCGAGGTCGGCTCGGGCCTGCTTCCACAGCTGGATGATCGACTCCCGTGTCTCGATACGTCGGCCCGTCGGTCCTCCGAGGCCGGGGGAGGGCCCGGTGCCGGCTTCGGGGTCGGCGTTGATGTACATGCGAGGGACGCCGAGTCGTTTGCCGGCGAGGACCTGCCGTGCCTGGTCCGGTGTTCCTGTGCTGAGCTCGGTGTAGCTGTCGGGGCGTAGCTCGGATGAGGGAGGTATGGGAATCCAGGGCTGCGCACGCCAGAAGTCGCCACGCGTTTGGGGGTCGTCGGCGACGATGATGTCGAGGACTTCGAGCATGTCCGCCATGGTGCGGGTGTGGGGGACGACGACGTCCATGGTCGGCACCAGGGGCCAGTTGCCGCGCACGGAGATGACGCCACGGGACGGGGTGTAGGCGCACAGCCCGTTGTTCGACGCGGGGGCGCGCCCGGAGGACCAGGTCTCTTCGGCCAGTCCGAAAGCGGCGAAGCTTGCGGCGGTGGCAGTTCCGGATCCGTTGGAGGATCCGGAGGCGAACGCGGCAGTGAGGTAGTCGGCGTTGTAGGGGCTTTCGGCGCGTCCGTAGACGCCGCGTTGCATGCCGCCGTTGGCCATGGGTGGCATGTTCGTCAGTCCGATGAGTACGGCTCCGCCGGCGCGGAGCCGTTCGATGGTGAAGGCGTCCTGCTGTGCCACCAGGTCCTTGAACGCGGGGGAGCCGGCGGCGACGGTGAGTCCTGTGACCTTGTAGCTGTCCTTCGCGGTGTAGGGAATACCGTCGAGCGGGCAGAGGGTTTCGTTGCGTGTCCTGCGCTTATCGGAAGCACGTGCGTCGTTCAGGGCCTGGGGGTTCATGACGACAAGGGAGTTCAGCCCGATGCCACTGTGGTCGTATGCCTCGATCCGGCGGAGGTAGGCGGTGACAAGTTCCTCACTCGTCGTCCTGCCGGTGTTGAGCGCGTTCCGGAGATCGACGATGGTCGCTTCGACGACGTCGAACATCAGGACACCGTACTCGCGCGTGGAGCGGGCTGCTGCTGGGTGATGCAGTGAATACCCCCACCGAAGGCGAAGATGTCGCGGGCGTCGACCAGTTCAACCATGCGGTCGGGGTAGGCCTCCTGCAGGATCCGTTGGGCCACGGCATCATTGGGGTCGTCGAAGGCACAGAGGACGACGACGCCGTTGGCGATGTAGTGGTTGATGTAGGACCAGTCGACGAATTCGCCCTCTTCCCTGATGACGGTGGGGGCCGGCACGTCGACGATCGTCAGTGGTTGTCCCTCCGCGTTGACAGCTGCCTCGAGGGTCGAGCGCAGGAGCCGGGTGACGGTGTGGTCGGGGTGGTCAGGGTTGTCCTGGCGGTGCAGGAGAACAGTGCCGAGCGCTGTGAAGCTGGCGACGATGTCGACGTGTCCGCGCGTCCCGAATTCCTCGTAGTCACGACTGAGGCCTCGCGGAAGCCAGATCGCGTGATGTGTTCCGAGTCGAGCGTGTATTTCGGCTTCCACGGATGCTTTGGTGGCGGTGGGATTTCGTCCGGGGTCGAGCTGCACTGTCTCGGTGAGCAGGACGGAACCGCAGCCGTCGATGTGGAAGCCGCCGCCTTCGTTGACGAGAGGGCTGCTGGTCGCCGAGACGCCGGCCAGGTCGGTGACTTTCCGGCCGACCTGTTCGTCCTTGCCCCACGCGGCCCAGGACTGGGCGCCCCATCCGTTGAAGATCCAGTCGACAGCCTCGACCGACCCGTCCTCACTGTGTATGAAGGACGGTCCTGAGTCGCGGAGCCAGGCGTCATCGAGCAGCACGGGGTGAACCGTGATGCCCGGTCCGAGCATGGTTCGGGCGGTATCGAGGTCTGCCGGGTCGGCTATGACCGTGACGGGTTCGTAGCGTGCGATGGTGTTGGCGACGCGGACCCAGGCTGTGCGGGCGCGGGCGAGCGTGTCACTTCCAGGGAGCCCGAAGGTGTCATTGGAGGGCGGGAAGGCCATCCAGGTGCGTTCGTGAGGTGCCCACTCGGCGGGCATCGTCGTCACGCCCAGTGCACCAGGCCGGTCTGTTGCCGGGTCCGTCGCTGTGCCGGGCACAGCGGTTTCTGAAGGGTTCATGGGATCTTCTTTTCGTCGTGGTGTGCGCTCGAGGCGGGGAGGATTCCCTGCAGGCCCTTAGTCCGTTTCCGGTCCTGAGCAGTATTCGCACCGGGGTGTGCATAAAGGATCTACGTGAGCATTGTGATCCCTGGTCGTGGCGGGAGTGAGTGGTGGGAGTGTCTGGTGGCGGGTCGAGATCATCGGGGCGTTCCCCTTTCATACGGGCACGAGCGGTCAGCGGTCAGCGGTTATCGGTCGTGACTTCGGAGCGCGGTCACTCGGGGATGACGAGTGCGGAGGACTCTTCGGTGAGCGTCTGTCCCTTGAAGAACTCGGGGTTGCGGGCCCGGATGATCAGCATGATGACGGCGCCGGCTACGAGAATCCCGATCCCGATGACGAAAACGAGGCCTACGCCGAAGAGTTCCGAGCCGCTGCCGAAGGCGGGGTCCCAACTGTCGATGGCGGTCTGCAGGAAGACGACGATCAGGCCCAGGCCGCCGAGGAGGGGTGCCACGAACCGGAAGAGGATGTTGCGGACGCTGCTGAACAGGGATGCTCTGAAGTACCAGACGCAGGCCAGCGCG
Source organism: Arthrobacter sp. PL16 (assembly GCF_035985055.1). NCBI lineage: Bacteria > Bacillati > Actinomycetota > Actinomycetes > Micrococcales > Micrococcaceae > Arthrobacter > Arthrobacter sp. PL16. The sequence continues at coordinate 455,186 of NZ_JAXCIC010000003.1, forward strand.
GTCAGTCCGTAGTAGAAGCAGATCATCAGTCCGAGGGCCTGGATCGTGTCATTGAGGACATTCTCGCTGATGATGCGCATCAGGACGTAGAAGCCGCCCGACAGGACGCCGGCGAAAATTGTGGCGTAGACGGGGGAGTTGGTGTTCGGGTTCACGGATCCGAACCTGGCCGGTAGGGCCTTGTAGTAGCCCATGGCGAGCAGGGTGCGCGCGGGGGAGACGAAGGTTGACTGCAGGGACGCGCCGCAGCTCGAGAGAACGGCCAGCGACAGGAGGATCGCGAACGGACCCATGACGGGTGTTGCGAGGGAAGTGAAGATGTTCTCCGAGTTGTCCGGGTTGTTCAGGCCGATGCCTGTGTCCCCGGTGCCGGCGAACATGATCGTGGCGATGGAGCCGATCAGGTAGATCGCGAGGATGACTGCCGCGGCTATCGTCGCTGCGAGACCTGAGGTGCGGCGGCCGTTCTTGGCTTCCTCGCTCACGGTCAGGCAGACGTCCCACCCCCAGAACGCGAAGATCGACAGGGACAGTCCGGCGGCGAAGGCCGAGAAGCTCTCGATGCCGAGCGGGTTGAACCATTCCCAGCTGAAGGCCAGGCCGGAGGCGTTGCCGGCCGCGATGCGGCTGAAGGCCTGGATGGTGTACCAGGCCAGGACGAGGAGCTGAAATCCGACGAGGACGTACTGCACGGACTTGGTGGTGCGGATGCCACGGCAGGACACCCAGACGGCGAGGGCCATGAAGGTTAGGCACGTGACGATGTTGATGGCCTTGTTCGTCGTCAGGTCGGCGAGGGAGTCGTTGCCGGTGAGTTGTGCCAGGAACAGGTAGAAGAAATCGACGGCGACGCCGGCGAGGTTGGAGAGCACGATGATGTTGGCTGCGAGCAGGCCCCAGCCCCCCATCCAGCCGATGAACGGTCCGAAAGCCTTGGTAACCCAGGTGAAGGTGGTGCCGCTGTCCGGGGAGTCGGCGTTGAGCTCTTTGTAGGCGAGCGCGACCAGGAACATGGGGATGAACCCGACGATGAAGATCGCGGGGAGGTAGACGCCGATCTCTGCCACTGTGAGGCCCAGGGTACTGGTGAGGACGTAGGCGGGGGCGATCGTGCTGATACCGATGACGACGATGGCGAGCAGACCGAGCTGTCCCCGTGCCAGCCCCTTCGGTGACAGGGATGGCGTGTCCTGGGGTGTGCGTATGGTGCTGGTCGCTCCGCTGACTGATCTGTTCATGGTGCGCCTTTTCTGACTGGGCTGGGGGTCGTCGTTGACCCGTGCATGGATTGTGATGACCTGGTGTCTCGATGACGGGCACGGTTGTGCTCCGCCATCAGCAGGATCGTTCAGTCAGGCGTGTGTGCCGACTGTTTGGGAGGAGAGTGCTTCGGCGATCCGTCCAGCAGTGAGCTGGCCCATGCGAATGGCGCCGTCGACGTGCTGGTAGCCCTCTGCGGCGAGGTCGGAGCTGGCCCAGTAGATCGGACCGACGGGGGTGAGCTGGTGGCGGGCGTAGCGGTGCAGTCCGCCGAGGTCGTAGCTGGCGGCGTAAGCGCCTCGGGTCCATTCCTCGGAGGCCCAGTCGGACTCGTAGTACACCTCAGGGTCGAGCGCTGCGGGGCCGAAGAACTCCGCAATGGATTCTAGGATGCGCCGGCGTCGTGTCGCCGGTTCGAGGTCTAACATGGCGTCGGCTTTCTCGTCGGATATGAAACCGACGAGTGTTCCGCGTGGGTCGTCGTGGTTGGTGTTGTCGTACACCTCCTGGACGATGGAGCCGGCACTGAAGCCCGTGCCGTTGAGCCCGTGGTCGCGCCAGAACGGGGTGGCGTAGACGGCATGGACCTTGATGACCAGGCCCAGGGACTGGTGCTGGTGCATCTGGTGTTGCCTGCGGGGAAGGGCCGGCTCGTAGCTGATGCGCGAGTAGAGGTTCGGCGGGACGGCGACGACGGCGTAGCGGGCGTTGACGGTGACGTCGTCGGTGATCGCTTCGACCCTGGTGATGCCGTTGTCGTTCAAGGAGTGGCGCAGCGTGCGGACGGGACTGTTCAGGACGACGGAGTCGCCGAGGTCTGCGGCCATGCGTTGGGAGACGGACTGCATACCGCCGATCACGCGCTTGTCGAGGATGAAGTCCTCGTCGACGAGGTGTGAGAACGATCCTGCCGAGGCTGCCATGAGGACGGCTTGCAGGGCGGAGAAGGCATGGGCGGGTTTGGTCAGCATTCCTCCGGCAATGAAGAGGCCGATGTTGTTGCAGGCCTCCTCGTCGGTGGACTGTTGCCGGAGCCAGTGGTGGAAGGAGATGGTGTCCAGCTCGCGGGCCTGGGGGTGCTCCCAGGGGGCTGCGGGGTTCATCCGGCCGGCAAGGTCATCGAGGATTCGGATCAGGCGCTCCATCTCCGATTGTGTCTCCGGAAGCGCCGGGAACATGTCTCCGGTGTAGCGGGTGGCTTCGCCCGTGGAGCCGATGTACAGCGATTCCCCGTCCCGGTATCGCGAGTATGTTGCGAGTCCGAGCTCGTCCAGCAGCGCGATCAAAGCGGTCTGGTCCGGGGACACCCATTGCCCGCCGACCTCGAGCATGGCGCCGTCGATGATGTCGGTGTGGGTGCGGCCGCCGACCCTGTCACGGGCTTCCAGGACGGTCACGGAGTGTCCTGCCCGGCGAAGCTCTCTGGCGGTCATCAAACCGCAGGGTCCTGCTCCGACGATGACGACATCGCTGTCAATGGTGCGCATGGTGCTCTCCAGGATGATCGACGCCACAAAATGAATGACGTTCATTTATTTTGGATCACTGTAGAGGACTTGGCTGATTTTGCACAACCCCAGATGGGTTCGTCCGAGCGCACTGCCGTGTCATCACAGGGCACGCCCCGCCGGGCGGGGAGACCGCCAAGGAAGGTTCTGACCCGGGACCTCATCACGCGGTCGAACCTCGACCTACCGCGACATCTTCGACTCCGGCAGCCTTGCCGAGGAGTTCCCGACCTTCACTGCCGCGGTTGTCAGCAGCAGACCCCCCGGCCCGTCTGAAAGCCGAGCTGACACTGCCTTCGAGGGAGGGCTGACCGCAATGATCAGCGGGTTATGGGATCAGATCGGGGTGCGCGCATGACGGACGCTCTGCCCAAGGTGGGGGCTCAACGACGGCGCGCGACTCCTGGTCGATCTGATCAGGAAAGATGAGTTCATGCCCCGACCCCGCTCTGCATTGCTGTCCGTCGAACTGATTGTCGAATCGGCCCTCGCCCAGGTGGACCGCACCGGCAACTTCAGCTTCCCAGAATCGCTGCTGAGCTTGGGGTAAGTCAGTCGTCGCTCTACAACCGGATCGAAAGCCGCGAGCACATCATCGAACTCCTGCGCGCGAGGATCTTCGAAGACAGAAGAGTGATGCAGGACGACGATGAGAGCTGGGAGCAGACCGTGCGAGCAGAAGCGGTGCTGCAGATGTACGAGGATCTGGCCGCCGCGCTTGAACGGTCCGGACTGCCACAGCGGGATGTGATGTCCGCGATCTCCCTCATCGACTACTTCGCCCTGGGGTCGGCCCTGGAAAGCACGGCGCCTGACAAGGTGTGGGATGTTTCCACCGAACACCATCCGACTCTTCGACGCGCCCTTCAGGAAGCGGGACCAACGGGAGACCGCGTGAACCGCGCCTTCGACTTCGGAGTTGATGCGCTCCTTGCCGGCATCGCCATGAGGACGAAACATAGAATTTACTGAAAGGGTTTCAAAAACCCTTGCAGCACAGTAGATCGGTCCTCATACTAAATGAACGCCGTTCATATGTGGTGGCGGCGATCACTCCTTCAGTGAACGAATCGCACCTTGACTCTGCCCGCTCCTTCCCATGATTCCCTGGTTCGTGTGCCCCTGACGGCAACACGGGCATTCTCCACTTTCGGTATCACCGTCGTCGGGTTCATGACCGCGAACCTTGCTCCAGTGATGATCATTGCCCTCACCGATCTCGGCTACAGCGCAACCGGTGCCGGCACGCTGATGACGGCCTGCCTTCTGCTCTCTGCGATGACGTGTCTGGCTACGGCCCGGTGGACAACGGGAAGCGGTCGGTACAAGGTTGCGCTCATCGGACTGGCACTCACTGCTTCAGGTTTCGGAGCGGCTGCAGTCATCGCGGATCCGACGATCGCCGCGATCGGCATCATCATCGCCGGCCTGGGAAGTGGAGGGGCGGTAGCAGCCGGGGGCGCAGCCCTGGCAGCACTGCGGGACCCTGACCGCGCCTCGGGCATCAGCGGATTCACCAACCGTGCCATCGTCGCCGTCGTCCTGTTCATCATTCCGCTGATCGGCATCGGCATGGGTAGCGCTTTCGGCATCCTCGCCGCCCTGGCACTGGCAGCCCTGTTCACGACAGGTTGGATGCCCGACCGCCCCAAGGGGGAAACCGGCGGTGCACTGAACATCGAGAGGTCACGCGCCCGGACCTCGCGCTCCACGAGGCTCGCCGGGTTCGGTGTCCTGGCATGCTTTGCCCTGTGAGCGTTGGGGGAGGACTCGCTGTGGGCCGTCGCCGCGGTCATGGGGGAGCAGCAGGCGAGCCTCGATGAAGCCGGGATGGCCCTGGTCCTGAGTTTGTCCACCGCCGGCGGGCTTGTCGCCTCCGCCGCCGTCAGCCTGTTCGGTAAGAAGCTCGGCCGGACTGTGCCACTTGTGACCGCGCTGCTTGTTGGAGCAATTCTGAAGATTGCGTCGGGGTTCGTCACGGACCCGGGCCTCTACCTGGTGGTCATCATCGTGTGGAACACCGTCTACATGGTGGCATTCCTCTATATTGTCGCGATCGCCGCAGCTCTTGATGCCACAGGTAAGTGGTCTGCACCGATCCTCGGTGTCTACCTCGTGGGCTCATCCTTCGCCCCCCTGTTCGGGACCGCGGTATCCGAGATGGTCGGCTTCGCCAACCTCGGCATCATCCTGGGCGCGATCACGCTCATCGTGCTGGTCCCGCTGCTGTTCATCTCGAGGTTCTCCCACCAGCAGGAAGCTGACCACGCCCAGGACACGACCCCGGGCGCCGAATTCCCCCACGCTGCCATCGTTTGAAAGCCGGTATCGACTCAATGACCCCCACCAGTACCACCTACACCAACGCCATCCTCTTCACCCCTGAAGGGCCGGTCGAGGGCTCCATCACTGTCAGCAGACAGGTGATCACAGCGGTCAGCCTCGCATCGACGACGTCGGACGACTCGGCCTCGTCGGATCGGACAATCGACCTCGGCGGCCGCTTTGTTCTCCCCGGCTTCATCGACTCCCACACGCATCTGCTGATGCTCGGACAGTCACTACAGAAGGTCCAACTGCGGGAGGCCAGGACGCCGGAAGACATCCAGGCCGCACTCCGGGCGGCGCGCGAAGCAGATCCGGGCGCACAGCGAATCCTCGGCTCCGGCTGGCTCTACAGTGCGACCGGCATCGAAGGGCCGCACCGGGATCTTCTTGATGCTGCAGTCAGTGATATCCCCGTCTATCTCGACGCGAACGACCTTCACTCGGTCTGGGTTAATACAGCCGCGCTCGCGGAACTGGGAATCACCGAAGACACCGAGGATCCGATCGGCGGAACCATCGCTCGAGACCCGGCGACGGGCACCGCGACAGGGATGATCCTCGAAACGGCAGCTCAACAGATCGTGTGGCCAGCGCTTGCCTGTCAGGCTACAGATGCTGATAGGGACTCGTGGCTGGAAAGTGCGATGAGGCGCTATGTCGCCAGCGGTGTGACGAGCGTCGTGGACATGGCTGTCGCCCAGGACGACCTCGATACTTTTCAACGGGCTGAAGAACGGCATGGCGGACACCTTCCACTGCGCATCAAAGGACACTGGTTCATCCACCGCCGCTCGACGCTTGAAGAGAACCTTCGACAAGTCGCCAAAGCCGCCGAGCTCGCGGAATCCACCCGCGGGACATCGGTGAGGATGGTCGGTATCAAACTCGTCCTGGATGGTGTGATCGACAGCTGTACCGCTGCGATGAAGGAGCCCTACGTCGACGGGACCCTGGGAGATCCCATCTGGGATCGGGACGCCCTCATTCCTGTGGTTGCCGCTGCGGATGCTGCGGGACTGCAAATAGCCATTCACGCGATCGGCGACGAAGCCTCGGACATTGCATTGGATGCCCTCGAGGCCGCGTACGAACAGAACGGCCACCTCGAGCGCCGCCACCGCATCGAGCACCTCGAGACAGTGACGCAGGAGAACGTTCGCCGCCTTGCCGCTTTGAACGTCGTCGCTTCCATGCAGCCTGTCCACGCCGATCCCGCCATGCAGGAGAACTGGAGGGCGGTGCTGGGAGACGAACGTATTGAGCGGGCCTACCCCTGGACCGAATTTGTCGACGCCGGAGCCACTCTCGCGCTGAGCACCGATGCGCCCACTGCACCGCATGCACCACTGCCCAACATGTTCATCGCGACCACCAGAAAATCGGCACTGGACCCGAACCTTCCCGCGAACCTACCCACGTACGCGCTCAGCCTGCAGGCTGCGTTGCAGCACGCCACGAAAGATGCAGCATATTCATGCAGAGCCGAAGGTGAGGAGGGAAGCCTCGCACCCGGATTCTTCGCTGACTTTGCAGTCCTCGAAAGCAACCCCTTCGACGATCATCCTGAGGCTCTGCTCCTCAACAGCCCGGTTCTGGTGGTGTCCGACGGCCGGGTCCGGTTCGACGCACACAACGGATATGAAGAGGCCCACACCACGGACGCTCGCACCGTTCATTCCTGATTCGGCGGAGTGTGCGAGGCCTTATGTCAACCTGACCATCCATTCCCAAGCCAGGGGGAGGGCCCGGCCCCTGTCAGGCAGGCGACTGCGCCGAGGATCGATAGGGGAGGCTGTTCCTTTACAAGGAGCCCGATAGATCTACTTGCTGCGGAAGTAGCGTGTGCCGCAGCGGACGGTCGGGTGTTTTCGCGCGTCCATCAGGGACGTAGCGGCTCGTCGACTGTCATCCTTCGCACTCGGCGCAGTACTTGTCGCCGTTTCTCTCACGGGCGAGCTGAGTTCGGTGGTGGACGAGGAAGCATGACATGCAGGTGAACTCGTCTTCCTGGACGGGGACGACCTGAACCAGGAGTTCTTCTTCAAGGATCGCGCCGGGCAGGTCGAAGCCCTCGGCGGTGTCGCTGTCCTCGACGTCGATGACGGAGGTTTGCGTGGTGCTGCTGCGCTGGGCTTGGATCGCCTCGAGCGACTCGTTGGCGGGCTGGTCTTCCGGGCGAACGCGGGGCTCGTCGTAGTCGGTTGCCATGAGTGTCTCAGTCCAATCATTGAGGGGGTGTCGCAATAGGTTACATGCGTCCACGAGGTGGTTCGGTTCCGTTGCGCCGGCAGTCGATTCCTGGACTATTCGGAGAGGGTGGGCACGGACTTTGTTCGAACCGGCATGAAGAACAGAACTTATTGATCTCGTGCATACATCGCCACCGTGCTGTTGGTGAAGGTTCCGATGGCAGCCTCATGACTCGGCGGCCGATGGTGTTGGTGCTGAAAGATCGCCTAAGTAGTGCCCGCCACAGCGCCCAGCGAACAGTCGATACGCAGCTGATCGAGCTGTACTGAGGTATTGGTCGAGACGTGCTTGCGCGTCAGGAGGAGGACGGATGGGGGAGTAAGGTCGTCGCCCTGCTGGCATCCGACCTTCGAAGTGAGTTCCGTGATTGGACCGGCTTCTCGTCACGGAACCTGCAGTACAACACTCCGGGAACACGTGTCCAGGATTCGAGTTCGTCGGGCGACAGGTGCACTTTGAAGTTGAGGGCGATGACCTCTACATCGACTTGTTGTTCTTCCATGTGGAGCAGCTGCGCTATTTCGTCATCGAACTCAAGACCGGCACGTTCCAGCCCGAGTACGCCGGCTAACTGAACTTCTCCGTAGAACCTTCCCACGGCTGAGCAACGCGCCCTGCCGCCGGCCGATGAACTCACGGCGGCCTTCGACCAGATCGCATCTGGAAGTACCAAAGAGGAGGGGCTCCCAGCCCCTCTCCAAACCACAAGCGGGAACGGGACTTATCGTTTTGAGTCCTAATCGCTGCCTGGTTGTCGGTGTTTGGGTGGGGTGTGGGTGGGGAGAGGGATTTTTCCTGCGTAGCTGGCCATGGGTGTGCCGGCGTCGGTGGCGTGTTTGTGGATGACTTGGTAGCTGTAGCCGAGGGCATTGGCGACCAGTGTGGGTGGTAGTTCCTGGATCAGGCCGCGTAGGGCGGTGTTGCGTGTTTCGCCGGGGTTGATGCCCAGGGTACGTAGTTGGCCCATCATCGTGTCGGCGTGGATGTGTTGTCCTGGGATGGTGCTGGGGAAGAGCCATTGGTTCCCGCGGTTGCCGGTTTGCTGGTTGGGTCGGTGGTGGAGGTATTCCCAGAACATGGGGGCTATCTGGGCGGGAACCAGGACGGGGGTGTTGCCCAGGTTCAGGTGCAATCCGTTAGGTAGGGCTTGGATGTCGGAGCATTTTAGGGCGGTGATTTTGCCGACGGGTTGACCGAAGAGCAGCAGAATCAGGGCCGCGATCCGGTAGGTGAGGGGTGTTTCGCTGGATTCCACGCAGTTGCGGATGAGTTCGAGGCGTTGTTGCTGGGTGATCAGGGGTGTCGTGGCGGCGTAACGGTGCGGTACGTGGATCTTGTCGATGTCCTTGTTCTTGATGAGCCAGATGATGAACGTGCGGATCGTGTATCGGGTGGAAGGCCCGTCGGCGAGGTATTGGTTGATGTGGGCCTGCTGTATGCCGGTGCTGGTCAGGTCGTGGGTGGTGTTGAGCCAGGTGAGGAACTTCCCGGCTTCGGTGATTTCCTGTTTCGCGGAGCGGACGGCCGTGTTGAGGTTTTTGTCTGGGGCGGCCATGGCGCGGAGGCGTTTTAGGTGGTGCCAGCGGGCGAAGCGTTCGATGGGTGTCTGGATGTGTGGGGTGTGGGCGAGGTCCAGGATCCGGGTGGTCAGCCAGCGTTCGAAGGCGGCGAGTTGGCGGTCCCGGTCCTCGAGCATGCCGTGATGGATGAGCAGTTCCCGTAGGTATTCCACGGACCGTGATCCGGGCAGGGCGTCAAAGGCTTCGTGGGTGAGTGCGATGGTGCGCGTGCCGAGTCCTTCGAGGAGGTGCCTGGTTTTGGCTCCTCGCATCCAGGTATAGACGCTCTCGGGGCGATCGGCCTCGGCCAGGACACCGATGAGGCGTTTGAGACGCAGGTCTGGGGGATTGTTGGGGTGCAGGAGCTGGTCCAGGTCGGTCTTGAGTACGCAGCGGATGCAGTGGCCGGCACGGAATCTCTCGGTTTCGGCGCCGCACCCGTCGCAGGTCATCTTGGTGGTGATGCCGGCGCAGTCCCGGCAGGTGTGTGCCCCTTCCCGGGTTCTGCCCGGGAGCAGTCTTTCGTCGCCGCAAAGGACACACGTTCCCTGAGTCCTCAGGGCGGTGGTGAAGCAGATCCCGCAGACGGGTCCGTCGGGCCAGTTCACCCGGATTTTGGCGGCCATGCGATTGCATCGGGCGCACTGGTGTTCGCCGTGAGACCGGGGCCGGCCACGCGGGGCGGGTTCAGTCCTCAAGGATCCGTGCCCTGACGGGTTTGTAGGCGTCAGCAAAACGGACCACGTTTTCCCCCGAGGTAACGGCCTGTTGCTGGCGTTTGGACCTGGCATCGGTGGCAGTGAAGGTGAACAGTTCGTTGGCTTCGACGCCGAAGATGTCGCAGAGGGCAGCCAGGAGCTGGAAGGAAATCCGTTCCGGGTTCTGGCTGACCATGCGGTAGATCTGCGACTCGGAGAGCGTGATGCCCCGTTCACGGAGCGGTCCCACGAGCTCACGGGTCGTGCGCATGCCGTGCCGGGCCATCAGTTCCCGGGCCCGCCACCGGTATTCGATATCCCGTTTCACTTCCGTTGCTCCTTTTTCATCGTGGTTCCTCGTTCGGTCTGACGGCCCTGTCGATCATGTCTTCAAGCACCCGGTTGAGTTCACTGGTCTGATAGTCGCTGGAAACGGCCGTATAAAGGGAGGTCGTCGAGGCGTGTTCGTGGCCGACCTGCCGCTGAACGAAGGTGTGGTCAAAGCCGAAGTGCTCGAAAAGGTGGGTCACGTAGGAACGGCGCAGGGAATGCATGTCCAGTCCCGGTGGATAGCCGAGCTCATCGATGTAGTCACGGAAGCGACGGTGCAGGTTGGACTTGGGAACCGGCAAACCATTGGCCGTGGGGAAAACCTCCGACACGGCCGGAGCGAGCCAGGGCAGACCAACCCGGATCCAGGTATCCAGGACCTCGGGGGACCAGTCAAAAACCGTCAGCACGGAGCGTCTTTTGGGCGGGGAACCCCGCTGCGCCTTGCCATACCGGACCTGCAGGACACCGAACTCACCGAACTGCGGCGCCCGGTGGTTCCGGGAGAAGTCCACCGTCTGCAGGTGCGTGGCCTCATTAGCCCGCAACCCCCAGGCATAAGCGGTCTTGAACACGGTCGCGTCCCGGTAAGCGGCCACCGCACCCTTACGCCCCGACGCCAGGACCCGTTCGACCTCGAGGTCAGCAAGATCAAAAAACCCCTGCAGCTCGACCCGGGTGAACGGCCTTTTCGCCGGGGCCTGTTCATTGTTCTGCACGTGCCGGGCCCGGTTGAACTCGGTAATGATCTGGGCAGGGGAGCGGCCAAATCCCTGCTGACAGATCCGGTCCCACTCATAGGCCGGATCTGTCAGGAAATCGCAGAACACCTTCAGATGGGTTTGATACGCACGGATCGTCGCGAAGGCCAGATTCAGGATCGAGCGCTCATGAGCGAAGAACTCATCAGCATCACCGACCGTCCAGTCCCACGGAAAATGCCCGGTGTAATCCACGAACCGACGGACCAAGCTCTCACGTCCCCGGATTGTGCCCGCCGTGAAGTTCCTGGCCAGCTGCTGCTGCTTCCAGCCCGTGAGCATCTCCTCGAACACCGCATCCGCACTGACGGCTTCCTGCCGCAGCGGAAGCCTGATCAATCGGCCCTCCAACGGGTCCATCACGGCCTCCGAAGCCTCTGCAGATAATGCACTCAGAGTGCATAAAATGCGAACGCCCGTCAAGGAAACCCCGAGAATCCGCGGAACCACCGGTCGCGTCGGCAGCTCAACTAATCAACCTCGTCACCTAGCGCGCTAACGTCGGCCGAAACTCTTCACAGCCTTACATCCCTGTAACGACGCGGAACTCAGCGCTCAGGCAGCAGGACGAGGGGGAGTCGTATCACCGAGTCCTATTCAGCAGATCCTGCCATTAGATCTCTTCTACCTGACATAATGTAGATTATCGGCGGTCAAAATTGGGCAGAGGAGTGCCTTCACCATTGGCTTTAGCCGGGCGCTCGAGGTCTGCTTTGAGTATCCGACCGGTGTACGTGGCAATCCTCGACGGCGCCCTCACCGCCCTGCCGTTCCTGAGAGACGTCGCAGGTCTCAAGGCCGGGCAGAGCGTCCTGATCAACGGCGCCTCCGGCGCCATAGGCACGGCTGCTGTCCAATTCGCCAAACACTTCGGAGCAGATGTCACCACCGTCTGCAGCACCGCAAACCTTGATCTGGTGAAGTCCCTAGGGGCCGACGAAACCATCGATTACAAAGCCGAGGACTTCACGGAGACCGCCGAGTCCTACGATGTGGTCTTCGACGCCGTCGGAAAAAGCTCCTGCACCCGATGCCGGAAGGTCCTGAAGCCAGGCGGGACCTACCTCACCACCGTTCCCACCCTCCCCGTCCTCCTCTGGACACTTCTGACCCCACTGTTCGGTAGGACCCGGGCGAGGATCGTGTTCACCGTACTTTGGAAGCCCCCGCCATCGCAGCGGACGTGCAGTTCATGGGTGACCTGGCAGCATCCGGACACTACGTCCCAGTCATCGATAGGACCTACCTCCTGGACGAAGCAGTCTCCGCGCACGCCCACGTCGAATCGGGACACAAGAAGAGCAGCGTCGTCATCTCCCTAGGTTCTCCCTGAAGCCGCGCTCGATGCCCCTGCTGTCATCGAACTCTGAACAGGACCACTCGCCCGGGAAAGCAGCCTCTCCCCCGCCTACCTGCAGAGCTGCCGCGACACCTCGGCCAGCGATAATGCCGCTTGCAGGACACGTTCCCTGTTGTGGCGCACACGCCGTTCAGCTCTAAGTACCTCAGTCACTTTCCAGCCCTCCATCTGCGCCGCTGCACACCCAACGCATGACCTGACCGCCGCACATTCCAATAGCAAGTGGGTGTGCCGCGAAACCTCGCCGCCCCGCTTACGTTGCTCTGCGCCGTTCTGGAGGATCTGTGAAATCTGTGGTCTGAGCCCCTGGATGGCGTCCCGGGCTTTTTCTCCAAGCCTGGGACGCCACCATCATTCGAAGGGTTAGGCGACGGCGTCGCGGAGTTCCTTCGCTGCCACGGCTGGGTCGGCGGCGCTGTAGATCGCGCCTCCGGCAACAGCTACCTCGGCGCCGGCCTTCTTGACGTCTCCGATGGTGGCAACCTTCACGCCGCCCGCTACGGAGAACGGAACACGGGCCTCTGCGCCGGCGCTGAGGAGTCCCTTCAGGTCGAAGCCGGGCTTGGCCTGCTCGTCCAAGCCAGCGTGCATCTCGACGAACTTCGCACCCAGGGCGTGGACTTCCTTGGCGCGCGTGACCTTGTCCGCTACGCCGATGAGGTCGACGACGACGCCCTTGTTGTGGGCCTTGGCGGCCTTGACGGCACCAGCGATGGTGGAGTCATCGGCGGTTCCGAGGACGGTCATCAGGTCAGCGCCGGCCTTGAACGCGATGTCTGCTTCGAGCTCTCCGGCGTCCATGGTCTTCATGTCAGCGAAGACGATCTTGTCCGGGTGGGCTTCCTTGATGGCAGTGACGACGGAGAGTCCGGCGGCCTTGATCAGGGGGGTGCCGAGTTCGATGATGTCGACGTACTCGGCGACTTTGCCTGCCAGTTCGAGGGCGTCTTCGGTGGTGAGCAGATCGATGGCTACTTGGAGCTTCATGGTGTTGTTCTCTTTCTGCAGGAAACTGCGGTGGGTATGAAAGTAGTCCGGGGTCCTCTGAAACAGCCGGAAAGGCGCCCGGTGCGCAGACCCAGGGCAGAACTATGCCTCTCGTCAGCAGAGGATCGCGTAGTTGTGATGCGGGTCACAGCGATGCCAACTGTTACAGGAACAAGCGTCTTAGTCAATAGTGCATGGGAAACGGGAGGGTCGGGCGGCGTGGAGAGCTGCGAGGAAAAATTTTCCTGAACGGTTGACTTGTACACCCGTTCGTGTCACCGTATTGGTACGGGCAAAGGTGATCAGGATCACACGCGTGGAGCTCTGATCGAGTCGGACCACTTCCTAACAGTGCTAAACCCTCCAGGTCCTTCAAATGCTCGTCCCGGTTCGCAACCTCAGCGCGGTCGCAGCACATCAGTTCTGCCGAATCTCGCCCCATTTTCAAAGGAGAAATCATGGAAGCCCTCACAGGAACCCTCAGCAAGGCCGGATCCATCCACAAGGTCGAAGGCGGTCACATCGGACTGCCGTCGATGAATGAGCCCGGGGTAGAAGCTGCCATCGGCGACTCCCTCTCCAACCCGGGTGGGTCGGTCATGTGTTCGGGCTTTTTCGAACTGAAGGCCGGTAAGCCCCTGGAATACACCTACACCTACGACGAGATGAAGGTTGTCGTGCAGGGCGAGTTCATCCTCACCGACCTGGCAACCGGAGAAACGACGCACGCGAAGGAACGCGACGTGCTGTTCTTCCCCAAGGGCACGGCCGTCAAGTTCGAAACCCCCGACTACGCCCTGGGGTTCTTCGCCGGCGACCGCAACTTCGCAGCCTAAGCCCGACCATGCTTCCGGTGTCGGTGCTGCCCGCGGCAGCTGCTGGTTTGGAGTCGGGTTTCCGCGGTGTCATCTGTGTGGCGTTCGGTTCATCAGATGGCACCGCGGGTCACGAAACCGGTGGACGGCCCAGGCTGGATCTTCGCTTCAGGTCCGCAAACCCTCAAGCCCTGTCGGATCTGAAGGTCGTGCTGGGAGCCTCGCGCGTCGGGGCTCGACTGGTCCTCGCCGGTCCTCCAGCCGACATCCACGCAGCCGCCTCGCTGGCCGCGGGTTGTGGGTTGACCGATGAGGAGATGACCTTGCTGCCTGATGAGACTGGACCGCGAGTCATCTTCTGCGGGCATTGCCACACCCGCACAACAACTGATCAGCCGATCGGTTCCGAGGTGGACTGCCAGGGGTGCGCCACGACCTTATATTTCACCGACCACTTTTCCCGCCGTGTTGGTGGGTATCTGGGATTCTCAGCGCATGCGGAGGAGACAACATGACAGTGACGGCTCTCGCAACCGGTATTCATCCTGCGGTGGAAGGCGGCCTTCAGTTGGAGGTGAGGGATGTCAGCAGGCAAACGGACTCCATTGTCAGTATCACGTTTGCTGACCCGTCAGGTGGGACGTTGCCGTCTTATGTTCCGGGAAGCCACCTCATTGTTCAGTACGCAGATGGAGGCGCGAATGCCTACTCCCTCACCGGGTCAGGCAATAGTCCTACGCAATACACGATCTCCGTCCTTCAGGTCGAAGGGGGTGCTGGCGGCTCTTTAGCCATGCATCGTCTTGTCATCGGTGACCGGGTTCATGTGTCCTTGCCCCGCAGCGCTTTTGCTCCCGCGGCAACAGCTACGCACCATCTGCTGATCGCCGCGGGGATCGGTATCACCCCGGTGCTCTCCCACGCCCGGTACGCCGCCGAATGGGGTACGAAAGCATCCCTGATCTACGTTTACCGGCCTGGCGCGGGGGCTCACGTTGATGAAGCGAGGGAACTGCTCGGACCAGCCCTGACGGAGTGCAGCAATCGTGAGAGTTTCCAGAAAACCCTGATGGAAGCTCTCGTGAATCAGAAACTCGGAACCCACCTTTACGTCTGCGGGCCGACAGCCTTCATGGACGGAGTCCTCGACCAGGCGCAGGACCTTGGCTGGCCCAAGGGATTGCTGCACTCAGAAGCCTTTGGTGCGGCCGAACTCGATGCCGGCGAACCGTTCGCGGTCAACCTCGCCCGCAGTGGTGTCAGGTTGGAGGTTCCGGCTGGCGTCTCATTGCTGGAAACCCTTGAAAACGCAGGAAAAAGTATTCCGAATATGTGCCGTAAGGGTATTTGCGGTGAATGTGTCTTGCCTGTACTTCGTGGGAAACCCTTGCACCGGGACCTTTACCTGACGGACCAGGAGAAGGCCGAAAACACCACCATCATGTGCTGTGTCTCGCGCAGCGTAGACGAAGAATTGGAGTTGGACCTGTGAGTATCACCACCGGAGAAAAAAACTCGGATACCTCTGTCCTGCCCGAACGAATCAGACGCTTTCCCTGGCCTTTCATCGCTGAGAATTATCGCTACAGCGCCAACGTCGAACCGGCCCACAAGGTAGTGAAGACCGAAGTGGGTGAATGGGGGGGCTCCCTGATCGACATCGACGAGTACTACCTCCAGGAACTGAGTGAACGCGACGCGATACTGGACAGAGATCCCTCACGCCTCCAGTTCCTTCCTCACATGCGGCCCGCTATCTGGGACGCCATCACTACCCTGCTGCCCGCCATGGCAAAGGACTACCCAGACACGATGTCCTTCACCAGGGAGGATAAGAATTGTCGCTGGCGCAACGACCTGCAGAACCTCGACGTACAGTTCACCGTCGGCGACGACGACTCACTTCCCATGGGTCCGCTGCGGTTCCTCGGCAGCCAGATCCAGGACGACATGGCATTCCTGGACAAGCGTGAGGACGCACTGTGGCTCGACGCAGGAATCATCACCTTCGCCGCGGACTGGTCCATCGGATTCGACACCGGCATGAAGTTCCACGAGATCCACGGCCCCGTCCCACGGATCACTGAAGAACGCATCGTGAGCCGTGCCGAGCAGTTCCTCCTGCGCCTGCAGCCCGGTGAGCAATACCGCAGGACCAACTGGACGATGACAATCGACCACCGTCTGGACACATCGACCGAAACATACCCGCAATGGGCCCATGACCGCAGCACCCTAGCTGAGGACCCCAACTTGCCGGAGCGGCTCCACCTACGGGTCGAGGTACAACACCTCGTTTGCCTTCCACACACCGGAACTGTGTTGTTCCTGATCCGGTCCTATCTCCTGCCTCTCACCGACATCGCAAAAGTACCTGCTTGGCGGGAAAACCTCGGCCATGTCCTGGCAGAACTTCCGGACGACATGGCCGAATACAAGGGCTTCATCCGATACCGCACAGCGGCATCTGAATGGTTGTTGTCCAGCTAACCATCGGCACAGCGTATTTTCCATCAAATTTCGATTCACAGATTCAAGGAGAAAATCATGAGTATCGACAGTGATGTCAACACCGTAGTTGGGGTGGAGTACCCCCTTGATCCGCTTTCCCGTGATGAGATTTCGCGTGCGGCTTCGATTTTGAAGGAGGGGCCGGCTGCGGCGGAGTCGTTCCGTTTCATCAGTATCGAGCTCCGTGAGCCGGCGAAGGATTTGCTGCGGGCCGGTACTGAGACGGTGCGTGAGGCTGACGCGGTCCTGATCGATCGTGCCGAGGGGCGCTCTTATGAGGCGATCGTCGATCTTGATGCGGGCATCGTCTCGACGTGGACGCAGCTGGATGCCGGAGTGCACCCGCCGTTCATGCTCGATGAGTTCGCCGAGGGTGAGGAGAGCTGCCGGAAGAATCCCGAGGTCATTGCGGCCCTGGCCGCTCGTGGCATCACCGATATGGGATTGGTGTGTTTCGAGCCGTGGTCGGTGGGCTACTTCGGTGAGGACAATGAAGGACGGCGCCTGATGCGCGCCCTGGTCTTCGTCCGTGACGAGCCCGACGACAGCCCGTATGCGCACCCGATCGAGAACTTCATCGTCATCGTCGACCTCAACACCGGCGAGGTCGTGCAGCTCCAGGACGATGAGAAGACTCCTGTTCCGGCCGCTAGCGGCAATTACCTGCCCAAGTACGTCGGGCCGGCCCGGACCGATCTGAAGCCCATTTCCATCACCCAGCCCGAGGGCCCGTCCTTCACGGTGACCGGTAACCATGTCCAGTGGGCCAACTGGACGTTCCGTATCGGGTTCACCCCCCGCGAGGGCCTGGTCCTGCACCAGCTGCGCTACCAGGACAAGGGCGTGGAACGCCCGGTCCTGAACCGTGCGTCCCTGTCGGAGATGGTCGTCCCCTACGGTGACACCGCCCCGGTGCAGGCGAAGAAGAACGCCTTCGATTCCGGTGAGTACAACATCGGCAACATGGCCAATTCCCTCACCCTGGGCTGTGACTGCACCGGTGAGATCCAGTACTTCGACGGCATCACCACCGACAGCCTCGGCCGGCCGGTGACCATCGAGAACGCGATCTGCATGCACGAAGAAGACGACAGCATCCTGTGGAAGCACTGGGACTTCCGCGAGAATACCGCCGAAACCCG